>DATKRH010000181.1:0-2972 GCA_035532295.1 Streptosporangiaceae bacterium
GAGATCATCCGTGAAGGCATTCACCTGGCCGCCATGAGTAACCGAGTATGGGAGGGTTCCCTCGACTGGCCCACTTTCGACGGGACCGGCGAGACCGCCACCAGTGATGAGGTCACCGAGACTGTCGCCCGGGCTGCTGCCCGCTCGTGATTGTCGTCGCCGACACCTCCGGCATCATCGCCGCATCCGACCGCAATGCGCGCGAGTCAGCAGCATGCCAGGAAATCTTGCGGCAAGCAGGAACGGTGATCATCTCGCCGCTCGTGCTCACCGAGGTTGATCACCTGGCCAAGGCCCGCTTCGGATCACGGGCCCGGACGGCGATCATCGAGTTCATCATCGCCCAGGCCCGGCAACTGCGCTTCCAGATCCCCGAGACCGGCCTGGAAATCCTGGACACGGCACGCCAGGTCCAGCGGCAGTACGCCAGTCTCGACCTGGATCTGGCCGACGCAGTCAATGTGGGGCTGGCTGCCCACTACCGGACCGATGCGGTACTCACGCTCGACCGGCGCGACTTCCGCGCGATACGCCCGCTCACCCCGCACAAGTGGTTCCGGCTCCTGCCCGACGATCTCTAGAGGGCCCAACCGGATTTGACCAGGCGCCGGAGTTCGTTACATACGCCGCTGACCCCTCGATGCGACGAAGGCGTCACGAGTTCATATGGGTGGCGACTCGGCCTCACGACCGGCCCGGACGCTCGCCGAGCGGACAGCCGATGAGTTGGGCCCGCCGACAATACTCGTGAACAACGCGGGCCAGGCCAGCCGGGGACGCTCGGTCGAGCACACCAGCCACGAGGAGTACATGCACCTGTACCAGGTGCATGTACTGGCGGCAGCGGAGGCGTGCGCCGCCGTGCTGCCCGGCATGCGGCGCGCGGGCGGCGGATCGATCGCGTTCATCTCCAGCGTGGTGGCCCGCGGCCTCGGGCCCGGCTCCGCCCCCTACGCGATGGCGAAAGCTGCAGGCGAGGCGCTGGCCAGTGTGCTGTCCTTCGAAGAGCGCCCGCACGGCATCAGGGTGAACACCGTCGCACCCAGGTTGGTCTCCACCGAGATGGGTGACCGGCTTGTCCGGGCCAGCCTGGCAAGCGCTGCCAGTTCAGCCGGCGAGCTGTCGTCGTCCACCTTCGCCAGGCTTTTGATGATCCCGGTGGAAGACCCGTTCACCTGGGTTTATAGTAATTACGCAACACTCAACAGAGCCTGGGGAGACATCGTCATCCTGGCTGGCAGGCGAGCCAGGACCGGTACATTGCACTCTCAGCGGCTCGCCGACCGCTCACCCCGCCGTTCTCCGCCGCTGCTGGCGGCCTTTCGGGCCGTCGCTGCCGCTTAGCTGGCCCTGGCGGTGAGCTGTGAGACACGCTGGGGGCTGATCCCCAGCAGAGCAGCTATGTCGCGGACCGACAGGCCGCGGGCAGCGAGCTGGGCGGCGGCCTGGCTGGTGCGCGCGGTGGCGGCCGCGGCGAGCTCGCCGGCCTGCCGACGCAGGCGCCGGACCTCCAGGGCGGTGGTATCCAGTTCCGGGTCGCCCGTGTGGTAGTCGTAGTCCAGCGCGAGATCCGGCATGGCCTCATCGGGCAGGCCGGCAGCCAGCACGATGACCTCGCGCACCGCCTGGTCCAGGGCGGGCAGGCTGCGCGCATAGGTGTGGGCGCCCTCCAGCTCGGGCACGTCTGCGAGCCAGTGCCCGTCCTCCCGCGTGACGACCACCCGGTAGGTGTCCCCGCTCACCGCAGCCACCCCTTTCCCAGCCCAGGCTCCAGGTCACGCTCGATCGCGCGCAGCGTCCCGGCCGGCACATCGCCCGCATGCTGCGCTACCGTCGTGGCCACCGTCGCCTGAGCGCCGTCGGCGTCGGCATAGGTGACGACGTAGCGGCGGTGCGAGCCAGCCTGGCGGACCATCACGCCGCCCAGCCGCTCGATACGCCGGTTCACCTCACGCGCTCTCACCACAATATATCTAGCGACTAGACAGCACAACTGTCAAGCTGATAGACAGCTAGTAGCGGAACGCTGGCGGACGCCGGCCGCAGGCCGCTGGCTGACACAGCGGCGGAGAGCCGCTCAGCCGGCGGAACTAGCCCGCCAGCCCCGGCCGGGCGCGTAGCCGGTGGGGCCTGGCGAAGCGGCAGTGCAGCGTGATGGCAGCGCTGGAGACCGCCGCCCACCCGCACCACACGGAGGCGAACCCGGTAACGGTGAGCCGGGCAATGATGACGACGGCCACGAGGTTGACGATGCCGAAGATAGCGACGTGGCGGTAGCCCGACACCAGGAGCGGCCCGCACACCGCCACGACGTACAGTGCCACGATCAGGAAGCCGTCCGGCAGCCGGACGCTGTAGGCGAGGTGGTAAGGAGCTAGCTTCACGCCGACCGGGCCGCGGACCATGGCCGCGAGCAGCGCCACGGCGATCACGGCCCCGGTCGACGCGAAGGGCGCCATCATCCACTTCCGCCGTCTCGTCGGCTCGAGCACGATCACGGCCAAGGGGACAAACACCGGCAGCACGATGAACGCGATCAGCAGGTAAGCCCAGAGCGCGACATGGCCGATCCCGCGCGGCACACGGCCCTGGAGCCACAACCAGACGAGCGCCTCGATGAACTGATGGGCGCCGAGCAGCAAGGGAATCCACGCCAGCGCGACGAACTCCCGGCGCTGGCGGACATGGCGGACCGCATCGACGCCGATCGCGCAGATCACCAGGCCGCCGGCGATGTCAGCCTGAGGCGAGAAGCACACGCCGGATCCTCAGGCCAGCTCACCGCCGCGTCTCCGCCGGCGCCCGCGGCAGCCACCCTCGGCGACGTCGGGAACCTTGGTCATCTGCCTCCTCCCGCCATCCGCGTCCGCCGCCTCGCCACAGCGGTCCAGCGCAGTCCGCGGCAGACCCAGGATCGCACGCGCCGCCACCGCGCTCGCCGAGCCGGCAGGCGATCAGGCCAGCGAAGCACC
>DATKRH010000182.1:0-13270 GCA_035532295.1 Streptosporangiaceae bacterium
CGCCAGGCCCGTGCTCGCCAGGCCCGTGCTCGCCAGGCCCGTGCTTACGGGGTCAGCCACCGGAGTCACCGCGCCGTCGGGGCCCGGCAGCCACAGCCAGGCCGTCCTCGGCCGGGTCCCCGCGCCCCGGCCCTCGGCCACGACCTGCACCCGGCGAGCGCGCAGCCGCCCGTGGCCGGCGCCGATGCCGGCCCACTCCCGGCAGGCGACGCGCAGCCGGGTCTGCGCACCCTCCCACTCCCCCGCGACCAGAAGCGCGCTCCCGTGCCGCCGGGCGGCCGCCTCGAGCTTGCGCCGCAGCTGAGCCGGCGGGCGGCCCGGCGGGCGCAGCAGGACGATGTCGCAGCCATCCAGCAGGGCGGCTACCGCCTGGGGCCAGGCGGCGCCGGGGTCGGCGATCAGCAGCAGCCGGTCATGGTCGAGGCCGGCATCGATGGCCGCGCGTACCCCCAGCGACGGCAGGCCGACCGCGGCGCACCATGCTCCCGCGGCGGACGCCCCCGCGGCCAGCGCGAGGCACAGCAGTCCCCCGCCCTCGATCGTCACCACCTGGCCGCGCTGCAGCCCGGCGGGCAGGAGCCCTTGCAGCGCAGGGAGCACCGGCAGGATGTCCTGCCCCGGCCACACCGCATCACCCGGTGCCAGGCCCCCCGGGACCGCGCTCCCCGGTGCCAGCGACCTAGCCTGCGCGATCCCCATCTGCGCGATCCCCTGTCTGCGCGACCTCCGCCCCATGGTCCATACTATCGAACGTTTATTCGATTACGTCAAGCTCCCCCCCAGAGCTGGCTGGTCGGCGATCCTCGCCAGCCTCAAGGGCCCTGATGGAAACCGGCCAGACGCTGCCCGAGCCGCGGAGCGTCTCGCCACCCCCGCCGACTACGCGTTTGAAGTCGTCAGCCTCACCGCCAACGGCCAGTGCGCCGCGACAGGCGGCCGGGCGCCTCTCTAACCTGATGGTCATGCGCCGCTACGCCGACCTGACGCTGTTCACCAGGTACGCGGTCGCCTGGATCTACCTGGTCGGGGTGAGCGCCGGCGAGATCGTCTACACGGCCCTGCCCAGCCATGATCAGGCGGCGCTGCTGGCCTGGGCCAGCACGAACGTACACAACCTGCAGCACGACCCGGCCGGCAGCCTGATCGCGTCGGCGTTCTTCCCGACCGAGCCGGCCATCTGGTGGCCGGGGCTGATCGCCCTGGCCCTGTTCGGCGCCAACAAGGTGCTCGGGAACTGGCGAACGGCCGCGGTCTGCGCCGCCGGGCACGTCATCGGCACGCTGGTCAGCGAGGGAATCCTGGAATACCGGGTAACACACCACGCCCTCCCCGCCGCCGACCGGTACATCCTCGACGTGGGACCGTCTTACGTTGTCGTCGCGGCCATCGCCGTGGCGATCATGTACGGGAGCTGGCTGGCCCGCGCGGCGGCCGCGGCGGACCTGGCCCTGCTGACCTTCGTGGGGGACATCTTCGGCGGCCTCAGCAGTCTCCGGGTCGCGGCCGTCGGGCACGTGACCGCGATCGCGGTGGGCGTAATCGCGGGCGGCCTGGCCGTGTGGCAGCGCCGGCGGGCCCAGGCGGCGGGCCGGGGGCCGGCGGGGGCGGCTGCGGGTCAGGAGCCGACAGTGGCGGCAGCGGGTCAGGAGCCGACAGTGGCGGCGGGGGCGGCGGGGGGCGAGGGGGCGGCGGAGGGCAGTCGCGCGGCGGACCAGGCCGCCCAGCCGCGCCCGCCCGCGTAGCAGACCGCGCCGCCCACGCCGACGAAGAACCCGACCGGCCAGTCCGTCTCGTAGGATGCCGCGATGGCCACCCAGGCCAGCGCCACGGCGATGACGACTGACAGCGCCATGGCGCGCAGCGGGCTGCCGGTCAGCGACCGGGCCGCGGCAGGCGGGCCGATCATCAGGCTGAAGATCAGCAACGCGCCGACCACCGGCAGCGTCATGCTGGTGGCGATCGCCACGACGATCAGGAACAGCAATTCCATCCGCGCGGCGCGCACGCCGCGCGCCTCGCCGGATTCGGGCGCCAGCGAGGACAGCAGCAGCGGCCGGTACATGACGATGATCGCGGCGATGCAGACCAGCCCGAGGACTGCGATCGGCAGGATCTCGCTGGAGCTGATACCGAGGATCTCGCCGAACAGCAGCGCGAAGATCTCCGAGGAGTACTGCGTCGTGAAGCTGAGGAACAGCGCGCCGAGGCCGAGCATCAGCACGAGCGTCAGCGCCGTGGCGACATCATGGCGGCCGCGGCGGCCGAGCAAGCCGATCCCGAGCGCCCCGGCGAGCGCGAAGACGCTCAGCCCGACGAGGGTGCTGACGCCGATGAGGCTGGCACCGGCCGCGCCGGCGAAGGCGCCCTGCGGAACGGCGTCGGCCACGAACGCCGACCCGCGCATGACCACGAAGAAGCCCACGATCCCGGCCACCACGGCCACCATCGTGGCGACGATCCAGGCGTTGATCATGAAGGGCGCGAACATGGCGGCTAGCTCTCCACCCGGCGGACGGGCCTGCGCCTGCCCACGAGCTGCGCGAGCAGGTAGCCGACGAAGATCAGCGCCACGACGAAGAAGCTCACCGGCCAGCCGTCGTGCCGCGGCGGCCAGGTGAAGCTGTCGTAGGCCAAGACGATGCCCAGCCAGGTCACCGCGACGCCGAGCAGGGCCGCCATCACGGTGGCGCGACCGGGACGGTCGGTGATCCGCAGCACCGTCGCCGCCGGGCCGACCAGCAGCGCGGTGGACAAGATCGTGCCGATGGTCAGCGCGGACAGCGACACGGCCAGCGCGATCGCGATGAGGCACAGGAGTCCGACCGCGCGGACCGGGATGCCGCGCGCGGCGGCCAGGTCCGCGCTGACCGAGCTCAGCAGCAGCGGCCGGTAGAACACGGCCACGATCGCGAGGGCCACCAGGCCGCAGCCGACGACCAGCGGGATGACCGCGGGGCTGATGGTGAACATAGAGCCGAACAAGATGGTGACCGCGACGCCGCTGGTGTTGGTGTGCGTGGTGTCCCAGAACAGGAACAGGGCCGCCAGGCCGAGCCCGGCGCCGCGCACGATCCCGGTGGCCAGATCCCGGCCGCGCGGCCGGCGAATCCCGATCATGTCCATGACGCCGGCGGCCAGGACGCCAGTGCCGGCGAACCCCAGCAGCGGGCTGATGCCGATCAGGTAGGAACCGGACCCGCCGGTGACGCTGAGGTCCGCCAGGGCGTGGCCAGCGTAGGACTGACCGCGCAGGACGGTGAACGCGCCCACCGCGCCGGAGACGAACGCCGCCACGCCCCCGGTCAGCAGCGCCAGCCGAACCGGCGGACTGGCCAAGAAGCCCGGCGCGAACAGGAGATGCAGCAGGCTGGTCACGCCTGGTCCCCCGGCTGCCCATCGTCGGGCGACCCGTGACCGAGGGACCGCCCGTGGCCAACCTGCTCCCCCAGGGACGGCGGGTGGTCGGCGGCCATGGCCTCGCCCACCGCGCCACCCACCGCGCCGGCTTCCGCCGGGATGTCCAGCCCGTCGCCGGTCCCGGCGACGACCAGGACGCGGCCATGCACGCGGATCACGTCGACGTGGTGGCCATACAGCCCGCTCAGCACCTCCGAGCGGACGACCTCGGTGGTGGTCCCGCTCGCCGCCCGGCCGCCGGCCAGGTACACGATCCGGTCCATGACCGGCAGCAACGGGTTCATCTCGTGGGCCGAGATGAGCACCGAGACCCCGCGCTGCGATGAGACCCTCGCGAGCAGGGCAATGATCTCCTGCGCGCTGCTGATATCGAGGTTGGCCAGGGGCTCGTCCAGGAGCAGCAGCCGGGGGCTGCTGATCAGCGCGTGCGCGATCATGACCCGCTGCTGCTCGCCGCCGGACAGGTTGCCGACCCGCTCGTCGGCGAACCGGGCGGCGCCGACCGCGCGGAGCATCTCGTCCACCTGCTGGCGCCGGCCGCGGGACGGCAGCGGAAGGCCGAACTTGTGCCCGTCCAGTCCGAGCCCGACCAGGTCGCGGGCGCGGACCGGCATGTCCGGGTCCAGCTGGATCTTCTGCGGCACATAGCCGACCAGTCCCTTGCGGGCGGCACGGCGCTCGCCG
Organism: Streptosporangiaceae bacterium; assembly: GCA_035532295.1. Classification (GTDB taxonomy): domain Bacteria; phylum Actinomycetota; class Actinomycetes; order Streptosporangiales; family Streptosporangiaceae; genus DASUBV01. Next base: position 4,102 of record DATKRH010000182.1, read on the forward strand.
CAGATGCTGACCGTGCCCGTCGTGGGCGCCGCCAGCCCGAGGATGACCCGCAGCAGGGTGGTCTTGCCCGCGCCGTTGGACCCGATCAGCCCGACGAACTCGCCCGCGCCGATCGTGAACCGCACGTCCGCCAGGATGTCCCGGCCGCCCAGCCGGACACCCAGGTCCTCGATGGCCAGCACATCCGTCGCGCGGTCGGACCGGGCGACGGTGACGGGGGTCATGGTCATAGCTTCTCCGTCGAGCCCTTTCCGGTGACCGCCTTCTGCAGCGCGTGCACCTCGGCCAGCATCCAGGACTGGTAGCTGTAGCCGGCTGGCATCGTCTCGTAGACGCCCACCACCGGGATCCCCGCGCTCCTGGCCGCGGCAAGGAAGGCCTGCGTGACGGAATCCACTACCTGCTGGTTATAGACGAGCACCTTGACTTTGTGCTGCTGGAGCAGCTTGTCCTGCAGCGTCACATACTGCGGCGGCAGGTCGACGCCATTCATAATGTCGGCCTGCAGGCCGAACGGGGTCAGGTCCCGCGTTCCGAGGGCCGCCAGCAGGTAGCCGGCGACCGGCTCGGTGGTGGCCACCGGGGTCCCGCCGCGGGCCGCCTTGAAGCTCGCGATCGCGCTCAGCCAGGGGCGGAGCGACGCGTCGAACCTCGCCAGCCTGGCCTGAAAGTAAGCCTGGTGTGCGGGCCGGAGCTTCGACAGGTCGCCGGCGATCGCCCGGGCCACGGCCGGCATCGTGGCCGGCGAATACCACAGGTGCGGGTTCGGCGTGGAATCGGGCCGCCCCAGGAGGTGCGCCACGTCGATGACCCGGCGGGCCGGGTTGGGCGAGCCGCTCTCGATGGTGTTCATGTACGAGTCGTAACCGATGCCGTTCTGCACGATGAGCTCGGCGGCACCGACCGCCTGGCTGACGCTGGCGCTGGCCTCGAAGCTGTGCGGATCGCTGTTCGGGTTATTCTCGACGGCGGTGACCCGCACGTACCTGCCGCCGATCTGCGAGATCACGTTCGCGTACTGGCTCTCGGCGCCGACGGCCACGACCACCCCGCTTCGGGCGGTGGCCGTGCTAGTCGCGGAACTGGAGGCGCAGGCGGCGGCTAGCATGCTCATGGCTGCGGTCGTGGCGACGACGGCGGCCATCCGGCGCAGCGACATGGCTCTCCAGCAGGAATTCGGCGGGCCGGGCGGCCCGGGCCGGGCGCACCCGGCCCGGCACGGCCCTTCGTTGTATAAATGAAAATGATAACCAGTACAAGCTAGGACGTCAAACCGGGCGCCCCGCGGGAGTCGCCGGCCCGCCGGCGGCATCTTCAGCCGCCGTGCAGGGTAGATTAAGGACCGGGCTGACCGATTAGTAGCTAATGTCGGCCGACCGGCAGTCTGGGAGCGGGCTCGTGCAGTCCGTCTCGGCCGGTGACCGCTTCCCACTTTGAGTTCAGAGCAGCGACCTGCGGCGCACGACGATGAGGACATCGGCGGCGCCTACGTGACAGAGCCACCACGCAGCCAGCCGTCGGCATGGTCGTCATGCCGTCATCCGGCGCGTCCGGCTGCCGATTCCCGCTCGAAGGCACTATGACCGACTCCCTGCGCCGGATACCCCCGCTACCCGCGGTTAGCCCGGCGATGACACCGTCCGCCAGGTACGTGCGGACCCTCGGCTGGCTGGCCGCCGCCGGCATCGGCAGCTCGATCCTGATCATGATCGGGGCATCGCTGATCCGGGGGGACTGGATGTTCCCGCCGCTGCGGATACCCAGCCCCGGCCCGCCGTGGGAGATCCACCCGGTACATGTGAAGCCCGGCCTGGTAGTCGCCGCCCTCTGGGTCGCGGCGGTCCTGGCCGTCGGCGGCGTGGCGGCCGGACTGCTGGCCGCCAGCAAGGGCGCCCGGCCGTCGATGCGGCTCATCCTGGTAGCGGCGGTGGCCGCGGTGGCCGCGCTGACCGTGCTCCCGCCGGCGGGTTCCACCGACGTGCTCGACTACGCGGTCTACGGACGCCTGCTCGTCCTGGGCCATAACCCCTACGTGACGACGCCCCACTTCCTGCGCGCGACCCATGACGCGTTTGCCCGGTCCGTGCCGACCGAGTGGCAGCACCAGGTCAGCCTCTACGGGCCCTTCGCCACCCTGGAGCAGTTCCTCGCGGCCAAGCTCGGCGGGATCTACATAGCCAGGGTCGCCTTCTGGCTCAAGTTGTGGGACTCCCTCGCCTTCGGCGGGGTCGCGGTGGTCCTGGACAGGCTGCTGCGTGGCGACCCGGCCCAGCGCCTGCGCGCCCACCTGCTCTGGACGCTGAACCCGCTGCTGCTGTGGGACCTGATCGCGGCGGGGCACGTCGACGTGCTCGCGGCCGCGGCCGGCCTGCTGGGGCTGCTCGCGCTCGGCCGGCAATCGAAGACGAGCCAGCCGCGACTGCTGCGCGCGCTGGCCGCGGGCGCGCTGGTCGGCGTCGCGGCCGACATCAAGATCAACTACATCCTGTTCGCCGCCGGCGTGGCCTGGGCCCTGCGCCGCTCGCCCGCCGCGCTGGCGACGGCGGCCGGCGGTACGCTCGCCGTGCTGGTCCCCACCTATGCCTGGCTGGGAACACCGGCCGTGCGGGCGCTGCTCGCCCGGCGCAACAAGGTGAGCGCGGACACGCCCTACCGAGTCCTCTTCGCGAACACGGCGCACGTCCAGTACCTGGTCGTGCTGGCCGTCCTCATCGTCGTCCTGATGGCGGTCCTGCTGCTGTGGCGGATGCCGCCGGGCGACCGGCTCCGCCCGGCGCTGCGCCCCGCGCTCGCCATCAGCGTCGCCTGGCTGTTCGTCTGGCCCTACCAGCTGCCCTGGTACGACGCGATCATCATCTGCGTCCTGGTGCTCTATCCCGCCTCGCGGCTGGACTGGCTGGTGCTGGCCCGGCTGACCCTGGCCACCATCTCCAACATGCCTGGCAACGGGGGGCGGATGCCCGACCAGCTTCTGCACGCGCTCGACCACCGGATCGTGCTCGACCTGACGCCCCTGGTGCTGCTGCTGGCCGCGCTCGGGCTGGTGGCGCTCGCCGTATCCGGGCGCTGGGGACTGCGCGGCAGTTCCTACCCGAGATCTACCCCCGGGTAGAGCGGATAGGCGGCCACGAGCTCGGCCGCCTCCCGCGCTACCCGCTCGGCGACCTTGCCGTCCAGCAGGTACTTGACCTTGGCCGGCGATCCGCTGGCGGCGGTCGCCGGAGAGGTCTCCTTGAGCACCGTGGCCATCAGGTCCGCGATCACGTCCATCTCGTCCGGGCCGAGCCCGCGGGTGGTCAGCGCCGGCGTGCCCGTCCGGATGCCCGAGGTGAACCAGGCCCCGTTGGGGTCGCGCGGAATGGAGTTCCTGTTGGTGACGATGCCGGACTGCAGCAGCGCCGACTCGGCCTGCCGGCCGGTCAGCCCGAACGAGGAGACATCCAGCAGCACGATGTGGTTGTCCGTGCCCCCGGTCACCAGGGTGACTCCCCGCCGGAGCAGGCCCTCGGCCAGCGCCCTGGAGTTCTCCACGATGCGCCGGGCGTAGTCGCGGAAGTCCGGCGTCGAGGCCTCCGCCAGCGCCACCGCCTTGGCCGCCATGATGTGCGAGAGCGGGCCGCCCAGCACGGCGGGGCAGCCCCGGTCGACGTACTCGGCGAGATCGTCGCCGCACAGCACCATGCCGCCGCGCGGGCCGCGCAGCGACTTATGCGTGGTGGTGGTGGTCAGATGGGCGAACGGGACCGGGTCGAAGTCGCCGGTCAGCACCTTGCCGGCGACGAGCCCGGCGAAGTGCGCCATGTCGACCAGGAGCGTAGCGCCGACCTCGTCCGCGATCTCGCGCATCAGCGCGAAATTAACCAGCCGGGGGTAGGCCGAGTAGCCGGCGACGATGATCAGCGGCCGGAACTCGCGGGCCTGCTCGCGCAGGGCGTCATAGTCCAGCAGCCCGGTCTGCGGATCGGTGCCGTAGCTGCGCTGGTCGAACATCTTGCCGGAGATGTTGGGCCGGAACCCGTGGGTCAGGTGGCCGCCGGCGTCCAGCGACATGCCGAGCAGCCGCTGGTTGCCCAGGTCGGCGCGGAGCTTGGCCCACTGCTCGTCGTCTAGGTCCATGACGTTGCGCTTGGCCAGGCGCTCCAGTTCGGGATGCTCCACCCGCTGCATCAGGACCGCCCAGAAGGCGACCAGGTTGGCGTCGATGCCCGAGTGCGGCTGCACGTAGGCATGCGGCGCGCCGAACAGCGTGCGGGCGTGCTCGGCGGCCAGCGCCTCGATGGTGTCCACGTTCTTGCAGCCCGCGTAGAACCGGCGGCCGATCGTGCCCTCGGCGTACTTGTCGCTGAACCAGTTGCCCATCGCGAGCAGCACCGCGGGCGAGGCATAGTTCTCGCTGGCGATCAGCTTGAGCATCTCGCGCTGATCGGCGAGCTCGGCCGCGATGGCGTCGGCCACCCGCGGCTCGACGGCCCGGATCACGCCCAGGGCGGAGCGGAAGGCTGTCGACTCTAGCTCGCTCGGTTCGCCTGCCACGTGCTTCCTCTTCTCTGCCAAACCCGCCGTGCCTGCCAAACCTGCCGTGCCTGACCCGCTGGCCAGTGGACGCCGATCGATACCGATGGATAACGGCTCGGCGTCCGCTTGCACATGTTAGTTGGCCGCCCGCCCCCGCGCACCCGGGGCCGACGCCCGTTGTAGGTTGCTGTGGTGGCCTGCCGAGCTAACCGAGGAGCCGCCCGATGACTGAGCAAGCGACCGCGGACATCGGTGTCACCGGCCTGGCGGTCATGGGCCGCAACCTGGCCCGTAATCTGGCCCGGCACGGCCACGCCGTCGCGCTGCACAATCGCTCGCCGCAGCGCACCCGCAGCCTGGTGGCGGAGCACGGCGACGAGGGCACGTTCGTCGCCAGTGAGTCGATGCCCGATTTCGTGGCCAGCCTCAAGCAGCCGCGAGCGATCATCATCATGGTCAAGGCCGGGGCGGCCACCGACGCGGTGATCGACGAGCTGGTGCCGCTGCTGGCCGAGGGCGACATCGTGGTCGACTGCGGCAACGCGCACTACACCGACACCCGGCGGCGAGAGGCGGCGCTGCGCCGCCATGGCCTGCACTTCGTCGGCTGCGGCGTCTCCGGCGGCGAGGAGGGCGCGCTCAACGGGCCGAGCATCATGCCGGGCGGCTCGCCCGAGTCCTACCAGAAGCTCGGGCCGATCTTCGAGTCGATCGCCGCGCAGGTCGACGGAACGCCCTGCTGCGTGCATGTCGGCCCGGACGGCGCCGGTCATTTCGTGAAGATGGTGCATAACGGCATCGAGTACGCCGACATGCAGCTCATCGCCGAGGCCTACGACATCCTGCGCACCGGCCTGGGCGAGGAGCCGGGCCAGATCGCCGAGATCTTCCGCACCTGGAACGATGGCGACCTGGACTCGTTCCTCATCCAGATCACCGCGCAAGTCCTGGCCCACACCGACGCCCGGACCGGCCAGCCGTTCGTGGACGTCGTGCTGGACCAGGCCGAGCAGAAGGGCACGGGCCGGTGGACCGTGCAGAGCGCGCTCGATCTCGGCATCCCGATCACCGGCATCGCCGAGGCGACCTTCGCCCGGTCCCTGTCCGGGCACGCCGATCAGCGGGCGGCTGCCCGCGAGGCGTTCGGGGGCAAGGCCGAGCAGGTAACGGGGATCGACCGGGACGCCTTCATCGAGCAGGTCCGGCGCGCGCTGTACGCGTCAAAAGTGGTGGCCTACGCCCAGGGCTTCGACCACATCGCGGCGGGCAGCGCGGAGTATGGCTGGGATATCGACCGCGGCGCCATGGCGACCATCTGGCGCGGCGGCTGCATCATCCGGGCCCGGTTCCTCGACCGCATCCGCGAGGCCTACGACCAGGACGCCGGGCTGCCTAGCCTGCTGGTCGCGCCGTACTTCGCCGACGCGGTGCGCGACGGCGTCGACAGCTGGCGGCACGTCGTGGCCCAGGCGGCGATGTCCGGCATCCCGACCCCCGCGTTCTCGTCTTCGCTCGCCTACTACGACGGGCTGCGCCGCGACCGGCTGCCCGCCGCGCTGATCCAGGGCCTGCGGGACAACTTCGGTGCCCACACCTACCAGCGCGTCGACGCCGAGGGCAGCTTCCACACCGAGTGGGCGGGCGACCGGACCGAGCACCCCGCGTAAGGGCTGCTACCCGAGGTCAACGTCCACGGCGGGCAGGTCCTGCACGTCCTGCTTGCTGATGCGCAGCTGGACCCCGGCCGCCACGTCGGCCACCGCGCTGATCGGGATGGCCACCTCCTTGCGGCCCCACAGGTGCCCCTCCTGGAGCAGGACGTGGGTGACGTGGCGGCTGTGCGGCTCGATGACAAGTCCCTGGACCCGCCCGATACTGCCGTCGGTCGCGTGCACGTGGTCGCCGCGCCGCACGGCCACCTCGCCCACGGGGAGGGTGTCGTAGGTGATGGTCGGCGGCCCCGCCCCGACGGCCGCGGCCGGACCGCCCAGGCCCAGGCCGCCCACCCCGATCCCGCCGAGGGGGTAGTACGGCCAGGCCAGCACCTGCTCGGGACCGTAGGCCGCGTAGCCGCTGTGTCCTGGCAGGAACTGCGTCTCCTGCGCCAGATCCAGCTTGTCGAACTCTGCCAGGCTGCAGCGCAGCCGGATCTCGCGCCCCGTGGTGTCGCGCCCCGTGGTGTCGCGCCCCGCGACGTCGACCAGGCCGAGCGGGACGAGCCGGCCGAGTCCCTCGCGATGCTTCGGCTCGACCACCAGATGGGTGACCGCGCGGGCGAGGGGGTCCACCACCACCCGGCTCACCACCCCGCAGACGCCGTCCGTGCAGCTGGCCTCGGCTCCGATCGTGAACTGCACCATTTCCGTCATAACGAGGTTGTTCCCCGCTCGCCGCGTCCCATCCGGCCTCAGGCGGCCCGGAGCCGGACCATCCGCCGGAGCCGGATCGCGAAGTAGACGGCGGCGGCCAGGGCCGCGATGGCCAGGCTGAACGGACGGCCGGCACCCACGCCGCGCTGGACCAGCTCGGCGTCGATGCCCGTCCCCAGCGTGACCACCGTGACCAGGCCGGCCAGGATCACCCCGGCCGCCTCGGCGCTGCCGACGGGCAGCGCCGTCAGCGTGCTGCGGTCCTGCCAGCGCCGCCGCATCCACCAGAACGCCGCCAGCACCGCCAGCCCGAGGATCCCCGCGGCGAAACTGCCCAGGATGACCTCCCCGGTGTGGTCGTCAGTCATGGCCCGGACGCAGCTGTGCGCGGCGGGATCCGCGGCCAGCCACCGGGCACAGTCGGCCCGGGTGTAGCTGCCCGGCGGGAACGGGGCGGTCAGGAAGGTCCCCCCGCCGGCGATGGCCAGCAGCCAGCTGATTGCCCCGGAGACCCCGACCGCCACCAGCGCGACCCCGCCCACCAGCGAGCCGGCCAGCGCGGTCCGGCGGATCAGGGCGGCGCTCGGCCGGGAGAACGCCGCGATCCGCCCCGTGACCGCGTGCACGGGCCCGATCCGCGCCACGGCGGCCGCCTGCGCCTCATGCTCGGGCAGCCCGGCGGCTATCCCGGCGGCCACCGCGTCGTGCAGGTGCGCCTCGACCTCGGCCAGCGTGTGCCGGACCTGCCGCGGGGATCCGCCGAGCGTCAGCAGCAGCCGGTCCAGGTAGTCCTCCACGGGATCGGCGGCCCTCATGCGGTGCCGCCGATGACCCTGGCGACCGATCCGCTGAACGACCGCCACTGCCGAGCCTGGTCGGCGAGCGATTCCTGGCCGGTCAGCGTCAGCCGGTACATCCGGCGCCGACGGCCCGTCGCCACCTCCCATGTGCTGTCGAGCAGCCCGGCCGCCTCCAGCCGGTGCAGCGCCGGATACACGGTGCCCTCGGGCAGGTCGAAGGCGCCCGCGCTGCGTTCGCGCAGGCGCGTGATAATCGAGTACCCGTGGCCCGGGCCGGCGGCCAGCACCGATAGCAGGAGCAGGTCGAGGTTGCCCTTGAGTTTCTCGGAGTTCATACCTAGCGATACTAGGCATGAACCCGCGGCCCGTCAATCCGCGGCGGATCCAGCCTCTACTATCTCTGGAGGACGACAGGTCCTGTCGTTATTTCCGTACGTCGATGCACGACCGAACCTCCTGCTCCGGGACGGATGCACGAGCGTCGAACGCCATTGCTGCCTGTCATCGGGACCGTTCGTGAGTGCGCTTTGGACCCGTACGCTGACGCCGTTCGCTATCTACTGCGCGCCGGCCGGAATCATCAGCATCATCAGGTTCGCGATCTGGTCAACCGCGTCCGGTCGGCCAGTGACCGGCAGGTAGAACAGTCAGTAACGACGAGGGCGGATTCGCCGAAGGGGATCTGACATGGACCCACGTACCTCCAGTTCGGAGGACTGGAGCAGGCCGCGAGCCATGGCCGCGGTCGCCCCGGCCGCCGGCCGTCACGCCGCGCGCCGGGGCAGCATCCGCCGCTCGCCGGCCATGGTCCCGCCGGCCCGCGGAGCCCTGCGGGTTCCGGAGATCACGGTCTACTTCTGGATCATCAAGGGCCTGTCGACGGCCATGGGCGAGTCGACGTCGGACTTCCTGGTCCACGTGATGAATCCCATCCTCGCCGTCGGCCTCGGGTTCATCGGCTTCGTGGCCGCGCTGGCGCTGCAGTTCTCCATGCGCCGTTACATCGCCTGGACCTACTGGCTGGCGGTCCTGATGGTCGGCGTGTTCGGCACGATGGCCGCCGACGTGCTGCACGTCGGCTTCGGCGTCCCATACATCATCTCCTCGATCCTGTATGCGGTCGTGCTCGCCGCCGTCTTCCTGCTCTGGCAGCGGACCGAGAAGACCCTGTCGATCCACAGCATCGACACCCCGCGCCGGGAGGCGTTTTACTGGGCCGCGGTCGTGGCGACCTTCGCCATGGGCACCGCGCTCGGAGACCTGACCGCGACGACCTTCCACCTGGGGTACTTCTACTCGGCCGTGCTCTTCGCCGCGATGATTACCATTCCGGCGATTGGCTACCGGTGGCTGCGCTGGAACGCGATCCTGTCGTTCTGGCTCGCCTATGTCATCACCCGCCCGCTCGGCGCGTCCTTCGCCGACTGGGTCGGCAAGCCGGTCAGCGTGACCGGCCTGGGCTGGGGCGATGGACGAGTCAGCCTC
>DATKRH010000183.1:0-7714 GCA_035532295.1 Streptosporangiaceae bacterium
CCCCGGCACCTGTCATTCACACCGAGGACCTGACCAAGGTCTACCAGGGGACCGACTTCGCCGCCGTCGACGGGCTCAACCTCGACGTCCAGGCCGGCGAGATCTTCGGCCTGCTCGGCCCCAACGGCGCGGGCAAGACGACGACTGCCGGCATGCTGACCACGCGGGTGGTGCCGACGTCCGGGCGGGCGTTCCTCGCGGGGGTCGACATCTCCGCGCATCCGGCCCTGGCCAAGCAGCTGAGCGGGATCGTCTCGCAGCAGAACACCCTCGACCGCCAGCTCACCGTCTGGGAGAACCTGTACTTCCACGGCCGGCTATTCGGCATCGGGTCCAAGGCCTCCCGCCGGATCGCCGATGAGCTGCTGGAGCAGTTCCAGCTCTCCAAGTGGGCCAAGGCGTCGGTCTACGCGCTGTCGGGCGGGATGGCGCAGCGGCTGATGGTGGCGCGGGCCATCTTCCACCGCCCGTCGGTGCTCTTCCTCGACGAGCCCACCGCCGGGCTCGACCCGCAGAGCCGCCTGGCGCTCTGGGACCTGCTCGGCGGGCTGCACAACCAGGGCCAGACCATCCTGCTCACGACCCACTACATGGAAGAGGCCGACCAGCTCTGCGACCGGGTCGCGATCATGGACCACGGCAAGATCCTCGCCCTCGACACTCCGGCCGTGCTCAAGCAGAGCGTGGGCGCCGACACCGTCGTCACGATCAAGGCGACCGGCGACCTCGGCCGGCTCGGCGAGCTGCTCACCCGCGACGTGGACGGCGTCACCCGGACGCGCCAGGCAGACGGCGGCCTCCAGTTGCATGTCCAGGGCGGCGACCGGCTCGTCCCGCGCATCGTCCTGGCGGCCGAACGCGGCGGGTTCGACCTGGTCGACCTGTCCATCTCCGAGCCCAGCCTGGAGACGGTCTTCATCAACCTCACCGGCAAGGAGCTGCGGGACTGATGGCGACGTCCGTGAGCTCGCGGGCACCGGCCGAGCGCATCGGGGGCGGGCCCACCCGCTCGGTGGCCGCCGCCAGCTGGACCGCGCTGGGCGCGCTGATCCTGCGTGACCTGGTGGTGCTGCGCAAGCATCTCTGGGAGTTCGTGCTGCGCACGATCATCCAGCCGTTCCTGCTGTGCTTTGTCTTCCTCTACGTCTTCCCCAAGATCGGGCAGGGCATCGGCGGCGGCCGCGGCACCGCGGCGGAATCCGCCTTCGCGACCATCCTCGTCCCCGGCGTGGTCGGCATCTCGATCATGTTCCAGGGCGTGCAGTCGATCGCGCTGGCCATGGCCCAGGAGTTCGGCTTTACCCGGGAGATCGAGGACCGGGTGCAGGCGCCCTGCCCGATCTGGCTGGTGGCCATCGCCAAGGTGCTGTCGGGAGCGGCTCAGGGCGTGCTGTCGGCGATCATCGTGCTGCCGATCGCCTCGGTCGTGCACGCGCCCGGCGTGCACGCCCACCTGACGCTGCACTGGTGGCTCATCGTGACGTTCGTGCCGCTGGCCTGTGTCGCGATGGCGGGCCTCGGACTCGTCCTGGGGACCAGCTTCGAGCCGCGCAACATCGGGCTGATGTTCGGCTTCATCATCCTGCCGATCACCTTCCTCGGCGGGACGTACTACTCCTGGACCAAGCTCGCGCCCGTGACGGTCGGCGGCTGGCACTGGCTGCAGACCATCGTGCTGATCAATCCCCTCATTTACGTAAACGAGGGGATGCGGGCCGCGCTGACCACCGCGCCGCACATGCACCTGTACGTCATTTACCCGGTAATGATCGGGTTCGGCGTGGCGTTCCTGGCGCTCGGGCTGCGTAATTTCCGGCGGCGCGTGCTCTCCTAGCCGGCCTCCAGCTGGCCTCTAGCTGGCCGGATCGGGCTCGATCCGGCTCACTGGCTTACACGGCGCGCAGCCAGCGCTCCGGCTGAGCCGCCGCGAGCGCTGACCGGATACTGGCGCCGACCGCCCGCGCGACGGGCGGCGGGAAGGCATTGCCGATCTGGCGGTAGGCGGCCGTCTTGCGGCCCCAGAATTGCCAGTCGGCCGGGAAGCCCTGGATGGCGGCGGCCATGGGGAGGGTTAGCCTCGGCAGATGATGCTCGGGGGCGCTCGCTGCGGGTGGCGCGTCAGCCAGGCCCTTGCCATCTACGTGCAGCTTGAGCCAGGCCTGCCGGGCGCGGGTCGGGCCCAGGTCCGGGCCGCCGTGCTTGCGGGAGCCGCCCACCAGCGTCGGGCCGATGCCGTGGGCCTTCCTGGCCCAGTGGGCCGCGCCTGGCCAGCCGGCGGCCGCCATGTGCCCGTGCAGCGTCTCGCCGACCGTCGGGGGCGTCCGGATCGGGGCGGGCCACTCAAAGTGCCGGTAGGCCGCCTCGCGCATGGCCACCAGGATGAAGCGGGGCCGCAACTGCGGCACGCCGAACTCGCTGGCGTTCAGCACCTGCCAGTCGGTCTGATAGCCGAGATCATGCAGCCGCGCCAGGACCTGCTCGCGATAGCTGGCAAAGCGCGCCGTCGACAGGCCGCGGACGTTCTCCAGCATGACCGCGGCCGGCTCGCATTCCTCGACCAGGCGCAGCGCCTGCGGGAACAGGTCACGCTCGTCGTCGGCACCTAGCTGCTTGCCCGCGATCGAGAACGGCGGACAGGGCACGCCTCCGGCGAGGAGGTCCACGCCGCGGAAGTCGGTGCCCTGGAAGTGGTGGACGTCCTGCTCCTCGATCTTCCAGGCGGGCCGGTTGCGCCGCAGCGTCGCGCACGCGTCGGGGTCGATCTCCACGGCGGCCACATGAGCAAAGCCGGCCTGCTCCAGGCCCAGGGACTGACCGCCCGCCCCAGCGCAGATCTCCAGGCAGGTCAGGTCAGGCACGGGAACTCCCATCGCTGCGCCGGGGACGCCGGGGACGCCGGGATCCTACGGTGTCGGACTCTACAGATCGCCGTGATCGACTTCCAGAACCTATCGCACAGGCGTTCGACGTGTTGGGGCCATGGCACAGGACGGGCCGGCCCGGGAGGCGGGCGTGACCGGCCCGGGGTTACTTCTCGGGGCGCTCGGCCGAGCGCGCGGGCGCGTCGTGGTATCCGGCGACGAGATCAACGATGCGGATCTTCAGGCGGATCACCGGCTCGCGCACGCGCTCCTCGCGGCGGCTGGACCGCGCCAGTTTCCTGGGCTTGCCCTGATATCGCCACCGCGACCAGGGCGACTGCGGCCGCGCGAGCCGGATCGCGCCGATCAGGAACAGGAACGGCAGGAACAAGCCGAACAGCCCGGTCCACACCTTGCCCTTGAGCAGGGTTATCGCCGCGAAGGCGAACAGCAGGACCGTGCTGAGGATCAGGGAAACCAGCGCCTCGGTGCCGCCGGGCACGCTGAGGTAGCCCGCCACGTCGCCGACGCCCGCCGGGGTGGCGCCGAGCAGCAGCAGGGCCGTCAGGGCCGCGGCGATGAACACGGCGTCGATCGAGACCCGGCCCGCGCTGGTCCAGTACACGTCTCGCAGGTGCAGGATGAGCGCGAACTCGTCGAGAACAAGGGCGGTGCCCACGCCGAAGAGCCCGGCGGCCCAGGCTCGCCAGCCCAGCGGGTACGCCGGCGCCGCGAGGCCGGCCACCCCGGCGACGACCATGAAGATGACCCCGAACACCATGTGGTGCAGATGCATATTTCCCGGCGTGACGTTGCCCGGCCACCAGCGGACCTGGGCGCGGATCATCCGGACTGAGAGCCGGATGAAGGCGAAGCTGACCAGGAAGGCCACGAAGAAGCAGAACAGCGGCAGTCGTCCCGTATGCAGAATCTGCGCGGCGAACCAGCCGGATGTCCGGCCGTTGCCCGCCGACCGCGCTGCGAGACTCATGATCGTGACCTACACATCACGCGGCGTCGCCAAACTCTCGCCGACCCGTCAGCCAGATAGAACGCCGGAGCGTGAACGCGGCCCGACTGGGGTGACGGCAACGTCCTGGGCTCCTGGCAAGGCTACGATACGCTGCGGGGACTTCGCCGTCCCGCCATCGGCGGGTGGCCAGAAATCGGATTGGCCGCCCGGCCTGGGAGTCGCGTCAGTAGCTGGCGCCGCAGTGCGGGCGCAGGGTGTAACCCGTGCCGCGCTGGGTGTGGATCAGCCGCGGCCCCAGCGGGTCCAGCTTGCGGCGCAGATAACTGACGTAGGTGTCCACGATCTGCGGCTGGCGGGCCTGATCCTCGCCCCAGACGTTCTGCAGTATCTGCTCCCGGGTCAGCACCCGCCCCTGGTTGCTCATGAGATAGGTGAGCAACCGGAATTCCGTAGGGCTCAGCTCCACCGGCGTTCCGGCCTTGTGGACGGTCCACCGAGTCACGTCGAGCTCCAGGTCCCCGGCATGCAGCGTGACGGCTGTGCCCGGCTTGCCGCTGACCTCGGCCTGCTCGCGGGTGCTCAGCTCGCCGGCCGCCACGTGGACCCGTGGGAGGTGGGTGTCAGGTCTCATGTCACGCCTCCTCATCCCTGCTTCACCGATGCGCCCGGCCCGCCACTGCGCGGTCTCACTGTGCGGGCCGGGCGCATCGGCGTCATCCGCCTAGGGAAACGCGCCCTTTCTCAAGCTCACCGGCTCGTCCTCACCAGCTCGTCGGGCCCGCCGATGGGCTGGCCATAGGTGCGGGAGTCATCCCGGTGACGGGCACGGCTGGAGTGACCGTGGGGGTCGCCGGGACGGCGCCCGGCGGAGTGGTCGGCGGCGTCACCATCGGGGTAACCGTCCCGGTCGGGGTAATCATCGGGGTGACCGTCGGGGTCGCGATGCCCGTCGGGGTTGTGGTGGCGAGGGTCTCGATGAGGACCAGCTGAGCGTCGCGAGTGCGGCCGTGCCTCGATCCGGCGACGAAGACGACGTCGCCCGCAGCCAGCCCGTTCCAGGTCAGCGTGGCGGTCGGCACGGTCATGGTCGCGGTCGGCGTCGTCACCGTCGCCATCCTGGCGACGGTCGCGGTGTTCGTCACCGTGATCGTGATCGTCGTGCCGCCGGTGGTCACCGAGATGGTGGTGGCGGCCGGCTGCGCGACGGCGGTGTTGTTCAGCACCGACGCCACCGAGGTGCCGCCGGTCACCGCCTGGGCGGCGACGCCGGAGGTCAGCACCGGCACGGCCGCGCTGGGCGCTATCGCCTGAGTCGCGGAGGTAGTCGCCACGTTCCTGACCGCGGTATTGCCCGAGAGGCGCCAGACGGTGAGCTGGCCGTCGAGACCCCGCACGAGCAGGAAGTGGTGAGTGATCAGCACGACCTGGCCGCGCTGGAACGCCAGCATCCTGGGCCTGTGGTGCTGCCAGACGTTGAACTGGCCCCCGAAGCCGTGGAGGGAGCCGAGTTCCTGGAGCGACCGAGATCGCATGAAGGAGGAGACGCCGGGCTGGGAGAGGCCAGTAACGGCCGAGCCCAGCATCGCGCCGTTACCATTCTGTCCGAAGCCGAACTGGAAGGCCGCGTCGCGGAAGGTCGAGTGCTGGTTCATCAGCGCCACTCCGCCGCCGATGGCGGCGACGGCAGCCACGGCCCCGGCCGAGGCTCTGAGCTTCCAGCTTGATGAGCGCCTGCTGCTGGCGCGGTACCTGTTGTAGCGTGTCACAGTTTTCTCCCGTCAGAGGCGCCGCGCCCGCATCGCGCGTCCCGCGCGTCCCGCGCGTCCCGGTTTGACTGCAGGGGCCGTTCGTGGTCTTGGCCGCCGTCTGGCGGCTTGCGTATGTCCATGAGCTGACCGTGCCAGCGCGCATTCGGGCGGATCGGGACGTTACGGCTAACGTAAGCAATACGTTTGTGAGTTCACATCCAGCCCGCAGTGCCGACGCAGAGGGCCTGGAGGCCGGAGGAGGCGGCGGATGCGTCGCCGAGGCACTGCGATCCTGCTCCTGGTCACGGTCACGGTCACGGTCGCATGCTCCGCGCCACCGCGCCACACCGCATCGCCCAGGTCTTCAACAACGACTACGACGACGACGGGCCGGTCACAACTCATCCCGCCATCTTGGCGGAGCAGTACCTGAGCTGGCCGATGGGAGCGGCAGCTCGAACCCCCAACCTTCTGATCCGTAGCAAGATCAGTGTTGTCCACAGTTGTCCAGCGCCGTTGTTAGCACCAGCGTTAGCAGGATCGGCGCCCCAGATCGATCTGGCGATCGCGGCCAATCTCAGCCCTGACGATCCGGTGGCAAGCCGACCCGGACCGCAGGGCCGCCAGGCCCGAGGACCGGAAGCGGCGCAGCAGCACTGCGACCCTCGCCCCTTATTCCCTGCTTCGGCAGCTAACCATCAGCGGGTTTCGCTCGACGCCTAGTAATCGCTGCCGGCGTATAGTCCGCTTGTGAAGGTGGCGGTGGTGCTATGCCGGGATCGCGCCCCAGGCTGCTGTGAACTGCGGACGCGCAGTGCCACCGATCGCCGCAACGTCGGCGCCCTCGAAGCTGGTCGCGAACGAGAGATCGACCTCTGCCCTTGAAGGCTCCTCGACCTTCGGGGGCATTATCCAACTTCGTCCATGCATCGCCTCAGTTAGCGCGGCGGTGCGCAGGAACGCTGACACGCTGATGCCGCTGCTTTCCGCTGCTTGACGGACGACAGCAGCTTCCGCAGGCGCTAGCCGAACAGAGAACATGGACGCGAGCCGACGACGCGGCCTAGTTGGAGGCTTAGCTTCGCCCCACTCGTCGGGATCATCCTTGTTGGCTTCGTAGTAGGCAGCTCGTTCTCGTTCGCTCGTCATTGCCTTCCCCGCCTCGTTCGCCGGTACAGCGTCCGTTCGCCAGGCGTACAGTCCCAGCCCGTGAATACCCGTAGCACTCTCCGATCGTCGTGGTACGCGACTTTCAAAGTCAACAGTCTGTCCCCGTCGATCGGTCCCAGCAGCTTCCAATCCCCACTTCCTTCCTTCTTGTTCGGGAGGAACACTCCACCGTTGGCAAACACTTGCTCCGCCTCGTCAGCGCTGATGCCAGGCCGGTCCGGCCTGCTCTCGGCAAGGTGAGCCGTGTTGCCGGAATCGTCGTCGTCTGGATCCCACTCGAACGCCTCGGCGTAGCACGCGGAGCGGGCCGCCCTTGAAGACTGGCAGCCCGGCATCCTGCTCGGCCAGGCACGCGCCAGATGATCCCAGGCCCGGCGAGCCGCTGTGCCCGGACTGCTACGACTACACCGGCTCAGTGCTGTTCAACGCCCTCGCCCCCGAGCTGTGGCGCCGCTTCACCATCACCCTGCGCCGCAACCTGGCCCGCCACGCCGGGCTCACCGGCAAGAACCTCGCCGAACAGGCCCGCGTGTCCTACGCCAAGGTCGCCGAATACCAGCGGCGCGGCGTCATCCACTTCCACGCCATCATCCGCATCGACGGCCCCGCCGGGCCGATCACCGCGACCTGGTGACCAGCGGCGGCCGAAATGGCACCGGCCTCTCGCCGCGCACCGTCGAGTATGTGCACGCCATATTGCGAAAGGCTCTCCGCGACGCGGTCGTAATAGATCAGATCCTGCCCGCCAACCCGGTCGAGCGCGCCAAGCGCCCCCGCAAGCCTCGACCAGAGCTTGGCAAGGTCTGGACACCCGCCCAGCTCCAGGGCGACCCGCAAAGTCTTTCGTGCTGGTCATGATGGGTTTTGCAGGCCGAGGATGGCCAGGAGCAGGCGAGAGTCGTATTTGATCTTGCGGATGACGGGCGCGATCCGGGCGTGGCCGGCCTGGCGGATGAGCCCGA
>DATKRH010000184.1:0-55183 GCA_035532295.1 Streptosporangiaceae bacterium
CACCGCCTCCGGCTACGCGGCGGCAGCGGGACACCCGCCGGCCGGCGCGCCGGTCCTCTGCGCTGCGCCATGAGCACCATCCTGCCCGATCCGCCACCCGAGTTGCCTGCTTCGTCAGTTGAGGATGCGGGCCACCCGCGCGCCAGTCAACGAATCGCGGCCAGCTTCCGGGCGGCTCTCGCAAGTTCAGGAACCGATCACGCAGGGAACGTCGTAGGGGTCATAGCTGCGGCAGACGGCGGCGGGGTTGCGGAAGATCCCGATCGACGGCAGCGCCGTGCCCTGGGAGTTGAACAGGGTGAGGTTGGCGTTCGGCGTGCCGACGCCGGCCCCGGGCTCCCAGCCCACGCCGGGGATCCAGTCGGGCGCCCAGTAGAACAGCCCCGCGCCGAGTCCGTCGGGCACCTGGGCCAGGATGGACAGCTCGTCGCTCACGAACGAGAGCTGGCCGCCGGGGCTGGCGGGATAGCCCGTGGACAGCTGGCTGGGCTCCCACACGAAGTTGCCGGTGCTGTCACCGACCGGGCTGTTGCCGTTGGCCAGCGTCCACGGGTACTGGGTCTCGGCGATGACGATCGGCTTATGGAACTGGGTGGCGAGCGCGTCGACGTTCTGCCGCATGGCCGAGATCGTGCCGTGGAAGAACGGGTAATACGACAGCCCGATCACGTCGAATGGCACGCCCCTCGACACCAGGTTCTGGAAGAAGGCCTGGCTGAGCTGGTTATTGCCGCCCTGGTCGTAGTGCATCATGATCAGCAGGTGGTGACCCGCCGGGTTCGCGGCCCGGGCCCCGGCCACGCCCGCCTTGAGCAGCGTCGCCAGGGCGTCGTAGCCCGCCCCGGTGCTCGGGTCGACCTGGCCGACCGGCCACAGGATGCCGTTACGAATCTCGTTGCCGATGGAGACCATGTCCACGGGTGTTCCCTGCCGGGCGAAGGCACCGATCGCCTGCTGGGTGTAGGACTGCACCGTCGAGGTGAGCTGGGCGAGGTCCTGCCCCTGCCAGGCGGCCGGGATGTTCTGGTGCTGGGGATCGGCCCAGAAGTCGGAATACATGATGTCGAGGTAGATCTTCATCCCGGCGGCGTGCACGCCGCGGGCCAGGGCCAGGTCGCTGTCCAGGTCGTTGTAGCCGGGCGGCGGGTTCACCCACAGGCGCATGCGCACGTAATTGGCGCCGTTGTCGCGCGTGATCGTGACCGGGCTCGCCTGCCTGCCCCGGTCGGTGAAGACCGCCCCGGCGGCGAGTTCCTGCGGGGTGAAGGACAGGTCCGTGCCCAGGTCCAGGCCGGCGGCCGCCGGATCGGGCCCGAACGCGCGGAACTCGCCCACGCAGACATCCGCGCCGGTGCCGCTGTAGACGGTCAGCTGCACCTGCCGCACCCGGGTGCCGGGCGGCAGCGGCACGTACATCGGATTGCCGGGGTCCAGCGCGACGTTGCGGGCGGCCGGCACCGCCTGCCAGGCGCCGGACTGGCTGGCGACCTGGATGGTGGCGCTCGCCGACGGGCTGGTCGCGTCCAGCGTGATGCCCAGGTCACTGAGGGAACGGGCCTGGCCCAGGTCGACCACCAGGCTCCCGGTCCACGAGGAGGTGCACCAGTCGGTGCCGGCGTCGCCGTCGATCGCGTTCGACGCGGGGCTGCCCGACTGCGCGGAGGTCGCGCTGGCTTGCCCGGACAGCGCCCAGTCGATGGTGGGCCCGGCAGCTCGCGGAGCCGGGCCCGGCCGGGCGACCGCCCGGGCCGCGGTCGCCGGGGCCAGCCCGGCCATCAGCGGCAGCGCCAGCACGGCGGGAAACGCGGTCGCGGCCAGCACCCGGCCCAGCCGCCGGCGCCGGGCCCTGCCGACGGCGGCCCGGAGCATCGAGTACGCGCGGCGGGGGACATCGTCCATGGCGGGCTCCGTTCTGCGGCTGTCGCGGCGGGCCGGGTGAGCAGGCACGCGGCGCCGCCGCGCTGGCGGGAGGTACACGCGACACGTGGCGCACGATCGCACTCGATCGCACATACCTGGACTCAACCGAACATTAGATCCGGGTGGCCCCGCGCGCAATGGCTGCCACATCGCTAACCCGCCGGCGAGTCCGCGCCGGAGGGGACCGCGTCGGGCGCGTCGGGCGCGGCGTGGAAGATGATCATCGCCAGTCCCGCGGGTCGACAGTGTGCTGGGGGTGACGCTGCTTGTCCCAGCTCGGATGACCACTGCACCACGACGGGCAGGTACTCCCCAGGTGATAGGAGCGCCCCCCCAGCCGGTGCGCGCCGGTGCACCAGGTGGGGCACGGGAAGGCACCGCACCACGGCTCGCATGCCCCGCCAATATTGATGGCCGGGCACGACCTCGAGTGCGTGGCGCCGATGACGGCCGTGGAGTCACTCATCGCTGCGGTTCTCCCTTGCGTGGGTTCTTAGGACGCGCCCCGTCCGGTGCGGCAACGCCAGGCGACGCATCTCGTTTAACGTTAAGTGACAATACAACTACAGAAAGTTATGCCTTGTGGCCTGATCCGGGGTGCCGAAGGGCCCAGATGCCCGGAGGTGGCGGGGCGGCGGCGGCGGGGCGGGGGCGGGGGCGCTAGAGGGCGAGGCGGCGCGACAGGTCGGACGCGAGGATCTGATCCGGGTCCAGCGCGGCGCGCAGCTTCCTGAATTCCGCCAGCCGCGGGTACATCTGCGCCAGTGAGTCAGCGGTCACCCGCGAGTCCTTGGCCAGGTAGACCCGACCGCCGGCCTCGATGACGAGCTGGTCGAGCCGGTCCAGCAGCCCGGCCAGTCCCGGCGTCCGCGCCGGAAAGTCGAGCGCGAGCGTCCAGCCCGCCATGGGAAACGAGAGCAGCCCCGGGTCGCCCTCGCCGAACCGCTTGAGCACCGTCACGAAAGATGGCGCGCGGGCCTTGCTGATCAGCTCGAACGACCGGCGCACGGCGGCCTCCGCGCCGAACGGCAGGACGTACTGGTACTGCCGGAAGCCGCCGGGGCCGTAGACCCGGTTCCAGTTCCTGATGCCGTCCAGCGGGTGGAAGAACGTCCCGATCGTCTGCAGTTCTCCCTGGCGCAGCCGCGGCGCCTTGCGGTACCACGCCTCGTTAGCCGCGGCCACGGTGTAGCGGTTGATCAGGCCGGGCGGGAACCCGGCCGGCACGCCCAGCCGGGCGCCGGGGCGGAACGCGAACGGGTCCGCCCGGCCGGCCGCCGGCAGGTCGTCCAGCTCGGCGAAGTCGCCGCTGGTCACCACCGACCGGCCCAGGCTGGCCCCGGTGGCCAGGCTATCCGACCAGGCCACCGTGTAACCGAAGGTGGCGTCATGCTCGGCCAGCACGACCATCGTCTCGTCGATGTCGGCGGTGCGCACGGTGTCCACCCGGACCCGCGAGGTGGCCACCCGCTTCAGCTGCACGGTCGCCGCCACGATGAGGCCGGTCAGCCCCATGCCGCCCGCCGTCGCCCAGAACAGCGCGGGATCGGCCTGCCGGGTGACCGTGCGCAGCTCGCCGCCGGGCAGCAGCAGGTCGAATGACGGCACGTGCGTGACAAAGCTGCCCGCTACGTGATGGTTCTTGCCGTGCACGTCGGCGGCGATGGCGCCGCCGATGGTGACCTGCCGGGTGCCGGGGGACACGGGCACGAACCAGCCGGACGGCAGCCCCGCGACCATGAGCTGCTCCAGGCTGACGCCGGCCTCGCAGGTAGCCAGGCCCGTCGCCGGGTCCAGTTCGATGATGCGGTTCATCCTCGCGGTCGAGATCACCACGCCGCCCGCGCACTGCGCGGCGTTGTTGTAGCTGCGGCCCAGGCCGCGCGCAATCACCCCGCGCGCATTCACCCCGCCCGGCCCGCCGCCCGCCGGGCCCGCGGGCTTCAGCAGCCCCGCCGCGCTGGCGGCGCTGGCCGGCTCGGCCAGCTCGGCCGACGATGGCGCGATCCGGCCCCAGCCGGTCAGCGTGACGGTGCGGCTCGCCATGACATGTGCCTTCCTCAGGCTGACCCGGCCATCGGCCTGCACGCCGATCCGCGGGGCGTCCGGACCTGACCGGCTGGCTTCAGACAGATAATCCCCGCCAGTTAATCCCCGCCAGTCCGGGTTGCTCGGGACGACGGGGAGCAGTCGAGTCAGCATACTCAGGATTCCGGGGTCCTGGCCGCTACGCGCGACGCCGGGCTCGCAGCACGGTGTCGTGAATAACGACGGGCTGGCCGTCCGGGTCAGTAGCGGCCCGCGGCTCCGTGGCGTTAGTGACGATGTCCCACTCCTGCGAGTCGAGGACGGCGACGATGTCGTCGCCGGTGAAATACAGCTCGGGTTTCTGCGGGCGGGGCATCGTGGTCTGCATGTCGGAGGGGTGGTGGCCGACGATGAGCAGGGTGCCGCCGAGGCTGACCGCGGCCGCCAGCCGCCGCAGCAGCGCGTCTCGCTCCTGCGTCGGCAGGTGCATGTACTGCGCCGAGATCAAGTCGAACCGGGCCGGTCCGGGGTCCCAGGTCCGCAAGTCCGCGTGCCGCCAGGTGATGCGCCCGGCGATCTGCGCGCCCGCCCGCTCCGCGTGGGCAGCGCCGCGTTCCAGGGCGACGGTGGACAGATCGACGGCGGTGACCCGCCAGCCGCGGCCGGCCAGCCAGATCGCGTCGGCGCCCTCGCCGCTGCCGACGTCCAGGGCCGCGCCGGGGGGGAGATCGGCTGCCTCGCTGATGAGGTGGCGGTTGGGGTTGCCGCTCCATAGCGAGCTGTGGGAGCGGTACCGCTCGTCCCAGAACTCCTCGCCGAACTGATCTGACATCGCATGCTCCTCATGAGTGCTCGCGCGCTGGCCGCGGCGGTGCCGCCGACCTGGGCGGTGAGGTCGGCAACGTTACCCGCGATCCGCACGCGCCCGGGACCTCGGTCAGCACCGTGTCGTGTCCGGCGCCGGCCGGGCCGCTAGAGGGAGAGCGCCTGGTGGATGGCGGCGACGATAACGGCCACCCCGGCGGCCGCGGCCAGCATCCCCAGGCGGCGACCCGACCGGAGCAGGATCAGCACCGCGAACAGGTAGACCTCGTCGATGGACCGCAGATCGGCGTGACCGGTCCAGATGTTGGCCGACAGGACTCCGAGCTCGATGATGAACGCCACGAACGCGACCCGCTCGTCGGCGGGCACCGCCGGTGACCGCAGCGACGCCAGCGCGGCGACGACGAAGGCCATGAGGGTGGCCACCTCCAGAAACCAGATGTAGGCCGCGCCGGTGGGCGGGGCGAGCAGCCGCAGGTTCAGGCGCAGGGCATCGGCGAACTCGCCGAACGGCAGCCCGCGGCTGGAGTTGTCGCCGACTCCGCTGGCCAGGATGAACATTCCCGTAACGGCCCGCAGGATGAGCTGCCAGGCGCCGTAGGCGACGACCGGCAGGCACCAGGCGAGGTCGGCGGCGCCCGGCCGGGCCCGCCGGCGTGACACGGCGGCAAGCCGGGTGAGGCAGATCGCCAGCACTGCGATCATGACGGTCTCGCGGGTCAGCGCCCCGTAGGAGAACAGCAGCCCGGCGATCAGGGGACGTCCGCGGCGATAGGCGAGGATCCCGCCGAGCAGGCAGGCGGCGGCGACCGGCTCGGTCAGGTCGCAGCCAACGCTGATGAAGAACCCGAAGTAACCCGCCAGCAGCAGGCCCCACAGGGCATGACGCCCGCAGTCACGGGCGATCACCCCGCCGACCAGGCCGATGGCGCCCAGCGCGGCGACGTTGATGACGGCCAGCGCGACGGGCACCCCGGCGTGCCGGCCGAGGGAGACGAGCCAGGCCAGCGCGGGATAGCCGATCCGCTCCAGGCGGAAGGGGCTGTCCATGGTGATCCCGAACGCCGAGCGATGCAGATCCGCCGGGTCGAGCGCGAGCCGGTAGTAGAACTGGCCGTCGTAGCCGTTCGTGGGAAAGACGTACAGGCCCGGCGGGGCGTCGTGGCGAAGCACGTAGGGCCAGGCCGCCCGGACGAACTTGGTGATGTTCCCGCCGGCCGCCAGCCACAGTCGCATCAGCACGAACAGCAGCGACCCGGCCAGCGCGATCAGCCCGGTGATCAGGGGGCGATTTGTCCCGGCTGGCCCGGTCGGGGGCGTCGACATGGCCCCGACAGGCTAGCGGACGAACCGGGCACACTCCGGGTTGGCTCCAGGTTGTCTCGATGGCCAGGTCCATTGCACACTGATGGCACCGGCCACCACGGCAAGACCGGCGACGGGTCTTGCCCGTCGGCGCGCAGCCCGTCCGGCACGGCGGGCCACCGAGGAGGACACCGTCAGTGCGTACCGACAGTGCCGCGGCGGAGCCTCCGGCGGCGGCCGGCCCCGCGCCGAGCGGCGGCCTGGCGTGGCTCGGACGGTTCGCGGTCCGCCATCCCTGGCCGGTCCTGGCCGCCGCCGCCGTGTTCGTCATCCTCGCCGCCGTCTTCGGCAGCAGCGCCGCGGCGCACCTCAGCTCCGGCGGGTTCATCGACCCGCGGGCGCAGTCCACCATCGCGGGCAATGAGCTCGGTCAGGCGTTCCGCTCGGAGGACCCGAGCTTCGTCGTGCTGGCCACGGTCCGGCACGGCACCATCAACAGCCCGGCGGCCCGCCAGGCCGGGCATGCCCTCACCAGGATCCTCAATAACGAGCCGGGCGTCCCCTCCGTCCAGTCCTACTGGGCCATCCACCATTCGTACTGGGCCGCCGGCAATCACCACAATCCGGTCCTTCGCTCCCGTAACGGCCGCCAGGCCCTGATCCTCGGCTTCGCCACCGGCGACGGGGCAACCCAGGCCGCGACCGCGGAGCGGATCTCCCAGCAGCTGAAGTCCAACTCGGTCCTGCGCGTTCAGGTCGGCGGCGCGGCCATCGTCAACATGGAGGCCAGCGACCAGATCAAGCAGGACCTGGTCAAGTCCGAGTCGATTGCCCTGGTGCTGACGCTGCTGCTGCTCGTGCTGGCCTTCCGCGGGCTGATCGCCGCATCGCTGCCGCTGATCATCGGCGTCGTGGCCATCGTCGGCACGCTACTCCTGCTGCGCGGCCTGACCTCGGTCACGAACGTCTCCGTCTACGCGCTGAACCTCACCACGGCCCTGGGGCTCGGGCTCGGGATCGACTACTCGCTGCTGCTGGTGTCGCGGTTCCGCGAGGAACTCGCCGCCGGCCTGACGACCGAGGCGGCCGTCGTAGAGACGGTGCGCACGGCCGGCCGCACCGTGCTGTTCAGCGCGGTCACCGTCGCGGTCTCGCTGCTGGCCCTGCTGCTGTTCCCGGAGTACTTCCTCAGCTCGTTCGGCTACGCCGGGATCGCCGTGGTGGCGCTCGCCGCCATCGCCGCGCTGGTGGTGGTCCCGGCCCTGCTCGGGCTGCTCGGCCCGCGGATCAACCGCTTCTCGATCCCGCTGCGGCGGCGCACGGCGACGGCCGAGGAAGGCTGGTGGCACCGGTTCGCGGCGATGGTCATGCGCTACCCGATCCGGATCACCGTCGCGGTGGGCATCGTCCTGGTCGCGTTCGTGCTGCCCTTCGCGCACGTCCGGCTCGGCCAGGCCGACGACCGGGTGCTGCCCACTTCCGCCCAGGGGCGCCAGGTCGGCGACGCGATGCGGGCCAACTTCTCGGTGTTCGACACCGCACCGGTGGATGTCGTCGCCATCGGCATCATGCCGGCCTCCCGCTGGGACACCATTGCCGCGTACGCGGCCAGGCTGTCCACGCTGCCCGACGCCGCGGAGGTCCAGGCCAGGACCGGGACCTACATCCGCGGCCGCGAGATCGCGCCCGCGGTCCACGACTCGCTGCAGTTCGCGATGACGTGGGGAACCTGGTTCCGGGTGGTGCCCGCCACCGATCCCAACTCCCAGGGCGCGGTGCGACTGGTGCACCGCATCCGGAGCATGCACGGGGCGTTCCCGGTGCAGGTGACCGGCCTCACCGCGCAGCAGGTGGACACCGTCGCCTCGGTCTCCGACCACCTGCCGGCCGCCCTGGCCGTGATGGCGCTGGTGACCTTCCTCGCCCTCTTCCTGATGACGGGCAGCCTGATCATCCCGGCCAAGGCGCTGGTGCTGAGCGCGGCGTCGCTGAGCGCGACCTTCGGCGTCGCGGTCTGGGTCTTCCAGCAGGGGCACCTGTCCGGGCTGCTGGGCTTCACGCCGACGGGCTACCTCGACGTCAGCACGTTGCTGCTGATGTTCTGCCTGGCCTTCGGGCTGTCGATGGACTACCAGGTATTCCTGCTCAGCCGGATCCGGGAGGAATTCGACCTGCGCGGGGACACCACGGCGGCCGTCGCGATGGGCCTGGAGCGGACCGGCCGGATCGTGACCACGGCCGCGGCCCTGCTCGCCATCGTCTTCATCGCCCTCGGCACCTCCAGCATCGGCCTGCTCAAGCTCCTGGGCGGCGGCATCGCGGTGGCCCTGGTGCTGGACGCCACCCTGATCAGGGCCCTGCTGCTGCCGGCCCTGATGCGCCTGCTCGGGGCGTTCAACTGGTGGGCACCGCCACCGCTGCGGTGGCTGCACGACCGCATCGGATTCTCGGAGTCGGCTGCGCCGGCCGGCGGATACCCGCCGGGTCACTGCGGCGACTATCAGCGGGCCGCGGCCGGCACGCCAGGCGCGGACGAGGGCAGCGCCCCGGTGGCGACGGCGGACAGCAAGCCGCGCAGCGCTCCGGCCCCGCGTTCCCAGGTGACGCCGGCCGCGACGGCAGCGCCCGCGGCGGACAGTTCCGCCGACAGCACCGGATCAGCCAGCAGCGCCGCCAGCGCCCGCGACCAGGCGGACACGTCGCGCGGGGAGACCAGCACGGCCCCCGATCCCGTCACCTCGACCAGCACCGGGATATCGCTGGCCACCACGGGAACCCCGCAGGCCATGGCTTCGAGCACCGGTAGCCCGTACCCCTCGGCGAGCGAGGGAAAGGCGAACACCGACGCCGCCCGGTACACCGCGGGCAGCAGCTCCTCGGCTACCTCCGGCACCAGCAGCACCCTCGATTCCAGCCCCAGCTCGGCGATCAGCCCCGGCAGCGGCTCCGGGAAGCTGGGATCGAAGTAGCCCGCGATGACCAGCGATACATGCTCGGGCAGGGTGGCCAGCGCCCGGACCAAGACTTCGTGATTCTTGTGTGGCCGGTGCGCGCCGACCGTGAGGATGAACTGCCCGGGCAGCCGGTAACGATGCCGGGCCGCGGCGACCGCGTCGGCGGTGACGGCGACGAATGGCCTGACGTCCACGCCGTTCGGCACCAGAGTGAGATGCGGGGCGGTGGGATAGTGCTGGCGGATAGCGGCCAGGCTCACCTGCGTCGGCGCCGTGGTCGCCGACGCTCGCCGGAGCACGGTCCTGGTCGCCAGCTTCAGCCCGGCCTGGCGATGCCAGCCGCCGGCGAAGCCCAGATCGCTCTCGATCGTGCAGTCATGAATGGTCACCACCAGCGGGCACGGCCGGACGATGGGGGTGAACGTCGGGTACGGCGAGTACAGCGCCGCCGCCCCGGCCGAGCGGATCAGCCGGGCCAGCTCCCAGCAGCGGTGCACCGCGCCCAGCGTGATGTCGGTGTCGATCACCTCGGCGTGCGCCGGCAGTTCCGACAGCGGGAACAGCTGGGGCCGGCAGGTGTTGACGAGCACGCGCAGGGCCAGTCCGTCATCGGCCGGGCGCATGTGCGCGGTCAGCTTCATCACCGAACGGGCGATGCCGTGCGCACCCGCCAGCCCGTTCACGCGCGCGTCGATGAGGATCGAGCGACGACCGCTAGCCATATGTCCGCTCCGCTGCTGCGCTGGGCGCCGCCCAGGGCCGGGCTCGGCCAGACCGCGGCGCGCACCTGGCAGCCGACCTCTGCGGCAAGGAGACTATTGTGCCCGTACCACTGATGATCGAGGCCCGCGGTCTGGCGAAGTCGTTCGGCCCAGCCCGCGCCCTGGCCGGGCTGGACCTGAGCGTCCCGGCCGGGACGACGACGTGCCTGCTCGGCCCGAACGGGGCCGGCAAGACCACCGCCGTGCGGATGCTCGCCACCCTGCTGCGCCCCGATGCCGGATGGGCCCGGGTGGCCGGACACGATGTCGTGGCGGACAGCTCCGCGGTGCGCCGCCACATCGGCCTGTCCGGGCAGTACGCCTCGGTGGACGAGTGCCTGACCGGCCGGGCCAACCTCGTCATGATCGGCGAGCTGAGCCGGCTGCCGCGCCGGGCGGCGAAACAGCGCACGGCGCAACTGCTGGCCACCTTCGGGCTGGAGGATGCCGCCGGGCGGCCGGTGCGCACCTACTCCGGCGGCATGCGACGCCGCCTCGATCTCGCGGCCAGCCTGCTCGGCCGGCCCAGCGTCCTGTTCCTCGACGAGCCGACGACGGGACTCGACCCGCACAGCAGGCTGACGCTATGGGGGATCATCCGCGATCTGGTCGGGGCGGGCACCACGATGCTGCTGACGACCCAGTACCTGGAGGAGGCCGACCACCTGGCCGACCGGATCTGCGTCATCGACGGCGGCCGGGTCAAGGCGCAGGGAACTCCGGCGGAGCTCAAGACCGCCGTCGGCACCGCGCATCTGCGGCTGACCATTCCAGCGGACGCCTCGCTCGCCCTGGCCGCCGAGGTCCTTTCCGGTCACGCGGCCGGCCCGGTCCGGCGACTGCCCGGCGTCGGCCGCCTGGAGTTTCCGGTCGTCCCGCGTACCGGGCTGGTCACCGACGTGGTCCGGGTGCTGGACGCGGCCGGGATCGGCGTGGACGACATCGCGCTGCGGCGGCCCTCCCTCGATGACGTCTTCCACGCCCTCACCCGGGAGACGGCCGCGTGAGCGCCCTCACCGACAGCCCGCCAGCGGCGCGGGTCGCTGCCGCCCCGGCGGCGCTGCAGTCCCTGCGCTGGGCCGTCACCGACGTTCGGGTCCTGACCTGGCGCACCCTGGCGCGGATCGCCACCACCCCGGAGCAGCTGCTGAACGTCACCGTGCAGCCGCTGATCTTCGTGCTCCTGTTCAGCTACGTGTTCAACGGGGCCATCATCCTGCCCGGACATGGCAATTACCGGGAGTACCTCATCGCCGGCATCTTCGCGATCAACATGGGCGGCACCGCCCAGGGGGCGGCCATCGGGCTGGCGGTGGACCTGTCCAGCGGGCTCATCGACCGCTTCCGGTCGCTGCCGATGTCGCGGGCGACCGTGCTGGCCGGCCGTACCCTGGCCGATCTGGCCATGACCGGAATCGCTGGCGTGGTCACCGCGGTCGCCGGCCTGATCGTGGGCTGGCGGATTCACACCGGGCCCGCGGACGTGCTGCTGGCCGTCGGGCTGGCCCTGCTCTTCGCCTACGCCGCGGCCTGGGCGGGGGCCTGCGTCGGGATGCTGGCCCGCGGGCCGGAATCCGCCCAGGCGGTGGGCCTGACCGTCATCGTGCCCCTGTCGCTCACCTCCAACGCCTTCATTTCCACGGCCCGGCTGACTCCCTGGCTGCGCGATATCGCGAACTGGAATCCGATCAGCGTGCTGGCCGCGGCGTGCCGGCAGCTGCTAGGCAATCCCGACCCGGCGGCGGCCATCCGCGCCTGGCCGATGCAGCACCCTGAGCTAGCGTCGGCGCTCTGGTCAGTGACGTTGCTGGCCGCCTTGGCCCCGCTGGCGGTCTGGCTGTATATTCGCCGGTCCCAGCGTTGACCGCGGGGCCATTGACCGCGGGGCCAGCGACCGGCCAGGAGGCGCCGTTATGCGCATCATGGTCGTCACTGACCAGTACGCCCCCATGGTGGGCGGCGTCCCCACCGTCACCCGGACGCTCGCGCTGGGCCTAGCCCAGCGCGGGCACACGGTGGCGTTGCTGGCCCCGAGCCCCGGCTGGCGCGGCCGGCTGGATGCCGAGGAGCAGGTGCGGGTGCACTACCGGGGTTCGGTACCCTGGCCGTGGTATGCGGGCATGCGACTGGCGCGGCTGGCCGGGCCCGCGGCCCGCGGGCTGCTGTCGGAGTTCGCGCCCGATGTCCTGCACATCCACTCGCCCGTGACGCTCGGCGTCATGGCCCGGCTCGGGGCACATCAGCTGGGGATACCCGTGGTCTACACCAACCATTACCTGCCGGCCAACGTCGTGCCCTCCCTGCAGCGACGGCCGCGGGCATTCGACGCCCTTTTCTACTCCTACGTCGTCGGGTTCTCGAATAGGTGCAGCCATGTCACGGCGCCCACCGCGACGGCCCTGCGGCTGCTGCGCGACCGAGGGCTGCGGGTACCGTCCCGGGTGATCTCCAACGGCGTCGACCTGCGCCGGTACTCACCGGGGCCCGCCGATGAGCGGCTCCGGGCTCGCTATGGCCTGCCGCGCGATCGGCCAGTGATCCTGTCGGTGGGCCGGCTCAGCCCGGAAAAGCGGGTCGACGTGCTCCTCAACGCGGCGAGCCGACTCCGCCAGGACACCTGCGTGGTCATCGCCGGCACCGGCCCGGAGGAGGCCAGCCTGCGCGCCCGGGCGGCGCGCCTGGGCCTGACCGGGCGGGCGGGCCTGACCGGGCGGGTGCGGTTCCTGGGCTTCGTCCCCGGCCCCGACCTGCCCGGCCTGTACCGGCTGGCGGATATCTTCGCCATCGCGTCGGAGGCGGAACTGCAGAGCCTGACGACCATGGAGGCGATGGCGACCGGCCTGCCCGTGGTCGCCGCCCGGTCCTACGCGCTCGCGGAACTGGTCTCCCACCGGCACAACGGATTCCTCGTGCCCCCCGGCCGGGGCGACCAGCTGGCGGCCTGCCTGGACCTCCTCGGGTCAGACCCGGGCCTGCGCAGCGCGATGGCGGCACAGAGCCTGCACATCATCGGCGGCCACGAACGCCATCACTGGCTGGCGGAATGGGAATCACTGTACGGCCTGCTGGCCGCGACCCGGGGCAGGTGAGCGACCGCGGTGACCAGCGCCCGGAAAACGCCAGTGCCGCTGCTGTTCCTGATCGGCGATACCGGCGGCGGCCACCGGAGGGCGGCCCAGGCCGTCGGCCAGGCGCTCGACCGCGCCTGGCCGGGGCACTTCGCTACGGTCATCTGCGATCCGCTCCGGGGCCCGGCCGCCCCGCTCCGGCTGCGCTGGCTGATGGCCCTCTACGGTCCCGCCATCCGGCTGACGCCCTGGCTGTGGGGCATGCTCTGGCGCGGCTTCGGCTCGCCGCGCAAGCTGCGGTGGGCACGCCGGACGCTGCTGGCGCCCGCCTACGGCAGCGTGGCCCGGGCGGTGGCGGCCCACCGGCCGGCGATCATCGTCGCCTTCCACCCCATGACGGCAGCGCCGGCGGTGCGCGCCCGCGACCGCGGCCGGTCAGGCGTGCCGGTGGTCACCGTCATCACCGACCTGGTCACCACGCACCTGTCGTGGCGGGACGCCGCGGTCGACCGCGTCGTCGTGCCATCGGCGCCCGTCGGCCGCCGCTGTGCGCTGGACGGCATGCCGCCGGGCCGTTATGTCGAAATTGGGCTCCCGGTCGCCGTCGAGTTCGCCGGCGCTCCGCCGCGGCCGCGCGAGCGGCGGGCGCTGCGCCGGGCGCTGGGCCTGAACGGGCGGCGCTTCCTGGTGGTGATGACGGGCGGCGCGGAGGGTTCTGGCGGTATCTACCGGCGTGCCGCCGCCCTCCTCCGGCATTTCGACGACGTGGACGTGGCCGTGATCTGCGGCCGCAACCGCAGGCTGCGGCGCAGGCTGGCCCGCCGGGTGCGGCGAGCGCGCGGACGGCTGACCGTGCACGGGTTCGTCGACAACATGGCCGACTGGATGCGCTGCGCGGACGTGGTCGTGGGCAAAGCGGGTCCGGGCACCATCGCCGAGGCCGCCTGCTGCGCCGCCCCGCTGGTCCTGACCTCCTGCGTGCCGGGCCAGGAGGAGGGCAACATCGAGTTCGTGGTCAGCGCGGGCGCCGGGCGGTACGCGCCCCGGCCGCGCGACCTGGTGGCCGAGGTCGGCTGGCTGCGGCGCAACCCGGCCGCCCTGGCCGCCATGCGGGCCGCGGCGGCCGGGCTGTCCCGGCCGGGCGCGGCGGCCGACATCGCCGGGCTGCTAGCCGATCTCGCGGGCCCGGGCCGCGCGAATCCAGCCCGGCCCGGATTCAACGGCTCCGCCGCGGAACTGCTCGTCGACCGGATAACGGGCCGGGGCTGACGGCGCAGGACCTCGGCTATCGGCACTGCACCATAGACGGCATGCTCTGGTTTACCTCCGACTTCCACTTCGGGCACAAGAACATCTCCCAGTACGCTGGCCGGCCCTTCCCCAGCGGCGAGGACGGTGTCGCAGCGATGAACGACGCGCTGGTGGACGCGTTCAATGCCCTGGTCTCCGCCGATGACGACGTCTGGGTGCTCGGCGACGTGGCGCTCGGCAGGCTGGACGACTCGCTGGCGATGGTGGCGCGCCTGAACGGCAGGAAGGTCCTGGTCGCCGGGAACCACGACCGCTGCTGGCCCGGCCACGGGCACCGGGCGGCCGGCTGGACGCAGCGGTACCTGGCAGCGGGGTTCGCCCGGGTGCTGCCGGGGTCCGCCCTGGCCGGGCCGCCCGCGCGCCTGGTCCTGGGCGGGCGGCAGGTGCTGGTCTCGCACTTCCCTTACGCGGGCGGCGGCGACTCGCACGGCGAGGACCGCTTCGCCCAGCACCGGCTGCCAGCCGGCGAGGACTGGCTGCTGTGCGGGCACGTCCACAACTCGTGGCGGCAGCGCGGGCGGATGATCAACGTCGGAGTGGACGCCTGGGGCGGGACGCCGGCGCCGGAAGCGCAACTGGCCGAGCTGATCCAGGCCGGGCCGCAGGACCGGGAGGTGCTCCCCTGGGCTGAGTCACGGTGCCGGAAACCCGCACCGCCAGCCTATGGATAACCTGTGGAAATCCAGGCCGCTAGCCCCACGACGCCGTCGGCCGCGAAGGCCCGGTGCACAGCGGCCCGGAGCGCCTCGCGGTCACCGGAGTCCACCTGAATGCGCCGTCATCCCTGACGGTCGGTACGGTCGGACTTGCGCCAGGCTTTACAGGCGGGAATGAGCAGAATCAGCGAGGTTCGGGCGTGACATCGGATGCGGCCAGCCGGCCGCCAGAGCGACTGACCGCCGCGTCCGCGCGGCGCATCGCTCTGGCGGCCCAGGGGTTCGCGACGCCCCGGCCGGCCGGCCGGATCGATGCCCGGCATATCCGGAAGGTGATCAGCACGCTGGGGCTGCTCCAGCTGGACTCGGTGAACGTCTTCTGCCGCTCGCACTACCTGCCGGTCTTCGCTCGCCTCGGCCCCTACCCGCGGGACCTTCTCGACCGGATGGCGGCCCACCTGGCCGGGCCGGTGATCGCCCGGCCGGGCCTCATGCCGCGCCGCCGGGAGCTGATCGAGTACTGGGCGCATGAGGCGTCACTGCTGCCCCTGGAGCTGCATCCGCTGCTGCGCTGGCGCATGGACCGCGTGGACAGCTCCGCCTGGGGTGGCGTCGTCCGCGTCGCGCGCGACAATCCGGGCCTGGTCGATGAGGTGCTGCAGCTCGTGACCGCCAAGGGCCCGATCCGGGCGGCCCAGACGGGCGTCGAGCGGCCGGCGCGCCAGCCGGGCCAGATGTGGGACTGGCACGACGGCAAGACCGCGCTGGAGTACCTGTTCTTCGCCGGGCAGGTCTCCGCCGCCTGCCGCGTGAACTTCGAGCGGCTCTACGACCTGACGCAGCGGGTGCTGCCCCCCGATGTGCTGGCCGCGCCGACGCTCGCCGAGCCCGATGCCCAGCGGGAGCTGGTGCGGGTCGCCGCGCGGGCCCTGGGCGTCGCCACCGAGCCCGACCTCGGCGACTACTTCCGGCTGCCGCGAGCGGCGTCGAAGGCGCGGGTGGCGGAGCTCGCCGCGTCCGGCGAGCTGCTGCCCGTGACCGTCGACGGCTGGTCGGCGCCCGCCTACCTGTGGGCCGCGGCCCGCCGGCCGCGCCGGGTGCGGGCGCGCGCCCTCCTGTCCCCGTTTGACTCGCTGATCTGGTTCCGGGAACGCACCGAGCGGATCTTCGGATTCCGCTACCGGATCGAGATCTACACGCCCGCCCCCAAGCGCGTGCACGGCTACTACGTGCTGCCGTTCCTGCTCGGGGAATCCCTGGTGGCCAGGGTCGACCTCAAGTCCGACCGCCAGGCCGGAGTGCTGCGGGTCCAGGCGGCCTTCGCCGAGCCCGCCGCGGACCGGGCGCACGTCGCGACGGAACTCGCCGCCGAACTGCGCCTGACCGCAAGCTGGCTGGGCCTGGACGGGGTGATCGTCGCGCCGCGCGGCGACCTGGCGGCCGACCTGGCGGCCGCCGTGGCCAGCGCAGGGTAGTTAGGCGGATATCTCTTGCTGCTCGTCGGCCGCGATGCGGCGCATTGCCGTCAGGGTCGCTTCGACGGCCTTGAGGTAGTCGCCCGTCATCGAGTCGGCGTACTCCTGCTCGCCGGCGGAGCCGCCCTCGATGCCGACGACCGCAAGCGCGAAGCTGAACCGCAGGCGCAGGTCGTCGTCCGGGCCCTCAATCTCGTTGGCGATCGTGCCCAGCACGGGGCCGGAGATCCGGGTAAACACCACCCGGTGCGGCTCCTCCAGCGTGATGCGCTCGGTGAAGCGCTCGCCGCGGAAGTCGATGTCGCGGTCGAAGACGGTGTCGCTGAGTCGCTCCGTCACCTCGCAGAAGGTCATGCTGGGCACGAAGGGCAGCGCGTTATTGGCCTTGAGCACGAGGCCGTCCCAGACCGCGGCCCGGTCGAGCAGCGGCTGGCCGGCGGCATTGACCGGGAGCTGGTGCGATACGTAGATCATGATGTCCTTCCCGATGGGTCGATGACGTAGATAAACTGTATACACTTCATAAGTAACGTCAAGAGGTCGCGCCTGGGTGCCTCGTTACGCCGAGGGTCGAAGGCCGCCGACTGCATGCAGGCTCAGTCCCATCCGGGGAGAATGCTGATCATGGCCCGCACCGCGCTCATCCCCGACATCCGCAAGGTTCACCTGCCCGAAGCCCGCCAGGCGATTCCGCATGTGCACGCATACCTGCGCGAGTGCATCCTCGACGGCACGCTGACGCCCGGCACCAAGCTCTCTCAGGTGACCCTGGCCGAGCAGCTCGGGATCAGCCGCACCCCGCTGCGGGAGGTGCTGCGGATGCTGCAGGAAGAGGGCCTGGTCGAGATCGAGCCGAACCAGCGCACCCGGGTGGCGGGCCTCGATCCGCAGGAACTGGACGACACCTACGCGTGCCGGATCCTGATGGAGACCCTCGCCCTGTCGATGACGATGGGCGGCTTCGGGCAGCCCTGCCGCAAGGAGGCCCGGCGCCTGCTCGACGCGCTGCGGCGTGCCGCGCAGAAGGGCGACTTCGGCGCGTGGCTCGCCGCGCACGCCGACTATCACCGGCTCATCACCGCTGGCGCCGGGGAGGTCCTGCAGCGGCAGCTGACGGCCTTCGCCGACCGGACCATCCGCTATATCCGGATCTACCAGCTCTCGGATCCGAACAGCTGGCAGGCCGTCGGCGACATCGAGCACGAGCGGATCCTGGAGGCGCTGATCGCCGGGGACGAGCAGGGGGCTCTCACCGAGATGGCCCACCACCTGGCGCGCACGGCACTGCGGGTGCTTACCGACTGCGCGCCCGACTACGTGCCGACCGCGGTACCGCGGGCGGTGGCGCTGATCGACCGCCACCCGCCGGGGGCCCCGCGACCGACCAGCACGGGCTGACCAGCCCGACGGCAACCAGCGGCCGAGGGTGCCCGGCGGGGCCTGCCCAGTCGCCCAGACCCCGCCGGCTCCCGGCCCGCCGGAGCGCCAGCCCTTGGCCTCCGCCTGCGAGCCCGGCTCAGCCCCTCGAAACGGCTCAGCCCCTCGAAACGGCTCAGCTCCCGAGGAACGGCTCAGCTCCCGGGGAACGGCTGCACGACGGCGAGGAACTCGGCCGTCTTCTCGATCATCGTCCAGCGCCCGCGGCCCGACAAGACGTGCGGTCGCGCGTCGGCCAGCAGTTCCGCCAGTTACGCCGGGGAATCCCGCCAGGGCTCAGGCGTAGACGGGGGTGATGTCAATGTAGATCTGCCAGTCGCGGACCAGGTCACCGTCGAAGATCAGGATGTCGGCATTCGGCGTGATCACCGACTTGCCGTCCTGACGGAGGTACTCGACGTCGATCTGCACGATGACGGTGTCCCCGACCTGCCAGGAGTGCAGGATGTGGTGCTGCATGCCGTCGATGGTGGCGAAGAAGCCCGCCACCGCCTCCGCGACAGCCTCCCGTCCGGTGACCGGATCGGCGTTGCCGAAGCGGAACCTGGCGTCCGGGGTGAGGTGGGCGACGAACTTGGCCGGGTCCAGGGAATCGATGTCGGCGAAGATCTGCGCTACGTCCGCGCTCATGGAGGTGCTCCCGTCATCGGTGACTAGCGCTCTGGCGAGCCCCTCCTAAAACTGTATGCAGTTAACAAGTCAGCCGCAATGGCCTTTTTCCTGAAAACGGCCAATCGGTTCTGGTCACCCCGGTTCCGCCGGGTGGCGGGCGAGCACGATGTCGAAGCTCACGCTGGCCCACCGGCCCTCCAGGGGCCGGCCATCCGGGCCCTGGCCGCCCGCATGCTCGGCGAAGTCCACGATGAGGCTGTCCTTGACGCCGAACACGGCGTCCGCGTCCAGGTAGGGGTCACCCGCGACGAAGATGTGCGTGATCAGCGTCCGGTAGCCGGGAGCGTCGACCTTGAAGTGCAGGTGCGCGGGCCGCATCGGACCCCGGCCCGCGGCGGTGAGCAGGTCGCCGACCGGGCCGTCGTCGGGGATGGGATAGGGCGACGGGTGCACCGACCAGAACCGGTACTCGCCCGCCGGGCCGCTGCGCAGCCAGCCGCGCCCGCCCAGCTGGTCACCTGGGTACTGCACGTCGTAGAAGCCATCCTCGTCGGCCTCCCACACCTCGATCCGGGCCCCGGGGACCGGCTTGCCGTCGGTGCCGCGAACCGTGCCGGCGACGTAACACGGACGGCCCTTGGCGCCGCCCGTAATGTCGCCGCCCAGCGGAACCTGCGGCGCGCCCGTCACGAAGAACGGGCCGAACACCGTCGACTCGGTGGCGCCCGCCGAGGCCGGCGCGTTGATGCCCACAGTCAGCATGGACAGCCCGAGCACGTCCGAGAGCAGGATGAACTCCTGGCGCCTTTCGTCGGTGATGTGCCCGGCCCTGGTCAGGAACTCGATGCCCTGCTGCCACTCCGCGTCGGTCAGCCGTACCTCCCGGGCGAAGGCGTGCAGGTGCCGCACCAGGCTCTGCATGACCTCCCGGTACCGCGCCGCGGGCGCATTCGCGAAGCTCGCGATGACCTCATCGGTGACGGCCTGCTCGCGCGCGGCCTGGCCGGCGTGCTCAGCGGCATCTGGGTAGGCATCTGGGTGCTCGCTCACAAGGTCTCCTGTCCGGGGGCTCATGAAGCCTCCCGCTCGCCGGCCCCGACGGTATTCGATGGCGTACGCGAAGTCGCGGCTTACCGCCAGGGCTCGATGACCAGCTTGATGGTCCCCTCCGCGGTCGTCGAGCCAAGAGCCAGCGCCGCCTCAGCCAGCGGGTAGCGATCGGTCACCAGCGCGTCCACGTCCACCGCGCCGGAGGCCGCCAGGGCGATCGCGGTCGGCCAGGTGTTGGCATAACGGAAGGTGCCGGTCACGGTCAGCTCCCGCTGCTGGAGCAGCCCGAACGGCAGCACCAGCTCATCCGGGCCCATGCCGACCAGGACGGCGGCGCCGGCAGGCCGCAGTGCGCGCAACCCCGCGCCGATCGCCGACGGCGCGCCGGAGCAGTCGATGAAGGCGTCGAAGTCCTGGCCGGCGGCCGGAACGTCCGCGGCCAGCAGCGCGGCCGTCGCGCCGTTGGCCTCCGCCGCCGCGAGCCGGTGCGGGGCGACGTCGCTGACCGCGATCGTCGTCGCGCCGAGCGCGCGCGCCACCTGCGCCGTGACCAGGCCGATCGGGCCGGCGCCCGCGATGAGCAGGCGGTGGCCCGCGGTCACTCCCGCCTTGCGGTTGGCCCAGATGCCGACCGACAGCGGCTCGAGCAGGGCGGCGGCATCGTCGCTGACCGAGTCGGGCAGGTCGAAGGCCAGGTCGGCGCGGACCTCCACGTACTCGGCGAGCGCCCCGTCGATGGGCGGGGTGGCGAAGAACCGCATGTCCGGGCAGAGATTGTAACGGCCCGCCTTGCACTGCTCGCACACTCCGCAGGACGCGCCGGGCTCGACCGCGACCCGGCTGCCGATCCGGTCGCCGCCGACGCCCGGGCCGACCGCGACGATCAGCCCGGAGACCTCATGCCCGAGCACCAGGGGCTCGCGGACGACGAAGTCGCCGATGCGGCCGTGGGTGAAGTAATGCACGTCGGAGCCGCAGACGCCCACGCTGCGCACCGCGACGAGCACGTGCCCGGCGGCCGGCTGCGGCACGGCCCGTTCCCGGAGCACCATCTCGCCCGGGCGGTCGAGGACGGACACGCGCATCGTGTCCGGGATCTGCGGCAGGCTGAGCACGTTCATGTCTGCGGTCCTTTCTCGGGCGGCGCGCGCCGTTGCCGGGCTGGTTCGGGCCGGCTTCGTTGCAGTCCTCAAAGTACCGGCCGCCGATCCCGGCGAGCAGCGGGGAGGCGGCGACCAGGCACGTCGGCTGCTGGACCTCCTGATGGACGGCCTGCGGTACTCCGCGACCGGCGCGCCCCCCTCTTGACACGAGCCGGCGGCGGGGAGACGTTGAGCCAGGGTTCGTAGACAGCGAGGCGGTCACGCATCGGAGCCCGGCCGCGCGCTGCCGCAGGAGGTGTCAGATGGCACGGGGTCAGATGGCACGGGGTCACATGGCACGGGCGGCTCGCGGGCGCAGGCGCGCCGCCGGGATTCTGGCGACCCTAGCGACAGCGGTGCTAGCTACCACGGTGCTAGCTACCACGGTGCTGACTCCGCTGACCGCGGCCAGCGCGGGAGCCGCCACGAGCGCTGCGGGCAGCAGCACGGGTGTTAGCAGCACGGGTGTTAGCAGCACGGGCGGGTTAGCACCAGGCGCGCCCGGCGCCATGTCCTACTTCGACCTGGCCCGCAAGGACTGCGTGGGCACGGCGACCGGGACGACCTCGAAGGTCTGGTACACGGTGGCGCGCGGCGTGCTGTCCGACACCTACGAGCCCACCATCGACAACACGAACGTCAGCACGCTCCAGTACGTCGTCACCAACGGCTCGACGTTCACCGACCTGCAGACCCGGGACATGACCTACACGGTCAGCGCCGACCCGACCGGGATGGCCTGCACGGTGACCGCGACCGACGCCGCGCACGGCTACCGGCTGACCACGACCTACATCACCGACCCGGCCAGCGACACTGTGCTCATGCGGACCCGGCTGGCGGCCATTCCCGGCTCGGGGACCAGCGTGGCGGGACTGCACCTCTACGCGCGGCTCGACGCGCACGTTAACGGGAACGGCGGCGGCGGGACCCAGAACGCCGGGGCCAACACCGGCGTCGTCACGACATCCGGCGGGTCGGCCATCCCGGTCGTCTCCAGCACGAACACCGTCACCGACGCGGTCAACCGGACCTACGCGGTGCCGACCTATATGGCGCTGGCCGACAGCAGCCCCTCGCCGGCCGCGAGCGTCGGCTACGCCGGCACCGCCAGCGACGGCCTCACTCAGCTGGACACCGCCCGCGCGCTGACGCCGTATGACTCCGCGCCCGACGGCCACATCGTGGCCACCCAGCAACTTGCTCCCGGCCGGGACGGCGTAATCACCCTGGCGCTGGGTTTCGGCCGCACGCAGGCGGCCGCGATCTCGACCGCGCGGGGATCGCTGAGCACGTCCTTCAGGCTGAAGGAACTGAGATTCCTGGCGGGGTGGGTGGCCTATGACGCCGGCCTGAACCGGCCGCCGGCCCATTTCCCCGGCGAGCCGGCCAGCGCCACGGCCCGGCTGGACGACCACTATTACCTGTCCGCGAACGTGCTCAAGGCAAGCGAAGACAAGACGTTCCCCGGCGCGATCGTGGCGTCGCTGGCCAGTCCCTGGGGCCAGGCGGTGCCGGCCGGGACGGACTCCGGCGGCGCGCCCGCGTACTTCGGCTCCTACCGCGAGGTGTTCTCCCGCGACCTGTACGAGGCCTTCACCGGCCTGCTGACCGACGGTGACCTGGCCACCGCGCGGGCCGCCGTCCGGTTCTTGTTCGACCGTCAGCAGTTGCCCAGCGGAGCCATGCCGCGCAACTCGCTGGTGAACGGGCGCAGCGCCCCCGACACGGGCGGGTTGCAGCTAGACGAGGTCGCGTACCCGATCCTGATGGACCTGCAGGCGGGCCTGAGCGGGGACACCGCATTGTGGACCGGCCACGTGCGCCCGGCGGCCGATTTCCTGGTCGCGCATGGGCCATCGGACGGCAACGAGCGGTGGGAGGAGCAGAGCGGCTACTCGCCCTCGACCATCGCGGCCGAGATCGCCGGGCTCACCGCCGCGTCGGTGATCGCGGCCGGCCATCACGACCTGGCCCGGTCGCGGCTCTATCAGGCGAGCGCCGACTACTTCCAGCGGAGCATCAAGTC
The DNA here is from genome assembly GCA_035532295.1 of Streptosporangiaceae bacterium. Classification (GTDB taxonomy): domain Bacteria; phylum Actinomycetota; class Actinomycetes; order Streptosporangiales; family Streptosporangiaceae; genus DASUBV01. The sequence goes on from DATKRH010000184.1 coordinate 22,574, forward strand.
CTGGGCGGTCACCACGACCGGCCCGGACGCGCCGAGCTACTTCATCCGGCTGTCGAAGACCGGCGACCCGAACGCGGCCATCAGCTACAGCCTGGGCAACGGCGGCCCGACGGTGGATCAGCGCAGCGTCATCGACGGCGGCTTCCAGGAACTGGTCCGGCTCGGCGAGCTGCCGATCAGCGACCCGGACGTGCAGGCGTCGCTGGGCGTGCTGGACAAGCAGATCTCCGTGACGACGCCGAGCGGGACCGGTTATTACCGGTACGGGACCTCGGCCGCGGCGGGCAGCGCGGACGGCTACGGCGACTGCTACCAGCCGAGCCAGACCTCATGCGGCACGACCGGCGCGCCGTGGCCGCCCACCGACACCGGGACCGGGCACCTGTGGCCGGTGCTGTCGGGTGAGCGCGCCGAGAGCGATATCGCCGCCGGGCAGAGCTCGGCGGCGGCCGGGCTGCTGAACGCCATGCTGAACTTCTCCTCGGGCGTCGGCCTGGTGCCCGAGCAGGCCTGGGAGGACCCGGACCTGGCCGCGTCGCCCTACGGCAGTGACCCCGCGACGGCGTCCATCGGGTTCACCGACGGCCAGGCCGCGGGCTCGGCCTCGCCGCTCACCTGGGCTCAGGCCCAGGAGCTGCGCCTGATCACCGGCCTGGGGACCGGACGCACGGCGGAAACGCCGGCCGCCACCACGCAGCGTTACCTCGCCCACGGGGCGCCGGGGGCGCTCGCGGTCACCCTGTCCGCGCCGTCCGCGGGTGCCACGCTGGGCTCCTCGACGACCACGGTCACCGGGACCACCGCGCCCGGCGCCTCGGTCGACGTGGCGGCCGCCGACACCACGACGGGGGCGGCGGCGTCGGTCACGAGCACCGTCGCGGCGTCGGACGGGTCGTTCTCCGCCACCGTGCCCGTCGGGTTCGGTGCCGACGTGATCACCGCGACGGCCACCGCCGCGGGCGGCCGGAGTACCGGGTACGCCCAGGTGGCGGTGGTCGGCGACGTGACCGGCGGAACGACCGTGCTCAACGTCACCGATCCCGCGGGCGACGACAGCGGCCCGGGCACCTACCAGTACCCGACGGCCCCGGACTTCCACCCGGGCGCGTTCGACCTGACGGACTTCCAGGTGATCAGCGACGGGACCACCGTCTACCTGCGGGCGACGCTGGCCAACCTGGACCCGACGTTCGGGGCGGCATTCGGCGCGCAGCTTCTCGACGTCTACGTGCACGACCCGCTCGCTTCAGGCGCCGGCAGCGCGACCTCGACCCAGGCCGCCTTCGCCTCCCGCAACTACACCATCGCGCCCGCCGGCGCCTGGAGCGAGCGGGTCGAGGCCCAGGGGTTCGCCTCGCCGGTCTGGGTGGACGCGAGCGGCGGCTCGGTCGGCACGGCGTTCATGCTGGCCGACCAGGCCAGCCGCACCGTCACGATCGCACTGCCGGAGGCCCAGTTCGGCACCCCCGGCGCCGGCTGGGCGTTCAGCGTGGTGCTGACCGGGCAGGACGGATTCAGCTCAGACCAGGCTCGCGCGTTCACGACGAATCCGGGCTCCTACTCGTTCGGCGTCTGCGCGACGGGCGGATCGGGCCCGATCTGCTCGGTGGACCCGTCGACGGTGCCCAAGGCCATGGACGTCATCACCCCGCCGGGGGTGTCCCAGGCCACCGAGCTCGACCCGGCCCTCGGCCCGGTCGTCATCCAGCCCGTCCCCGTCCCGTAGCCCGCCAGGCCCGCCCGTCTCGGCGGGCCTGGCATGGTCATTGGTCCTTTTCGGGAGGCCATTTGCGCTTGTCCGGCCGGGCCGGCCGCGGACGGAAGTCCTCCGACAGTCGGGACGCCCGGCCCTGCTGTCCGGCCCCCTTCCGGCGGGAGGCTATGCCCAGGTCGATAAAGAGCCGAAGCCCGGAACGCCCGGGCACATATGCCAAGGAGGCATCCGAGATGCGCAGAAGGACGTTCGATGCGCTTGCCACCGCCACGGGAGTTCTGCTCGCAGCCATCTTGCTGGTGGCCGGCGGCCTGCTCACGTGGGGCCACTCGTTCGTGAGCAACGAGGTTCACACCCAGCTCGCAGCCCAGCAGATCTACTTCCCCGCGAACAACAGCCCCGCGATCAAGGCCCCCGAGTTCGCGGCCATGCATCAGTACGCCGGCCAGCAGATGACCACCGGCGCCCAGGCCGAGGTCTACGCCGACCACTTCATCGCCAACCACCTCAAGGCGATCGGCGGCGGCAAGACCTACGCCCAGCTGTCCACCCTGTCCCTGGCCCAGCCCAAGAACACCGCCCTGGCCAACCAGGTCCAGACCGTCTTCCGCGGCGAGACGCTGCGCGGCCTGCTGCTGAACGCCTACGCCTTCGGGGAGATGGGCCAGATCATGCTGATCGCCGCCATCGCCGCCTTCGCAGCCGCCGGACTCATGCTGATCCTGTCCGCCCTCGGAGTCGCCCACCTGCGCCGGGCCGCCCCCGAGGCAGAGATCTTCCCCCACCTGACCACTCGCGTCAAGGCCTCCGCGAGCTAACCATCATCCGGCCGGCGCGAGCCGGCCGCCAGGACGCCCCTGCCGGCCCCTTCCGGCGGGGGCGTCGGCTATTGGAGGGCGGCCGGGGCCCGGGCCGTAGGTCCCTGCCATCTGGGCCGCATGCCCCCTGCCGGGCCAGCGGCCACCGGCGAGGCTGGCCTACACAGTCATATAATCAGAGGTGAGCCAGATGACCAGCATGCACGCAGGTACGCCGCGGATTGTCGTGGGAGTGGACGGCTCGCGTAATTCCCTGGTGGCGCTATGCCGAGCGGCCGACGAGGCGCGCACGCGCGGCGCGGGCCTGGAGCTGGTCTACGTGCTTCCGCCCGGCTCGGGGCCGGCCGCGATCGCCTCGGGCTACGCGATGCTCGACATGTCGGTGCGCTGCTGCGCACCTGACGGGCTGGATGTCCCCGCCCACCGCATGGTCGCCGGGGGCGACCCCGCACAGATCCTGGTCGAGCTGAGCGAAGACGCGGCGGTACTGGTCGTCGGCGCGCGGCTGAACTCCGAGTCCGGGAACCTGCTCGGCGGCGACGTCGTCTCGTACTGCCTGAGCCGCGCCCGCTGCCCGATCGACATCTGCGCCGATCACCAGGCGCATGCCCGACGGGCGGATGCCCGACGGGCGCAGCGCGCGCGGGCCGGCTCCCGTGACGGCGCGCCCGCGCTGGCCCTGGTGCGGCAGGCGTGACGGTCATGCGAGCACACATAGGCGACCGGCTGCTGGCCGGGAACAGCGCCGAGCGGATCGGGCTCATCGTCGGCGTGCCGAACGACGACGGCTCTCCGCCCTACATCGTTAAGTGGCTGCGGGATGGTCACCTCGCCATGGTCTTCCCGGATCACTACGCGCGGATCGTCCCGGCGGGCCATCCCGTCGGGACCAACCTGGATCTGGGCCAGCCGAGCCGGAAACCGGCCAGGCCGTCCTAGCCAGCCTCCTTCAGTGACCACCGGGCCGACCGGGTCAGGGCAGCAGGGTGATGTCGGCCTGGCGCAGCAAGTCGCCCTCCTCGGCTACGGAGATCGCCAGGAGGACCCGGCCGGACTGGCCCTCCAGCTCAACCGTCGTGCTGGTCTCGCCGTCACCGGCCCGGAACGCGCCCGCAGTGCACCGGCCCGCCCACGCCGCGGCGACGCGCAGCCGCCGCGCCACGGCCGCCGTGTCCACGTCGCCCGCCGCGGACAGCCAGTCCGGCCACTGCGCGGCGCCCTCGTTGATCATTCCGATCAGTGAGTCGAGCATCCGCAGCAGGGACGAGCCCGGCGCCGGCGGGACCGCCAGCCGCAGCGACTGCACCAGCGGGTGCCACAGCGGAGCGAGCCTGATCTCGGCTTGCACGCTGCCCCGGTCGCCGCGCAGCCACCATCTGCAGTGCGCGGGCGAGTCGAACTCCGCCAGGCGGCCGGGATCGGGCCGGAAGTCGCCGATGCGCTCACGGATCTGGTCGATCGCCTCGCGGCGCTGCGCCAGCGGCTGGTCCCAGTCGACGTTGGGCGAGAACAGCCGGCCCGCCAGGTCGTCGTCCCAGCCCTGCAGCAGCCGGTCGATCTCGGCTCGCGCGGACAGCGTCTGCGGCCACGGGCTGCCCGCGGGCGCGGGCCCGAAGACGATCCCGGAAGCACCGATCCCGGAAGCACCGAGCTGCCGCAGCGCTTCGGCGAGGATCCGGCTGGCCAGTTGGCCGGCCCCCGCGTAGGTGCCGTTGGCCAGGACGATCACGCCGGTCCCGGTGGCGGGGTGCCAGCGCATCTGGCTGCCGTACCCGGGGTAGCCGCCGCCGTGCTGCACGATCGCGCCATGGGCCGGGTCGTCCTCGACGAACAGGCCGAACCCGTAGCTGACCGTGCTGGCATCGGGATAGGACCCGGCCGGCCGGGTAACGATCGCGACCTGCGGCAGCTGCATGTCCCGCCTGGCGGCGCGGCTCAGCGGATGAGCGCCGGCCTCACCGTCGCGGGGCGGGAAGGCATCGGCGAAGCCGCTCACCCAGCGGGCGAGATCCGCGACCGTGCTGAAGATCCCGCCCATCGGGGCGAAGGCGCCGCTAGGGTCGGGAACCAGCTCCCGCCAGCCGCCGCCATCGCGCTGATACCCGCGGGCCAGCTGCGCCGGATCGAACTCGCCGGCCTCGAAACCCGTCTGGGCCAGGCCAAGCGGGCGCAGCATCCGGCCGCGGACGGCGTCGGCGTAACCCGTGCCGGTAACGGCCTCGATCACCTTACCGAGGATCGCGTAGCCGAGGTTGGAGTACTCGAACCGGGTACCCGGCGCCCAGCCGAGCCGCACTCCGCCCCGCAGCAGCGCAGCGAACTCTCCGGCCGCCAGGCCCTGCTGGCGGTCGCCCCACGGATCGTCAGTCGGGAATCCCGCGGTCATGGTCAGCAGGTGGCGCAGGGTCGGCCGCGGCGAATCGGCGCTGGGCAGGCGGAGGTCACCCAGCTCGCTGACATACTCCTGCGCCAGATCATCGAGCCGCAGCACGCCCTCCTCTCGCAGCAGCAGCACGGTGGCCGCGGTGAAGCTCTTGGTCATGGAGGCGATGCGGAAAACGGTGCCGGCGTCCGGGCTGGGACCGCCTAGCCACCGCTCGCCCAGGCCACCGGAGTGCACCAGGGCGCTCCCGGCGACGACTCCGTAGGCCAGGCCCGGCTGGCCATCGCGGTCCGCGAAAGCGCGGGCCAACTGGTCGACCGCGGCGAGGTCGAGCCCCGCGGCCGTGCGATCACCAGGGCGGGGACTCATGTCGGCGGAGTGCCACGCACTTTCCGGCTCAGCCACTGCCTGTACCTCCTTGCGGGCATGATTTACCACGTAGCAGGGCATCAGCGCGCTGCGGGAAAGGACCAGTAAACCGTGTCCGGCTATCTCGCCGCACTGCGGCACTCCCCGGGCCTGGAGCGCCCCGGAGAGTCTCTCTCGCTCGGGAGCGAGTTCCTGGCGTAACGTCGCTGTCATGTGCCGCAATATCAAAACCCTCCGGGAGCCGTACGCCGCTGGCGTTACGGAGGCGGACATGCGCGCTGCCGCCCTCCAGTACGTGCGCAAGGTCAGCGGGTTCCGCGCCCCGGCCGGGCATAATGCCGAAGCCTTCGACCGTGCCGTGCAGGCGGTCACCGCCGCCACCGCGGACCTGCTGAGCCAGCTAGAGGTACGCGGCGCGGACCCGGCCCGGGCGCGCTGATCGCGGCGCCGCCGGACCTGCACCACCACCGCGGACCTGTACCGACACCGTAAGGTGGCGCGGTCCGCCGCGGGCCCCATCAACGAACGAGCAACCCTGGAGTTCACATGGCTGACGCCGGCGACTGGAATAGCAAGATCATCGCGGAGTTCCGCGCCAACGACGGAAAGGTCGGCGGCCCGTTCGAGGGCGCGCCGGTCCTGCTGCTGCACACGACTGGGGCCAAGAGCGGCCAGGAGCGGGTCAACCCGATGATGTACCAGCGGGTCGGGGACAATTACGCGGTATTCGCCTCGAAGGCGGGCGCGCCGACCAACCCGGACTGGTATCACAACCTCCTCGCCCATCCCAGCGTGCAGGCCGAGATCGGCACGCGGACGCTCTCGTTCACCGCCCGGGTGGCCGACGGCGACGAGCGCGAGCGGGTCTGGTCCGCGCAGAAGAGCGCCTACCCGGGTTTCGCCGAGTACGAGCAGAAGACGACCCGGCAGATCCCCGTCGTCATTCTCGAGGCGAGCCGGTAGCGGTGCGCGACCCGGCCAGCGCGATCTCCTCGTCCAGCGCATCCTGATCCAGCGCCTCGTCGGGCAGGTCGAGCAGACGGCAGCCGAGCCGGATCTCAAAGCGGGCCGCGGCTGGCGACGAGACCCCGGCCAGCCAGCGCCTGGTCGCGGCGGTGAAAACGTCCGCCACGACCGGCAGGACGGCGTCGTGCGGGCCGCTCAGCGGGGTGCCGAGCGGGCCGCTCAGCGGGGTGCCGAGCGGGCCGCCGCCCGCGGCGACGTGCCGGATCACCCGCAGATGCAGGCGCTCGATCCGCTCGATCGTGGCGCTGTAACTGCGGCTCGTCTCGCTCACCGCGCGGCTCAGGGCCGCCGTGAGCAGCGGCTCGCGCTGCTCGGCCCGGAACTCGCGCAGGAGGTGGCTGGTCACTCGCTCGCGGACCGTCCCGCCGTGCGCCGGCTCGGCCTGGACCCGCGCCAGCGCGCGCTCGTAGCGGCTGAGCGTTATCGCGAGCAGGACATGGTCCTTGGCCGGGAAGTAGCGGTACACCGTCGCGAGCGACACGCCAGCGCGCTGGGACAGCTCCTTCATCTGCAGCGCGTCCTCACCGCCGGCGCTGAGCATCGCGGTGGCGGTCTCCAGAATGCGGTCACGCCGGCCGTGCTGAGCGGGCGTGGACGGAACCGCGGGGCCTGTTATCACAACGCCCAGCTATACGCCCCGCGCATCCACCGCATCTAGCGTGGCCGCGAGCCGGTCGAGCTGATCGCCGGGGCCGCCGAGCAGGACCTGGCCGGACAGGGCATTCTTGTAATACAGGTGCGCGTCGTGCTCCCAGGTAAAGCCGATTCCGCCGTGCAGCTGGATGGTGTCAGCGGCGGCGGTGAAGTACGGGCCGGAGATCATTATCCGGGCCACGCAGGCATCCGCGGCGAAGCTGCCGGGCTCCTCGTCGGCGCTCCGGGCCGCTGCTCGCAGCGTCGCATGCGCCAGCTCCCAGGCGGTCTCCATGTCCGCCAGCCGGTGCTTCACACCCTGGAACGCGCCGATCGGCTGCCCGAACGCCACGCGCAGCTTCGCGTACTCGGTAGTCATCGCCAGGCACGCGGCCATCGCGCCGCACTGCTCGGCGGCGAGCGCGAGGTTGGCCAGATCGGCGGCGGCGGCCAGCGCGCTGGCGCCGTCACCGGCCAGCGCCCTGGCCGGCGTGTCATCCAGGCGGATCCTGGCCAGGGCCCGGGTGGGATCGGCGGCGGTCAGCGCCACCCTGGTCAGGCCCCGGGCACCGGCGTCCACCAGGTAGACGCCGACCCCGTCCCCGTCCCCGACCCCGGCATCGGCCGGGACGAGGAGCACGTCAGCCTGCGCGCCGTTCAGCACGGGGGCCAGCTCGCCGGTCAGCGTGACCTGCGCGCCCGTGCCCGCAGCCCTTACCGCCCCGCCCGCCGCGCCTGGGCCGCCCGCCGCGTCCTTCCCGCCCGCGCCGCCGGTGATCGCCAGGGTGGCCACGAGCTCGCCGCTGGCGATACCGGGCAGCAGATCCCGCCGGGCCGCCTCATCATCGAGGCGGAGCAGCGTCCCGGCCGCCAGCACGGCCGAGGCCAGCAGCGGCGACGGCACCAGGCCCGCACCTAGTTCCTGCAGCGCCACGGCCATGGCGGCGTGCCCCGCGCCGGCCCCGCCGTACTCCTCGGGGATGGTCAGGCCGGCCACGCCCAGCTGCGCGGCCAGCTGCTTCCACACGGCCAGGTCGTAGGGCTCTCCGGCGGCGATAAGCTCCCGGACCGCCGTCAGCGGGCTGCGGTCGGCCACGAACCGGCGCACCGAATCGCGCAGAGCCTGCTCGTCGGCGCTCAGTATCAGGCTCATGACGCTCCCTGGCGCTTCTGGGTGCCGACTCGCAGCTGATTGAACGGGGTAGCGCGATCGACTCCCGGATCCTTGGCCAGCCCGAGCACGCGCTCGCCGATGATGTTGCGCTGGATCTCGTTGGTGCCGCCGGCGATCGCCCCGCCGGGAACGGCCACGATCGCCGTGACCACCGCGCGCAGCTCAGCCCCCGCATAGCCGGCGATCGCGTCACCCAGCACGTCTTGCGCCACCAGGGCGGCGAAGGCCCCGAGCTCGGCGCCGGCCAGCTTGGCCACCGAGCCCCTGGCGCCCGGCATGCGGCCGGACATCGCCTCCTCGCGCAGCAGCCGCCCGAACTGCGCGACTGCGCGCTCGCGGGCGTAGAGCTCGGCCAGCCGCCGCCGGGCCGCCGGGTCGCTCGCCCGGCCCAGCTTCGCGGCCAGCTCACGCAGGGACTCAAACCCCAGCGGGTTACCGCGGGAGGCGGTCATCGTGCCGATGGCGACGCGCTCGTTGCGGAGCATCACCACTGCGGCGTCCCACCCCTTGTCCTCCGCGCCGATGAGCGCGTCGGGCCCCAGCCGGACGTTATCGAAGAAAACTTCGTTGAACGGGGCGGAGCCGGTGGCCACCCGCAGCGGGCGCACGGTCACCCCCGGGGCGTGCATGTCGACGATGAACATGCTGATGCCGCGGTGCTTGGGCTGGGCCGGATCGGTCCGGGCCAGGACCGCGCCGTAGTCGCTGTACTGGGCGCCCGAGGTCCATACCTTCTGCCCGTTGAGCACCCAGGTGTCCCCGCCCACCTCCCCATCCCCCTTCACCCGGACCGCGCTGGCCTGCAGGCTGGCGACGTCCGAGCCCGCGCCGGGCTCGGAGAACAGCTGGCACCAGATCTCCTCGCCGCGGAGCATCGGCGGCAGGTAGCGCTTCTTCTGCTCCTCGCTGCCGCATTCGAGGATCGTGGGCCCGGGCATGCCCAGCCCGATGATGAACGCGCCGACGGGCAGCGAGTAATGCCGTGCCTCCTCGCTGAAGGCGATCTGCTCGGCGTTGGTCAGGCCCTGGCCGCCGTACTGCGCCGGCCAGGTGATGCCGACGAACCCGGCGTCGTACAGCCTGGCCTGGAAGGCCTTCTGCCCGTCCAGCCCGGTCGAGCTGCCCGCGTCCTCGCTGCCGCTGTCGTCCGAGCGCCGCGGCGCGTTCTGCGCCAGCCACGCCCGGGCTCGAGCTCGGAACTCCTCGGCTGTGCGGGCACCGATTCCGTGCGGGCTCATCCGACCGCCTTCCGCCCAGGTACCGGGCCAGCCGCCCGCGCCCAAGCCCAAAACTGAAATCAGTTATGCTAATTTCCTGCTCCGAGCGAATCACAGCGCCGGAACCGGTGTCAACGGCGGCGCGTGAGAGGACTCCGAGGGTATGCGAGTGACCGGCACACGGCAGCGCGAGGCGTGGCTGCGGCGGGAGTTCCCGCCGGTCGAAGAGGTCACCAGCGGCGTCTGGTCGGTGCCGGTCCCGATCCCCGATAACCCCCTGCGGTACGTGCTGAGCTACCTGATCGAGCACCGATCCGGTTTCCTGATGGTGGACACCGGCTGGGACCACCCCGACAGCTGGCGCGCGCTGACCGCCGGGCTGGAGTCCTGCGGGATCCCGCTCGCCTCGATCACCGCGATCGTGGTCACTCATGTTCACCCGGACCACCACGGCTTGTCCGAGGCCGTCCGGGAGCAGTCCGGGGCCTGGATCGGGATGCACGAGCGCGAGCGCGCGCTCCTGGCCGCCCAGTCGGACTGGGCCGTTATTCAGGACCGCGTTCGGCAGTACCTGCACTGGTGCGGCGCGCCGCCCGAGCACCTGGCCGACGTCATCGCCCGGCGGGCCGGCATCCCCCGGTCCGGGCCGATGGCGCGAGCCGACCGGGTCATCGCGCACGGCGACCTGATCGACGTGCCGGGACTGGCGCTGCGCGCCGTCTGGACACCCGGTCACTCACCGGGCCATCTCTGCTTTCACGACGAGACCCGGGGGCTCCTGCTGACCGGCGATCACGTGCTGCCCAGGATCACGCCGAACATCTCGGCCTACGACATGACGTCCTCGCCGCTGGATGACTACCTTCAGTCGCTGGCGGCGCTGCGCGGGATGGAGCCGGACGAGGTGCTGCCGGCGCACGAGTACCGGTTCGCCGATCTCGACGAGCGGCTGACGGACCTGGCCGCACACCACGACGAGCGGCTGACCGAGATCGCGGAGTTCCTTAGCTCGGCGGGCACCAGGCAGACCGCCTGGCAGGTGGCCGCCCAGATCTCCTGGTCGCGGCCCTGGAACCAGTTGCGCGGCTTCTCCCGGCAGGCGGCGCTCGGCGAGGTGGTCGCGCACCTGCGGCATCTGCAACTCCGGCGCTGGGCCGAATGCACCGACGCCAGCGGCCGGGGACTGTGGGCGCCCGTGGTGGAAGGCGCCGTGGTGGAAGGCGCCGTGGTGGAAGGCGCCGGCTAGGTCCGGCAGCTCACTTCGACTCCGTCGCCGAGCGGGAACGCCACGCTTTCATAGCCGTTCGCCTCGTCGCGCACATAGCTCAGGTAGTCCGCCAGGACCTTCGCGAACGACAGGGTGTCGTCGGCCGCCACGAGGGCTCCCGGCGACAACTGAGGCTCGATCACCCGCAGCATGTCCAGATAGAGCTCCTTCCAGCCGTCGAGGAGCGCGAAGCCGATCGGGCCGGGCACGGCGGCCAGGGTGGTCAGGGCGTCGCCCGTCACGATGTCCACGACGTCGGCCAGGCCCGCCTCCGCGAGGTGCTCGCGGGCTCGCTGCGCCTTGGCCGCGTTCAGTTCCGTGCTGATCACGCGGCCGACTCCGTTATCGCGGACCGCGGCGGCCAGGTGGATCGTGGCGATGCCGAACGAGGTGCCAAACTCGACCACCGTCTGCGGCCGGCTGGCCCGGATCAGGGAGTAGAGGAGCCGCCCGGTCTCCGGCGATACCGGGATGTAGAGCGAGCCGAACAGCTCGGCCCGCTCGCTGGCCGAGCCGGACAGGAACCCGCCGTACTGGGCGGCAATCTCGGCGAGCTTGGCCCCGTCGCCCTCGTCCGCCGCTGTGAACAGCCGGTGGAGAACTCCGCGCACGACCGGATTAGCGAGTGAATTCAGCATATCAATAATTCTAGGCCGACATACCGGAGACGCCCAGTAGCTGACCAGGACAGCATTCAGCCGGCTCGGCTGCCAGCCCCGCAGCCAGCCGGCAGGTCTGGACAGCTGGCGGGATATAGATACGCTGGCGCCGTGGGTAGGGACGCCGACCGCCAGAGTGTGCCGGCGCCGATGCGCCGGGATGTCCGGCTGCTTGGCGACGTCCTCGGCCAGGTCATCGCCGAGTCGGGCGGCCAGGATCTGCTCGACGATGTCGAGCGGCTGCGGCATGCCGCGATCGCGGCCCGTCGTGACGGCGGCGGCGGGCAGGCGGACGAGCACATCGCGAGGCTGGTCGCCTCCTGGCCCCTGGACCGGGCCGACGCCGTGGCCCGCGCGTTCACCGTCTACTTCCACCTCGCCAACCTGGCCGAGGAGCATCAGCGCATTCGCACGCTGCGGGAGCGGGACACCGGCGGCGAGCCGCTGCGGGAGTCTCTGGCCGCCGCCATCCCGGTGCTGCGCGACCAGCTCGACCCCGACGCGTTCGCCGGGCTGCTGGCCGATCTGCGGGTGCACCCCGTGCTGACCGCGCATCCCACCGAGGCCCGCCGCCGGGCGGTGACCGAGGCGCTGCGGCGCATCGGCGCGCTGCTGGACGACCTGGCCGACGGGCGGCTGGGCGCGAGCCGCCGGGAAGAGGCCCTGCGCAGGCTGCGCGAGGAGGTGGATCTGCTGTGGCGGACCGCCGCACTGCGCGTGCAGGCGATGCAGCCACTGGACGAGGTCCGCACCGGAACGACCGCGTTCGACCAGACCCTGTTTCGCGTGGTCCCGGATTTGTACCGGTCGATGGACCGCGCGCTGCAGGGCACGGACTCCGGGCGGGTGCCGCCGCTGGCGCCCGCGTTCCTGCGGTACGGCAGCTGGATCGGCGCCGACCGCGACGGGAACCCGTTCGTGACGGCGCAGGTCACGATCCAGACGGCACAGATTCAGGCCGATCACGCGCTGCGCGCGCTGGAGAACGCCGCGACCCGGATCGGCCGGGCCCTGACCGTGCACACCGACGTCCTGCCGCCAGATTCGGAGCTGGGCCTCGCGCTGGCCGCCGCCCGCCGCGACCACCCGGAGGTCATGAGCGAGCTGGCGGCCCGCTCGCCGCAGGAGCCCTACCGCGAGTTCCTGCTGCAGGTGGCGCTGCGGCTGCAGGCGACCCGGCTGCGCCGGACGGGAACGGCGCAGACCGCGGGGTCGGCGCAGACCGCGGTGACCCCGGGGACGGGGATCAGGGGGATGGCGGGGGCCGCCGGGGTCGCGCTGGCCTACGGCGACCCGGCCGAGCTCATCGCCGATCTTCGCCTGCTGCAGCGCGCGCTGGTGGCCGTCGGCGCGAGCCGCCAGGCCTTCGGCGACGTGCAGCACCTGATCTGGCAGGCCGAGACCTTCGGCTTTCACCTGGCCGGGCTGGAGGTCCGCCAGCACAGCGCGGTACACGCCCGCGCCCTGCGGGAGCTGCGGGAGCTGCACGAGGGGGCGGGGCGGTCGGGGGCGGGGCAGTCGGGGGCGGGGCAGTCGCCGCAGACGCGCGAGGTCCTGGCCACGTTCCAGGCGATCGCCAGCATCCAGGACCGCTTCGGATCGCAGGCGTGTCATCGCTACATCGTCAGCTTCACCCGGTCGGCGGCGGACATCGCCGCGGTGTACGAGCTGGCCCGGCTGGCGATGCCCGGCGGGTCCCCGCCGGTGCTGAATGTGATCCCGCTGTTCGAGAGCGGCGAGGACCTGGAGAACGCCACCAAGATCCTGGACGACATGCTGGCGCTCCCGCCGGTGGCGGAGCGGCTGGCGGCCGGCGGCCGGGAGCTGGAGGCCATGCTCGGATACTCCGACTCGGCCAAGGAACTCGGCCCGGTCAGCGCGACGCTGCGGCTGTTCGACGTCCAGCAGCGGCTGGCGCGATGGGCCAGCGAGCAGCACATCGCGCTCACGTTGTTTCATGGCCGGGGCGGAGCGCTCGGCCGCGGCGGCGGGCCGGCGGGCCGTGCCGTGCTCGCGCAGGCGCCCGGCTCGGTCGACGGCAGGTTCAAGGTCACCGAGCAGGGCGAGGTCATCTTCGCCCGGTACGGCCACCCCGCGATCGCCCAGCGGCACCTGGAGCAGGTGACCTCGGCGGTCCTGCTGGCCTCGGCGGCGCACCGCGCGGACCCGGCGGTCGCGGCCGGCGAGTCCGACCCGGTGCCGCGCGAGTTCCGCGAGGTCGCGGCCAGGATCGATGCCGCGGCGCTGCATGCCTACCAGGCCCTGACCGGGGCGGAGGGCTTCGCCGAGTGGTTCGGGCAGATCTCCCCGCTGGAGGAGCTGGGCGGCATGCGGATGGGCTCCCGGCCGGCCCGCCGCGGCGTCGCGGCCGCCGCCGGGCTGGCCGACCTGCGGGCGATTCCGTGGGTCTTCGCCTGGGCTCAGACGCGGGTAAACCTGCCAGGGTGGTTCGGCCTGGGCAGCGGCCTGGCGGCCGTGACGGACGGCGGGGCCGGGTTGCAGGCGGCGCAGGCCGCCTACCAGGGCTGGCCGCTGCTGGCCGCGCTCCTCGACAACGCCCAGATGAGCCTGGCCAAGACCAACCGGCGGATCGCCGCGCGCTACCTGGCCCTCGGCGGGCGCCCGGAGCTCACCGCCACCGTGCTGGCCGAGTACGACCTGACCAGGCATCTCGTGCTGGCGGTCACCGGCCAAGACCGGCTCCTGGGCGGGCGGCGCGTGCTGTCGCGGGCGGTGGCGCTGCGCGACCCGTACGTGGACGCGCTCTCGCACCTCCAGTTGCGCGCCCTGACCGCCCTGCGCCGCGGCGGCGAGCAGGAGGATCGCGACCGGCTGGAGCGGCTGCTGCTGCTGACGGTCAACGGCGTCGCCGCCGGCCTGCAGAACACCGGCTGATCGCGGATGGAGCGAGCATGACGATGCAGATGGTGACCAGCGCGACGGGGTCCAGCCTGCAGCGCCTGGCCGAGGCGGCCTGGCAGCGCACCGCCGAAGGGTCCGAACTGTACTACGAGGGCCAGCACTGGACCGGCGCCCAGCTGGCTGACCGGTCCCGGCGCCTGTCCGCCGGACTGCGCGAGGCGGGGCTCCAGCCGGGCGAGCGGGTGGTGATCTGCATGGCCAACTGCCCGGAGGTCGGCGTGACCTATCACGCCGTCTGGCGCGCCGGGGCGGTGGCCACCCCGGTCCTGTTCCTGCTGAGCGAGGACGAACTGCGGCACGTGCTCAGCGATAGCGGCGCGATGCTGGCCGTGACCACGCCCGAGTTCCTGCCCAAGATGACCGCCGCGGCGGCGGGCCTGACCAGCCTGCGGGGCATCGTGGTGGCCGGCGAGGCCGGCGGGACGGCCGGCGGCGCGGCGCTGCTGCAGTTCGCCGACCTGGAGGCCGCCGAGCCGGCGCCGCTGATCGACAGTGATCCGGCGTCGCTCGCCGCGCTGCTGTACACCGGGGGCACCACCGGACGCTCCAAGGGCGTCATGATCAGCCACGACGCATTGTCGGCCGCGGCCTGGGCGGCCACGGCGACATCGCATGACTCCTCGATGACCACCGCGCTGCTGCCGCTGCCCCTGTCGCATGTCTACGGGCTCATGGTCAGCGTCATGGCCCTGCACTCGCCCGACCCCGGCACGACGGTGCTGATGCGCTGGTTCGACCCGGCCGGCTGGCTCGCGCTAGCCGCCAAGCACCGGGTCAACGTCAGCCCGCTCGTGCCGTCCATGCTGCAGATGCTGCTGCAGCAGCCGATCGAGGACCACGACCTGTCCGCGCTCGCCAGGCTCACCAGCGGCGCGGCCCCGCTGCCGGGCCAGGTGGCCAGCGACTTCGAGCGGCGGCTGCCGGGAGCGGAGATCGCCGAGGGATACGGCTGCACCGAGACCGCGGCGATCATCGCGACCTCGCCGATCGGCGCGGCCCGGCGCGGCAGTGTCGGCCGGCCCGCGCCGGGCGTGCGGGTCCGGATCGAGCTGCCCGATGGCACCGAGGCGGCGCCGGGAGAAGATGGCGAGATCTGCGTCCGCGGGCCCGTGGTCATGTCCGGCTACTGGAACGCGCCGCAGGAGACCGAGCAGGCGCTGCGCGGCGGATGGCTGCACACCGGCGACGTCGGCCGCCTCGAAGACGGCTACCTGTACATCGTGGACCGGATCAAGGACCTGATCATCCGGGGCGGATATAACGTGTACCCGCGCGACGTCGAGGACGTGCTGGTCCGGCATCCGGCTGTCGTCGCCGCGGCCGTGGTCGGCCGGCCAGACCCCAGGTACGGCGAAGAGGTCGTGGCCTTCGTCCAGCTCGCCGGCGGTGCCGAGGTCAGCCCCGCCGAACTGGTCGCCTTCGCCAAGGAGCATCTGTCGGCGGTCAAGTACCCGCGCGAGGTCCGGGTTATCGACGCCATCCCGCTGACCAGCGTCCTCAAGACCGACCGCAAGCGGCTGCGCGCGGAGCTCACCGCCGAAGAGCCTCGCACCTAGACAAGGAGACGCGGGACCCGGACGGCGCGATGGCCGTCCGGGTCCCGCGGCGGAACTGTCCGCGGCTTATGGCCGGCTACCGGGAGCCGGCGTGTCCCGCGCCCGCGAACTCCTGCTGTGCGGGGATCGGCTGGACGCTCGCCCGGACCACCAGGGTCCCGGCCAGGTGGTCGCCGACCCGCTGCCGGTAGCGGGAGAACATCATCGTGATGATGCCGACCAGCAGGGACAGCGGAGTGAACAGCACCAGCAGCACGGAGCGGATGAACAGCTGCGCCATGCCCGCAGGGCCGCCGTCCTTGCTGATGACCCGTATCCCGAGCAGTTGCATGCCGAGCGTCTGCCCGTTACTGGTAAAGGGACGCGCCACCCAGTACACGAAGTACCAGGCGATATTGACCGCGACGAGCACCAGCCACAAGAACACGTGCACCGCGCCGGTGCCCCGGTTCAGCGCCCAGTAGATGAGCGAGAAGACGACGCCGGTGATGATGGCGTCAATGATGTACTGCACGATCCGGCGCCCGGTGACTCGCGTCTCGATCTCGTTCACCGGCGACATCGGCGCACCGTACGACGGGCCACCGCGCGAGCCCGGCATGCCGCCTTGCGGCGGACTGCCGTACTGCTGGCCCTGCGGGGTACCCGGGTAGCCGCCCTGGCCGGGCATGCCGCCCGGCCCTGACGCGCTGGGCTGACCCGGCCCTGACGCGCTGGGCTGACCCGGCGCACCGCCTTGCCATTGCTGTCCCGGCGCACCGGGCTGCGGGCCGGTCTCCCATGGCTGACCCGACCCGCCACCTTGAGGCATGCTCATGTGCTCCCCCGATCCACGCAAGGCCGCGCTGGCGGCTTGGCGGCTGCTGCCCGCGCTGCGGCGGGCGTACTCGGGAAGTACCCACAGTGACGGACTAAACACACTTCATCCCCGGCCACGCTTCGAGCGGGCGAGCGACGCGCGGGGCCCCGCCCCGCCCGCGCCCCGCCGTCACCCGTGACCGCTCACCCCTGAATCAGTCATCTAGCCCGGCATAGGCGAGCGCCACCGCCGCGGCGAGTCCCGCGTTGTCGGCGATCAGCCGCTGGTTCACCTCGACGCTGCGCCCGCCGCTCAGCTCCTCGACCCTGGCCAGGATCGCCGGGGTGACCGCCTGGCCGGTCACCCCGAGGCTCGCGACCTCGCCGACCGCATCGGCGACCAGTGCCGCGATGTCCAGGCCGTCGGCGGGCGGCCTGGCCAGCAGCAGCCCGGACGGGCCGACGAGCTGCCAGTGCGCCGCGGCGACGCGCCCCGCCTCGTCCGGGCTGCTCACGATGGCCGAGACCGCGGGGCCGCCGCCGGCGCTATAGAAAAGCGGCAGCGTCGCGGTGTTCCAGCCGAGCACGGGGATCCCGAGCGTCTCGAGCAGTTCGGCGGTGGCCCCGACGTCGAGAATCGACTTGGCCCCCGAGCAGACCACCATGGCCGCCGTCCGGGCGATCCGGGGCAGGTCGCCGGAGATGTCGAGGCTGTCGGCGAACCCGCGGTGCACGCCGCCGATGCCCCCCGTGGCCATGAACCGGATACCCGCGGCGGCGCAGACCGCCAGCGTGCCGCCCACCGTGGTCGCACCGAGCGCCCGCTGGACGACGCAGGCCGCGATGTCCCGGGCGCCTGCCTTGCGGGCCATGGGTCCGGCGGCCGCGAACCGCTCGAGGTCGCCGTCGCCGAGGCCCACCCGGACCTGCCCGTCGAGCACCCCGATCGTGGCCGGCACCGCGCCGGCGGCCCGGACCCGGTCCTGCGCGGCCAGCGCGGCCAGCAGGCCCCGCCCGCCGGAGAAACCGTGGGAGACCAGGGTCGTCTCCAGGGCGACCACCGGCTGCCGCCGGTCCAGTGCCTCCGCCACCTCATCCGACAGCACAAGCGTGTCCGGCAGCACGAGCTGGTGCGGGGGCGATGGCTCCCCCGTTACCACTGGCTCGAAAGTCACGGCATGCCTCCCAAAGTCGCTACGGCCCGTGCGGCGACCGCAGATCACGCCTCAGGCTGCCACCGCACGGCGCGGGGGGCTCCCCGGAACGGCCAGGGATAACGCGACGGCTGGCCCACGAACTCCGGGACCGGGCCACGGCCACGGCCGTGGCGAGCCCGGCGGCCCGCGCCCTCACCGGAGGGCGCTGGCGGCTGCGGCGGCTATTCGCGGCCAGGACCAGCCGGGATGGCTGGCCAGCACGGCGAGTTCGGGAACGAACAGCGCCCCGTTCACGGTGCCGACCCCCGAGGCGAGATCGTAGCCCGGCCCGGCCCGGAAGCCGCGGACGGTGTGGAACTTCCCGCCCTGCCGGAACGAGACGGTGTTCCCGCCACTGACGACGTCCGCGATGCCGGCGGCGTGCAGCGCCGACAGCCGGTACAGGTACGGGTTGATCAGCCCGATCGGCCGCCCGGCCACCTGGTCGGCCAGGGCGACGATGCCGGCGAACTCCGGGGTGGCCTCGCTGGTGCCGCAGGTCGGATACCAGCCTGCGGGCTGACCCGGGAAGCTCTGGTACATGTCGGCCGCGCCGTTGCAGGCCGCGCTCATCGAGATGTCCGGCACTCCGCGGCGGCTGCCGACCACCGCGACGACCCCGTCCTGATACGCGGGACGGCCGAAGATCACCGACCTGCCGCCGCCGCCCGCCAGCGGATTGGGGCCTGTGTTCCCCACGATGTACTGGTTGGTCGCCACGCTGTAGGTGTCGTTCCACGCCGTGGCCGGCCGCGGCGGGCCCGCTGCGGCTAGATGCAGTTGCGTTCCCCCGACGCCAGTCACCAGCGGGTCGCTGTCCGGCCACGATGTCACCGCGTGCAGGTAGTAGGTGGAGCCGTTGTAACGGACGTCGGCGGCCCCGCTGTCACCGGAGGCCGTCAGGACCGTGACCCCCGCGCGGGCCGCCTCGACGTAGGCCCCGCGCAGGTTCAGCAGCGCAGAGCGGGAGGCGAAAGTCTCCTCGGTCGCGCTGAAGCTCTGGCTGATCACGCCGCCGAGGTGATGGGCGATCACGTACTTCTCGGCCTTCACGATCTGCGGGAAGCCAGTCGTCCCCTCGTTCTCCGAGGTAGGCGTCTCGACTAGCAGGATGCTCGCCCCCGGCGCGATGGCATGGGCGTACTCGACGTCCAGGTCCGTCTCGCCGGCCCAGCCTTCCCGGTTGCCGGTCGGCCGGTAGGGCGCCACCTTGCCCGCCGGCTGGATGACTCGCAGCGAAGGCGGCGCCGCAAGCCCCGCGGTCCTGTCGAACACCGCGAGGTCACGGGCCACCGTCGGGGACCCGTAGGAGTCAACGATCACGATCGTCTGGCCGGCCCCCGTGACGCCTCGCCGGTAGAGCGCGGGCAGGTGGTAGGCCTGCTCGATCTGGGCGGGCTCGTAACATGCGATCTTGTAGTGCCGCTCGCAGTAGGCGGTGCTGGGCGGCGCCTGATGCGCGCCCGTCAGGTGGATCACGCTCGGGGCGATCACGATGGCCGGCCCGGCCCGATGGCCGGCCCGATGCCCGGCCTGGCTGGCCGCCGGCGGCGCGGTCACGCCAGTCGCGACGGCGGCCAGCGCGACCATCGCGGCCAGGCCGACCACGGCCGCCGCGATCCGGGCAGGGCGCATCCAGTCTCCCTCAAGGGCAGGGCGGGCCAGGTGGCCTGCCAGCACGGCAAAGTATCGGCACTTTTCCGGTATCCGAAACCCGAGCCTCGCCGGCGCCTGTGATTCGCTCGGGGCGGCCGGCGGCGTACCGTGGTGCAACCGGCGGATCGGAGACAGCCCGATGAAGCTCAAGCTGGACCTGCACGATATCTACAACCGCGGCCAGGACATCGACCGCGCCCTGCGCGACATCATGGATGAGGCCGTCCGGAAGAAGGCACCGGTAGTCGAGATCATCCCCGGCAAGGGCTCTGGCCAGCTCAAGAAGCACGTGCTCCGGTTCCTGGAGCAGAAGGAAGTCAAGGCGCTGTATCACCGGGTCGAGAAGGACTCGAAGAACTTCGGCCGCATCTTCGTCCACTTCCGCCACAAGTAGCACTAGCAGTTTCCTAACCTGCTCAGAGTCGCTCGGCATCGCCGCTGACCTGCGTATTTACTGCTCAACACTTCTCAACGTTTCCGGCCAGTTCTCGGCCTCATGTGCACTGCTTGTGCACCCGGTCATCATCACACCCCAAGATCACCATGCCTTAGCAAGGCGGGCCGCCGCATGCGCTGCGAACGCGGCGGCGGCCCTTGGTCACCCATCCGCCACTACCGGAAGGACAACCCGATGAACACGATCCCACGAACATGGCGCGATCCAGGCACGCAAGCGCCGCATCGAGGCGTCAGGGTTCCATCTGATAGCCGGCGGCGCCAGGTGAGCGGCGACCGGGCGGCGCCGGACACCGCGGCAGACCTGACGGCCCTGGCGGGCTGAATCGGTGCCCGGTGACCGCCGGCCAGCCGTTCGCCGATGTCCTGGCCGGCGTCATGGCTCGCGCCCGGGCCGCGTCGGCGGCCGTCGACGCGTTCATGGCCGCCGGGCCCGCCGCCGCCGGGGTCCGCCACGTCGACGACTACCTGGCCGAGCGCGCCTACCTGGCGCTGGCCGACTCGCTCGGAATCGAGGCATGCCGATGAGCAGCACGTACACCAGCCGGGCCGTCGCCGCGATCACGCAGGCGGCCCGCAATGAGCATGGAGGAGCACGGCTATGTGCTCGACCGCGGGAGGGGCCACGTGGTCGAGGTCTGGGAGGCGGTGGAGGCTACAGGCGAGCCGTACCGTCTGCCCCGTTCCTTCCGCTGGCCCCGCAGGATCGTAGAACGTCCCTGATCGATGCTCGACCGGTCGGCCGACTACGCCCTGGCCGGGTATCTGGCCGAGGGAACCTGAGACTTCGGCCAGATTCAGGGCAAGTCGTTCGGATCTGCTGCCAACGGAGGATGGAGTCGGCCTCGCTCGCGGGCGCGCGCAGCAAGCATGCTGCCTTTTGCTCTGACCTGGCTGTTGCTCAAACCCCGGAAATCGACATAACCATGGGCCGGCGAGTCGTCGAGTGGCTGGTCAAAGCAGCGCAGCCCGACGGTCCCGGCTTCTCCTACCGTGATGCCCCACGTTCCTGCAGACTGCAGGCACAGGGTGCCTGTGTGGTGCAGGTATGCGGCTCGCCCATATCCACCCAGCCGGGAGGAACTTGCCGGAAGAGGAATTCATCATCGTCGGTCAGCAGCTCATCGCCCGCTACCGCCTGGCCTTCGGCGGTCAACGGACTCTCAGGACGAACCTGGCGATCCTCTCCGCATCGCCGTCATGCAACTCATCCGGCTCACCGGAGTCACCGCTAACTGCGAGAGCGCTCAGCGCTCCGTCAACCTCGAATGTGATGCTGACCTCGCGGCCTTCGCCCGACCATTCAGCCTGTAGTCCGCCTTCGGGTGTGGGGTAGATGCGCGGCCGGGGAATATCGCGTCGCAGCAGCTCGGGGAGCATCTCCCGCGCTCTTTCCAGTGCCTCTCCGGTCACTTTCTCGCCGCCCCCGTCGAGCCAGCCGGCCGAGAGTATCGCCATGTCGTCGAGTCGGCTCAATACTGCGGCAATGCCCTCGTCTGACTCCTCGGCCGGGCTCACGTCATGGATGGCGTCGAGCCGATGAGCACGCGCCGGGCGTCGTAGACCCCGATGGCCGATATTCGCACAGGCGGACCGCTGCCTCCGGGCGTCATCGCCCGCTTCAGCGGCTCGAAGGTCAGCTCCTCAAGCGGAGCCTGCACAGGGCCTGGCGGCCCCCCCTGCAGCCGGATCAGGCACCTCATGTGGTTAGCATCAATCTCCGCCACCCAGCCGATGTCGTGAACCTCCTCCAGGACCGTCTGGCTCTTCTGGAGAACGAGCTTCCGGCGCAGTTCACTTGTGTAGGCAGGACCGTGATCAGCATTGCGGCCGCGGAGTTCAATAGCTTCGTCTGGGCGGAGCGTCTGGCCGAAGCGGTTGAACAGTACAAGTGCCTCGGTGGGAAAGGAATCCGGCAAAGGCTCTCCGGCGGCGACCGCTGCGACAGCGTCCTCAATGAGATCGCGGGCCTCCGTGAACTCGTCGGCCGGCACCAAGAGCGCGCCCGGCTCTCTTACGCGTTCCAGTACGGGGACGGCGCTCCCGTGCTCAACCGTCTGGATGCGGAGCTGCAGGCGGTCATCAAACCCTCGCGGCAGCCGCTGGCGATCTCGATGGGCACCTCGGTATATCTCCTTGGCCACGCCGATCACGAGCTCGTTGTAGGCAACTAGCTCTGCCAGGGCCATAACTGGCATGCCCTCACCCTCGAACCGGCCGCCAGTCAGGCGGAGCCGGGCGAAGGTGTCTTCCGGATCAGCCATAGCGCCAGTATGCGCTGCCCGCGCAAGATTCCGCAGCAGCGGCCTTGCCCTCGCGGCGCGCGTCGCATCCACACCAGCGCCGTGCCGTGATCCGCGAGACTCTCATGATGGCCGGTTTCCGCCACGCCGCCCCCCGCTCGGTGCCATCCCGCGCAAGCGCGTGATCTCTGGCCGCAGGCTGAGGGGCTACACCGCGCCGGGCTCCGGCGGATCGGGCGCATGTTCCCGTCACCACGGGTTCCGGGAAATCACTCGGGCAGCGGCAGGCGTGGCCGGGTACCTCGCTGCCGGGTGAAGACTCGCCCCACTACCGGTCGCGCTGATCGACGACATCGCGGAATTTCCCGAGAGCATTCTCGGCGCGGCTCCGGCGGGACAAGATGCGCGACCAGGCCGACCTGAACGGCTGGCGGCCTGCTGGTCGGTGAGCTGTTCAACTTCCAGTGTTCAGTGAACAGACGCGAACAAGCAGCCCGTGAGCCGTTGCAGGTGGCGATCCAGCCGATGGTCCGCTCGATGCTCGACCGGGTCGGGTATGCCTGCTTGAACTCCGGCGTGCGGGCCTGGGCGCGGGCTTCGCGCAGCAGGCCCTCATGCGGGTGGATGGTCATCGGCCGGCCATCCCTGGCGGTGGTGCATCTTTCCCGCAGCGGGCATCCGGCGCACGCCGCGCCGAAGGTCACCGTCCGGGTGCCGCTCATCGGCCGGGTGACGCCGTTCGGGCAGGTGACGGTGTCGGGCGGTCGTGGCAAGAGCCTGGTCGGCGGGAGGACGGAGCCAGCGCATACGGCCGCTTCCGTCCTTGAACTTGTCGAAGCCGCAGTTCTCCAGCGCCGTCGCGAGAGCTTTCTGCGTGCCCGGTTCCTCACCCTGGTCGGCGCACCACTTCTCCCACGCCTTGAACAGATCCGTCGAGCCGGCTGTGCCGTGGCCAGCCAGGCAGCGCTCATCGAGAAAGCGAGCGACCGAATCGGACTCCGCCCGGTAGGCCGCTGTGGCCTGCACGACGCGTTCCGGCTCGACCAGGCCGTGCTGCCGCCAGTCGAAGTAACCGGCCATCAGCCACGCGAGGATCGCGTCCAGCTCGAGCGCGACCCGGTCGGCCAGGCCCTCATCGCGCTCCCCCCGGGGGGATCACCACGTCCCACGGGACGAGGCGCAGGCGGCGCCAGATGCCCTCGTCCTGGCCGACGACGATCGGCTTGTGGTTGGTCAAGGCGATGAACGTGTGCGACGGCGTGAAGGACCAGAAGTCCTCCCTCATGCGCCGGGCCTTGAGCCGGTCGCCGCCGGTCAGCCTCTTGACGGTGCCCTCTGCAAGCCGACGGCCGGCGTCGCCCTCGTGGAGGATTGCCAGCCGCAGCCCGCACAAGTCGGCCACGCCGGTGGGGTGGGCATCGAAGGTGCGGGCCGTCAGCAGGTCCGGGTCGGCGGGGACGCGTAGTCGCCGAGCGCGGCCAGAACGGCCTTGACGAGCGTTGACTTCCCGTTGCCGCCGTCGCCGTGGAAGATCGGCAGGACATGCTCGATGACGCGGCCTTCCAGCGCGTGACCGAGAAGGCGGGCGAGGAACGCGCGCATCCCCGCGTCGGGCTGGACGCGGGTCGTGCTGCCCAAGCTCGCCGGTGCGGAGGTCCATGACGCCGCTGGGCAGTGACGCTACCGAGCAGGTCAGCGCTGGAGCATCACTACGTCCCCTGTACGCGACCGACTCGAACGCGACAGATTAAGCCTCGGAGCGGCGCACTAGGGCGCGCTCGGGACGCTGGGCGGGCGCCGCGTGATGGGCGGGCGGGTGGCCGGTCACCGGGTGCGAGCCGGCCAGGGCGGTGATGCGGCCGACTACAGCCTGACCGCCGCGGGCTAAGAGCGTAGGGCGCCGGTGCCGGGGTCCGGGCAGGTACTCCTGACTCGCCCATGGCCGACCAGGCCCGGACGGCACGCCGGAACCGGCGTAGTCGGACACCCAGGCGATACCCATCTCGCTCCCCCCACCGCGTAGGCCGACATCAGCTCGAGCGTCGGCTAGCACTCCCCAACAGCGGATCGTTGCACGTCAACAGGCTCATGTCCAGAGATTCGGCGGGCCCGGCAGTCGCGTTTCCGCAGGCCCGCCGCCCAGCCGGGCTCGGCTGGCCTGAAACACCCGCATACCTCCCGTTTGCGTGTGGAAGGATGGCGCGATGAAGCTCCTGCTGCGCGTGCTGATCGCCGCGGCCGCGCTGGGCGTCGCCACGGCCGTGGTGCCCGGCATCGAACTGCGCACGGGCAGCACCGTGTCGAAGATCCTGACGCTGATCGTCGTGGCGCTGATCGTCGGTGTGGTGAACGCCGTGCTCAAGCCGATCGTGAAGACGATCGGGTGCCTGTTCTACGTGCTCACCCTCGGCCTGATCGGGCTCGTCGTGAACGGCCTGCTGCTCTGGCTGAGCAGCTGGGTGGCCGGCAAGCTGAAGCTGCCGTTCCACATCACCGGCTTCTGGCCGGCCTTCTGGGGCGCCATCATCGTCGGCGTCGTCGGCTGGCTGCTGAACCTGATATTCGATGATCACAACGGCGGCAGGCGCGGCGCGGGCTAGTACCTGCCGCGTGGCGGGGCCAGCGGCACCGCTCATGGGTCCTAGGGTTTCGGTAACGGGAGGTGCCGATGTCCCAGGCCGAATCGCCGCGGCCAGCCAGCCCGGCCATGCCAGCCAGGCCGACCACGCCAGCCGCGCCGTTCGCACCGAGCGCATCGCGATGGGCCGTCGTGGACCTGTTCTCGGGTGCCGGCGGCATGAGCTACGGGTTTCACGCTCATCCCGACTTCCAGGTCACTGGCGCCGTCGACGCGCAGCTCGGCAAGCCGAGCACGGGTCCGGGCGCGCTGGGCTGCAATGTCAGCTACCGGGCGAACCTGGGCCTGCTGCCGGTCGAGGCTGACCTGGCCACGTCCGGCCCGGCCGAGGTCTGCGCCGCCCTGGGCCTGGGCGCAGGGGAGGTGACCGTGCTGGCCGCCTGCCCGCCGTGCACGGGGTTCACCCGCACGATGGCCCGCAATCACCTGCGCGACGATCAGCGCAATAGCCTGGTGCGCCGGGTCAGCCAGTTCGTCGAGATCCTGCGCCCGGACATCGTGCTGATGGAGAACGCCCGCGAGCTGGTGATGGGCCGGTTCTCCGGCCACCTGAGCGGCCTGCTGGCCGACCTGTCGGACCTGGGCTACACCGCGTCCGCGAGCACCCACGTCCTGGACCGCTTCGGCCTGCCGCAGCGCCGCGAGCGGGCGCTGGTAGTGGCCGCCCGGCGCTCGCTGCCGCGCCACGACCTAGCCGACCTGTGGGCCGGATGGCGCGTCAGCCCCAAGGCGACCCATGTCCGGCGCGCGATCTGGGAGCTGCCGGCGGTCCGGGCCGGCGCGGCCGATCCGGACGACGACCTGCACGTCTCGCCCGCCCTGAGCGCGCCGGCCAACCGCAGCCGGCTGGCGGCCATGCCGCACGACGGGGGCAGCTGGGCCGACCTCATGGGGCGTTCGGACGGCGGCTCGCTGCTGACTCCCGCGATGCGGCGCCGGGTCGCCGCCGGAGACCTGGGCAGCTATCCCGATGTCTACGGGCGCCTGTGGTGGGACCGGCCCGCGGTGACCATCAAGCGCGAGTGCGGTCATATCGGCAACGGCCGCTACGCCCACCCCGAGCAGGACCGGCTGTGCACCGTACGCGAAATGTCCATCCTGCAGGGCTTCCCGCGCGACTACCGGTTCGCCGGCTCGCTGTCGAACATGTACCGGCACATCGGCGACGCGGTACCGCCGCTCATCAGCTACCAGCTGGCCGCCGCGTGCCGGTGGATGCTGACCGGCCGGCGACCAGAGCCGGCGGAGCTCATCCTGCCAGGATGTCACCTGACCGAGTCGGACGTGGAGGCGATCGGGGGCGGCTGAGTTGCCATGTTGCGTGAGCTGCGACGCCGTTGCAAAAAGGTTGCCGTAATTACGCCGGCCGAACCGACCGATTCCCGTCTTACCCTGGGACAAGTGGCCGTAAGGTGGGATCTTCACAGGCCAGGTCGCCGGGGGGCCCTGAGCCCGTGGATGAGTCATCAGACGTGAGCGATAGCAGCAGGAGACTGCGGAGATGCCGGTTCAGCAGCAGAGCCCCGCTCCCTCGGTGAGCTGGCCTGTTCAGTCGGGGCCGGTGCCCCCGCTCATGGCCTTCTACAGCCCGCGGCCCGAGACTGGCTTCGGGGCGGTCGCCGGGTTGTCCGCCGAGCAGCAGACGCCGCTGGTCAGGGCGGAGGAGGCCGGCAGCTACGTGCTCACCGGGCCCGGCGGCACGGGCAAGACCCAGCTCGCCGCCGCCTACGCGCACTCCCTGTGGCAGTCGAACGATATCGAGCTGCTGGTCTGGATCACCGCCTCCAGCCGGGCGGCGATACTCGCCGGCTACGCGCAGGCGTTCTCCCGGACCAGCCTCGCCGCCGGCGGCCCCGCGGCGTCCGCCGGCCTGGCCGGCTCGATAACGGCCGCCAGCAATGGCGTGGCCAATGGCAGCCTCCCCGGCCCGGCGACCGGCATCGCCCGGCCGGGGACCGGCGGCTACGGCTCGGGCGAGGATCAGGAGGAGGTCGCGTACCAGTTCCTGCGCTGGCTCGCCGAGAGCACCCGGTCCTGGCTCGTCGTGCTGGACGACCTGGCGGACCCCGGCGACCTGGCCGACCTGTGGCCGCGCGGAGCCATGGGCCGCACGGTCCTGACGACCCGCCTGCTGCCCGCCTCGATCGCGCCGCCGGGACAGCACGCCAAGCTCATTCAGATCGGGCCCTTCAGCCGGCGCGAGGCGCTGGCGTTCCTGACAGCCCGGCTGTATGAGGACACCGCGCAGCGCAATGGCGCACTCGACCTGGCCGAGGCCCTGGGCTGCCTGCCGATCGCGCTGGCCCAGGCGGCCGCCCTGGTCGCGGACTGCCAGATCGACTGCCGCGACTACCGCGGCCAGTTCGCCGAGCGCCGGCAGGCGATGGGCATCGGCCCCGACAGCGGCCACGCGGCCACGGTAGCGGTCACGTGGTCATTAGCTCTTGACCGGACGGACCAGGTGCTGCCCTCGGCACTGGCCCGGCCCATCCTGGCGATGCTGTCCATGCTGGACCCGAACGGCATCCCCGCCGACGTGCTAACGAGCAAGGCCGCTCGGGAGTACATCGGCAGTTACAGCCCGGACCGCTCGCCCGCCACGGACCAGCAGGTCCGCAGCGTCCTCACCAGCCTCGGCCAGGTCGGCCTGCTATCGATCGACCCGTCCAGCGCGGTGCGGACCGTTTATGTGCACGCCCTGGTGCAGGCCTGCGTCCGGCAGGTGCTGCCTGCCGCCGTACGGGACCAGGCGGCCGCGGCGGCCGCCAACGCGGTCCTGCAGGCCTGGCCGGACCGGGGCGCTAGCCCGGACCTCGACCAGGTGCTGCGCGACTGCACCGCCGTCCTGAGTCAGGCGGCCGCCGAGGTCATGTGGTCGCCGGACGCGCATCCGGTGCTGCTGCGCGCCGGGCAGAGCCTGGACACGGCCCGGCTCAGTGGTCCCGCCATCGCCTACTGGGACGCGATGATCGAGGCATCCGCCCGGTCGGAGGACGGGAGCGGCGAGCAGACCCAGAGCTACATGCACCTGCTCGCCTCCGCCTACGAGGCCGCTGACCGGATCGACCTGGCCATTGAGGTGCTGACCGATGCGCTCGCCCAGCGTGAGGAGGCGGTGGGACCGGGCCACCCTGAGACGCTCACCGCCCGCAGCGTGCTGGCCCGGATGTGCCTGACGGCCGGCCAGTTCGCCGAGGCCATCCCGCTCTACGAGCGCACCCTGGCCGGCCGCGAGTGGGTCCTCGGGCCCGACCATCCCGACACGCTCACCGCCCGCAGCGACCTCGCCGCCGCCTACCGCGCCGCCGGGCAGCTCGAGGACGCCATCACCGTGTTCCGGCGAACGCTGGTGGACCAGGAGCTGATCCTGGGCGAGGATCACCCGACGACGGTCGCGACGCGCAGCAGCCTCGCCTCGGCGTTGCACGCGGCCGGGCGGATGCAGGACGCCATCCCGCTCTACATCCAGACGCTGGCCGACCGGGAGCGGGTCCTCGGGCCCGACCATCCCGACACGCTCACCGCGCGCGGCAACCTGGCCTACGCCTACCGGTCGGTGGGCAAGCTCAAGGACGCCATCCCGCTGTACTCCCGGACGCTGGCCGACCGGGAGCGAGTGCTCGGGCCCGACCATCTCGACACCATCACCTCGCGGGCCAACCTCGCGGCGGCGTACTACAACGCCCGCAAGCTCAAGGACGCCGTCCCGCACTACGAGCGGGCCCTCGCCGACCGGGAGCGCGTCCAAGGCCTCGATCACCCGGACACCCTCACCGCGCGCGGCAACCTGGCCTCGGCCTACCACTCGGCCGGGCGGCTGGTCGTGGCGACCGAACTGTATGAGACCACCCTGGCCGACTACGAGCGGGTGCTCGGGCCGCATCACGAGAACACGCTGACCTCCCGCGCGAACCTGGCCCTGGCCTACCACGCGGCGCGGCGCTCGACCGACGCCATCGCCATGTTCCGGCGCACGCTCAGCGACTGCGAGCAGGTGCTGCCGCCCGACCATCCGCTGACCCGGTCGGTCCGCGAGAGCCTAGAGACGGCGAGCAGGTCCTGACCGTCGTACCCTGCTCCGGCTGGCGCCTCGCCGCAGCTATCCTGCGAACGTGCGCGAGATCGAGTTCCGCGCGGCGAGCTCAGGTCGCGGGAGGGCTCGCCCCTAGCGCGCACGGGAAGGTGGCTCCCATGGCCTCGGTCTCCGAGCCGGATGAGCTGACGCTCACCATCGCGCGGCACCTGGAGGTTGACTGGCAGTACGTCCGCCGCATTGAGGCGTGGGATACCGAGCAGGTCGCGACCATCCGGGCAGCGGGCCGACGGGCCGGGAGGCTGCTCGGCTACAAGATCGCGACCCGGCAATCCGAGCCCAACGAGGAGAACCGCGTGGTCGTCATCGTTGTCGTGCGCGAGCCGCCGAGCAAGGAAGATCACGAGCGGATGGAGGAGCGGTCCCGGCTGCTCATGGACCGGGCCTTCTCGGACCTGATGCCACCGCAGCAGGACCTGGAGTAGGACCGGAGCCGGAGTGGCGCCGGAGTGGCGCCGGCGAGGTCAGGCGAGTCGCCGCTCGGTGGCCCACCGGGTCAGCTGATGGCGAGTCGAGAGCTGCAGCTTGCGCAGGACGGAGGAAACGTGGCTCTCGACCGTCTTGACCGAGATGAACAGCTCCCGCGCGATCTCCTTATAGGTGTAGCCGCGGGCAATGAGCCGCAGGACCTCTCGCTCCCGGGCGGTCAGCTGATCGAATTCGGGATCGAAGGACGGGGCGGCTGAGCCGGAGGCCGGCTCGGCCGCGAAGGCGTCGAGGACGAAGCCGGCCAGCCTGGGCGAGAAGACCGCGTCACCGGCCGCGATCCGGTGCACGGCGGCCACCAGGTCGGCACCGGAGATCGTCTTGGTGACGTAGCCCCGCGCGCCCGCCCGGACGACCGCGATGACATCCTCGGGCGCATCCGATGCCGACAGGGCGAGAAAACGGACCTGCGGATGGGCGGACTTCGTCGCCGCGACCACGTCCTGGCCGCCCCCGCCGGGCAGGTGAACATCGAGAAGGACGACGTCCGGCAGAACGCGGGCGATCAGCTCGATCGCTGGCCTGATGTCGCTCGCCTCGCCGACGACCTCGACCTGATCGCCAAGCTCGGAGCGCACTCCGGAACGGAACAGGCCGTGGTCATCGACGATGACGACCGTTGGCCGATCACCGCCGGGAGCGCGCCCGCCCGTGCTCAGGTCGCCCGTGCTCAGGTCGCCCGTGCTCATGCCCGGCTCGGCTGGCGTTCCCCGGCGGCGCGCGGCATCGTCAGGGATACCTCGGTCCCCTCGCCCTGAACGCTGCGGACGGTCGCGGAACCCCCGCGCCGGGTCATCCTGGCGTGCACGGACTCAGCGAGCCCCTTCCGGTCATCGGGCACTGCGCCGGGATCGAAGCCTCGCCCGCGATCGCGCACGAACAATGACACCTCGGTCGGCTCGACCTCGGCGAAGAGCGAGACGACGGAGGCGCCGGACCACTTCACCGCGTTGACGGTCGCCTCCCGCCCGGCGGCGAGCAGGGCGGTGAGGCTGTCGTCGAGCGCGCAGTCACCGACGGTAACGGCCTCGATGGCGATCCCGTGCTGAGCCTCCACCTCCTGCTGGATCAGCCGGACGCCGGCCGCGAGCGTCATGCCGCGTTCGTCTATCGAGCCGGGCGCCCGGCCGTCGAACAGCCAGGAGCGCAGCTCGCGCTCCTGCGCCCGGGCGAGCTGGATGACCTGCTGAGGGTCGCTCGCGCGACGCTGGATCAGGGCGAGCGTCTGCAGGACCGAGTCGTGCACCCGGGCCGCCATGTCCGCCCGTTCTTCCGCCCGGGCCCGAGCCTGACGCTCGATGACGAGGTCGCGCGCGATGCGCAGCCACCAGGGACCCAGGACCACGACGATGGCGGCGATCACGAGCGCCACCCCGGCTAGCGCGCCCAGGAACTGACGCTGATGCTCTGGCACCAGGATGGCCAGGCCGCCCACCAGGAGCAGGCCGGCGATGACTCCGCGCCAGGCGAGCCGCAGGCGGATCCGGCCTTCGGCCAGGTCGACCAGCGGCTCGGCAAAGTGCCGAATCATCGCCTGCTCGTCCGCGGGCGCGTTGCGCCAGATGAGCACGATGCCGGCGACGGTGATGAGCAGCGGCGAGGCCAGGGTCCCGACCCAGCTGGCGCCCAGCGCCGAGGCGATGAGCAGCACGATGACCAGCAGCGAGCCGATGCCGGCCGCCAGCGCGATGCCCCGCCGGTCGGTCAGCGCCTTGCTCACCATGCTGTTGCTCTCGCCGACCACGGGCACCAGCAGCCAGGCCAGGACGTAGGCCGCCGCACCGAAGCCGCTGGCCAGCGCGGCCAGCACGAACACGCTCCGCACGACGGTCACGTCCATGCCTGTCCGGGCCGCCAGGCCAGCCGCCACCCCGCCCAGGAGCCGGTCCTGCTGCCCGCGCCGCAGCGGCCCGCTCTCCGGGGGATGCCGGAAAGTCCGCCAGTGGCCCAGCTGATGGCGCAGCCGCGGGCGGCCGGGCCGCTTTTCCGGCGGCAGCAGGTCACCGAGACCCGTCCAGTACGCCTGGGGCCCGCGCGTCTCAGGACCCCGCGAGCGGGCTCGTTTGTCCACGGTTCCATCATCGCGCCGTTCCGGCCGCCCCGCCATCAGGGCAATCCCTGATAGGGGCCCAGCCGCCGCCAGGGTCGGACCAGGGTCGTTCCCGATGGCCCCGCCGAGCTCGCGGCAGCAGGCTGGAGCCATGGACACCACCACAGCGAACCCAGCAGCCGACCACCCAGCAGCCGACCACCCACGGGCCGACCACCCCTGGTCCGACCACCCACGGGCCGATGTCGGCCAGGCGCTGAGCCGTCCGGTCCAGGACCGGATGCTGGCCGGGGTCGCCGTCGGCATCGCTCGCTACCTCCGCCTGGACGTGACGCTCGTGCGGATCGTTCTCGCCGTGCTCGCCGTCGCGGGCGGTACCGGGGTGCCGATCTACCTCGCCGGCTGGCTGCTCATCCCCGAGGAAGGCCGCGAGCGCTCCGTCGCGGGCGAGTTCATCGAGTCCCGGCAGGCCCGGTCGCTCTGACGGCGGGCCACACCGCCAGCCGCGGGCCACACCGCCAGCCGCGGGCCACACTGACAAAGGAGATCCATTAACATGCCAGCGCCGTTCAGCCCGGCAGCGACGCAGGAGCCCTCGTTCCGTGGTCGTGCCCGCTACTCCAACCCCAACCTGCGGGTCTCCGACGCCGAGCGCGCCGAGGTGGCGGACCGCCTGTCCCAGCATTACAGCGACGGGCGGCTTGACCAGGAAGAGTTCAGCAAGCGCCTCGACCAGGCGATGGGCGCCGTCACCCAGTCAGATCTGGCCGGACTATTCGACGACCTGCCCGACACCGAGCCGGCCGGCCCAGGCGGGCCGGGCCGTGGCCTGCTGGGTGCCATGGGCACCGAGCCGCCGCGCGGTGAGCCGACGGCCGACCCTCGGCCAAGACGGCGCCGACGGTCCTGCCAGCGCGTACTCGAGCTGGGCCTCATCATCGTGATCGCCATCGCCGTCGGCCGCCTCCTGGCCCAGATCTTCGTCCCCTGGTTCCTGATCGCGCTGCTGGCCGTCGCCTGGCTGCGCTACGGCCCGACGCACCGCCGTCGTTACTAGGAAATGATCTTCGGAGCCGACCGGACGTCCATGATCGCGGAGGTGGCCGGCCTCCCCTGCGACGCCCCGGCACCTGTCATTCACACCGAGGACCTGACCAAGGTCTACCAGGGGACCGACTTCGCCGCCGTCGACGGGCTCAACCTCGACGTCCAGGCCGGCGAGATCTTCGGCCTGCTCGGCCCCAACGGCGCGGGCA
>DATKRH010000185.1:0-26025 GCA_035532295.1 Streptosporangiaceae bacterium
TTCGCGGAGGTGGTGCGGCGGGTGCGGCGGGTGGTGTCGGATGCGCTGGCGCATCAGGACGTGCCCTTCGATCAGGTGGTGGAGCGGGTCCGCCCGCAGCGTGACGCCAGCCGCAGCCCCCTGTTCCAGATCCTGTTCACCTTCGTCGAGAGGGGCTTCGGGGATCGCGCCAGCGAGCCGCTCGACGGCCTGCGGGCCGGCGCCCAGGACGTCGACGTCACGGCTCTCCAGTTTGACATGGCCCTGATGATGCGCGACGCGGGCTCCCACCTCGAAGCCGAGCTCTTCTACGCCACCGACCTGTTCGACGAGAGCACCGCGCGGTCGATGGGCCAGCGGCTGGTGCGCCTGCTGAGCGCGGCAGCCGCCGATCCGGACCGGCCCGTCAGCGACCTCGACCTGCTGACGCCGCAGGAACGCGAGGCGCTGCGCACGGGCGGGAACGGCGAGCCCTCGGGAACCGGGGCGGCGGCCCTGCCCCTGCCCGGCATCTTCGAGCGGCAGGCCCGCCGGTCCCCCGCAGCGCCCGCGGTCGCCCAGGACGGCCGGGAACTGACCTACGCGCAGCTGAACCGGCAGGCGAACAAGCTCGCGAGAGTCCTGATCGCCCGCGGCATCGGTCCCGAGGACGTCGTCGCCCTGGCGCTGCCGCGCGACCCGCAGCTGATCGTCGCGATCCTGGCCGTGCTGAAATCTGGCGCCGCCTACCTGCCGCTCGACCCTGGCCATCCGCGCGAGCGCCTCGACTTCATGCTCACGAACGCCCGCGCCGCTCTGGTCCTCGCCACCGCGGCCACCGCGGCCGGGCTCCCCGGCGCGGCGCCCGCCCTGATCCTGGACGCGCCGTCGCACCGCGCCGACCGGGCCGCGGCGCGCGGCACCAACGTCACCGAGGCGGAGCGCCGCACCCCGCTGCGGGCCGACCATCTCGCCTACGTCATTTACACCTCCGGGTCCACCGGCCGGCCCAAGGCTGTCGCCGTCACCCACCGCGGCATCCCCGTCCTGTTCGCCAACCAGGTCGAGCGGCACGCGGCCGTCACCGGAAGCAGGGTCCTGCAGCTCGTCTCGCCCAGCTCCGACGTCATGGTCGCGGAGCTGTGCATGGCCCTGCTCGCCGGCGGCTGCCTGGTGCTCCCGGGCGCCACCCTCGCAGGGGAGGAACTCGCCCGTTTTCTCGCCCGGGAGACCATCACCCACGCGCACATCCCCCCCGCCGTCCTGGCCACCCTGCCGCGCGCCCGCCTGCCGCACCTGCGGGTCCTGATCACCGGCGGCGAGAACTGCCCGCCGGATCTGGTCCGGCACTGGCGGTCCGGGCGCCTCATGGTCAATGCCTACGGCCCGTCCGAGACCACATGCGACGTCAGCTCCAGCCCGTGGCGCGAGGACGACGCCCCCGAGCATCCGGTGATCGGCCGCCCGATCGCGCACGTGCGCGTCTACGTGCTCGATGACCGTCTCGGCCTGGTGCCGCCCGGCACGAGGGGCGAGCTCTACGTGGACAGCCCCGGCCTGGCCCGCGGCTACCTCGGCAGGCCCGACGCCACGGCGGAGCGCTTCGTCGCCAATCCCTTCGGGCCGCCCGGCTCCCGGCTGTACCGCACCGGCGACCTGGCCCGCTGGCGCGCAGACCGCCTGGAGTTCCTGGGCCGCGCCGATGACCAGATAAAGATCCGCGGCTTCCGGATCGAACCGGGCGAGATCGAGGCCGCGCTCGCCCGCTGCCCCGGCCTCGGGCCGGTCGCGGTGATCGCCCGCGAGGACCGCCCCGGCGACCGCCGCCTGGTCGCCTACGTCTGCCGCGGGGCGGGCGGCGAGCCCGATCCGGCCAGCCTGCGCCGCCAGCTCGCGGCCCGGCTGCCCGCGCACCTGGTCCCGGCGGCTTTCGTCGTGCTCGACGCCCTGCCGCTGACGCCCAACCGCAAGCTCGACCGCGCCGCGCTGCCCGCCCCCGCCGCCGCCCCCGCCGGCGGCGGACGGCCGCCGCGCGACGAGCACGAGAAGGTGCTGAGCGATCTGTTCGCCGAGGTGCTCGGCATCGAGGAGGTCGGAGTAGAGGACAACTTCTTCGATCTCGGCGGGCATTCCCTGCTCGCCACCCGGCTCGTCAGCCGCGTCCGCGCGGTCCTCGGCGTGGAACTGGGCATCCGGCGCCTGTTCGACCTGCCCACCGTGGCGGACCTGGCCCGCGTGCTCGGCGACGCGCCCGAGGCCCGCCCCCCGCTGCGCCCGGCCCGGCGGCCCGCCCGGCCGCCGCTGTCGTTCGCCCAGCGCCGCCTGTGGTTCCTGAACCGGCTCGAGGGCGCGGCCGATCACGTCCAGAACATCGCGCTCGGCCTGCGCCTGACCGGGCTGCTGGACATCGCCGCCCTGACCCAGGCGATCGGCGACATCACCGGCCGGCACGAGACCCTGCGCACCGTCTTCCCCGACGAGGATGGCGTGCCCTACCAGCAGGTCCTCGAGCCGGGCGACGGCCAGCCAGCGGTCACCGCCACCTCCGTCACCGAGGCGGCGCTGCCCGCGGCGCTGCGCGCGGCCGCGGCCCGCGGCTTCGACCTGACGAGCGAGCTGCCGCTGCGCGTCCTGCTGTTCGCCCTCGGGCCACGCCGCCACGTCCTGCTGCTCGTGGTGCATCACATCGCGTTCGACGGCTGGTCGATGGCACCGCTCGGCCGAGATCTCGACCACGCCTACCGGGCCCGCCGCGGCGGCCGCGCCCCCGCCTGGGCCGCGCTGCCCGTCCAGTACACCGACTACACCCGGTGGCAGCGCCAGGTCCTCGGCAGCGAGGCGGACTCCCGCAGCCTCGCCTCCCGGCAGCTCGGCTACTGGCGCGCCGTCCTCGACGGCCTGCCCGAGCAGCTCGACGTGCCCGCGGACTACCCGCGCCCGGCCGAGCCCAGCTACGTGGGCGACTCCATCATGTTCACCGTTACCCCCGAGCTCCACGAGGCACTGCGCGCCCTGGCCGCGCGCAGCCGGGTCAGCCTCTTCATGGTTTTCCAGGCCGCCCTGGCCGCGCTGCTCACCCGGCTCGGCGCGGGGACCGACCTGCCGATCGGCACCCCGGTCGCCGGGCGTACCGACCAGGCTCTCGATGACCTCGTGGGCTGCTTCATCAACAACCTGGTCCTGCGCACCGACACCTCCGGGGATCCCAGCTTCGCCGGCCTGCTGGCCCGGGTCCGCGAGACTGACCTCGGCGCCTACGCCCACCAGGACCTGCCCTTCGAGCGGCTGGTCGAAGCCCTCAACCCGGCCCGCGCCCTCGGCCGGCATCCCCTCTTCCAGATCATGCTGGTATTCCAGAACAACGCCGCGCCGGGCCTGTCCCTCGGCGCCCTCGATGTCGCCGAGGAGCCGGTCAGCCATGGCGTCGCTGACTACGACCTGACCCTCGACCTGGTGGAGCTCTACGCCGGGGACGGTGCGGCCCGGGGCATGACCGGGTACCTGCAGTATGCCGCCGAGCTGTTCGGCCGCGATACCGCTCAGGCGTTTGCCGACCGGTTCACCCGCCTGCTGGCCGCGGCGGCCGCCCGCCCCGACACGCCGATCGGCGAGCTGGACATCCTCGCGCCGGGCGAGCGGGTCGCGCTGCTGGACCGATGGCAGGACCGCGCCGCGGACGTCACCGGCCCGGCCCGGCCCGGCCGCGTGTACGTCCTGGACGAGCACCTGCGCCTGGCCGCGCCCGGAGCCCGCGGCGAACTCTACATCGCCGGGGCCGGCCCCGGCGGCGAGCCCGGCGGCGGCCGGCCTTCCGGCGGCCGCGCCGCCCTGATCGCGCAGCGATGGGTGGCCGACCCCTTCGGGCCGCCCGGCTCGCGCATGCGGCGCACCGCGGATCTGGTGCGCTGGCGGCTGGACGGCACCCTGCAGTTCCTGGACCGGGCGGCGGCGGCGGCGGATCCGGTCCAGCCCGGCCCGGCGCGCCAGCCCGAGCCGGAAGCGTCCGCCGCCCGGCCGCCGCGCCATCCCCGCGAGGAAGTGCTCAGCCAGCTGTTCGCCGAAGTCCTCGGCCTGGACCGGGTCGAGGCCGACGACGGGTTCTTCGATCTGGGCGGCCACTCGCTGGTGGCCCCCCGGCTGGTCAGCCGCATCCGCTCCGTCCTCGGCGTGGACATGAGCCTGCGGCGCCTGTTCGAGACCCCCACCATTGCCGGCCTCGCGGCCAGCCTCGACGGGCCGGGCCGTCGCGACGGGTTCGACACCCTGCTGCCGCTGCGCGCCCGCGGCAGCCGCCCGCCCCTGTTCTGCATCCACCCCGTCGGCGGGGTCAGCTGGTGCTACGCGGGGCTGCTGCCTCACCTCGACCCCGGCGTGCCCGTCTACGGCCTGCAGGCCCGCGCCGGCGGCGGTGCCCGCCCGGCCAGCCTCAAGGCGATGGCGCAGGATTACCTCGACCAGATCCGCGCCGTCCAGCCCGTCGGGCCCTACCACCTGCTCGGCTGGTCCTTCGGCGGCCTGGTCGCCCACGAGATCGCCGTCCGCCTCGAGCAGGCGGGCGGGCAGGTGGCGCTGCTCGCCCTGCTCGACAGCTATCCGGTCGCCACCGGGGCCGAGCACCGCGGCATCCGCGGCCGGGACGAGGCGCGCGCCCTGCTGCTCGACTCCCTCGGCTACGTCCCCGGCGGCGCGGCGGCTACGGCGCCGGGGCGCGAGCAGCGCGCCACCGAGCTGCTCGAGCGGCCGGACAGCGTGATCGCGCAGCTCGGCGACGGTTTCCTCGACGACTTCACCGGGCTTGTGCTGGACAACTCCGCCCTGATGAGCGCCCACACCCCCCAGCGCTATCGCGGCGACGCCGTCTTGTTCGTCGCCGAGAAGAGCTGGGACCACCGGCAGTCACCGGCCGGCGTCTGGCAGCCCCATGTCGGCGGCCAGCTGACCACGCACCGCGTCCCCTGCCACCACGACCGCATCACCCAGCCGGCCGCGCTCGCCGTGATCGGCCCGGTCCTCGCCGCCCTCCTTGACCACGGACCAGGACGCCCGCCCGGCGGCGGGCGCCCTGGTCCGGTGATCCGCCTCCCACAGAAAGGTGCCGCATGATGGACGAACCCGACGGCCTGCGCTACAAGGTCGTGATCAACGACGAGGAGCAGTACTCGATCTGGCGGGCCGACCGCCCCAGCCCGGCCGGCTGGCGGGACGAGGGGACGCAGGGCCCCGAGCAGGAGTGCCTCGACCACATCGAGAAGGTGTGGACCGACATGCGGCCGCTGAGCGTGCGCGCGGGCCTCGCGGCCGCCGCGCCGGCGGGGAGCGACCGATGATCGAGACGGTGGTGATCGTCGGCGGCGGCACCGCTGGCTGGATGACCGCCGCCTACCTCAATGCCGCGTTCGGCGACCGGATCTCGGTGACCCTCGTCGAATCCCCGCAGGTCGGCACCATCGGTGTCGGCGAGGCCACCTTCAGCACCGTGCGCCATTTCTTCGACTACCTGGGCCTCGACGAGCGTGACTGGATGCCGCGGTGCGCGGGCTCCTACAAGCTCGCGATCCGGTTCGAGAACTGGCGCGGCGACGGCACGCACTTCTATCACCCCTTCGAGCGCCTGCGGGCCGTGGACAGCTTCAGCCTCGCCGACTGGTGGCTGCACGACGCCGGCCCGGCCGACGGGGCGTTCGACCGCAGCTGCTTCATCACGCCCTACCTGTGCGAGGCGCGCCGCGCCCCCCGGACCGCCGACGGCGCGCTGTTCGCCGCCGCCCTCGACGGCGGCCTGGGCTGCTCCTCCATGGCGGAGCAGCGCGCCCAGTTCCCCTACGCCTACCACTTCGACGCGGCCCTGCTCGCGAAGTACCTCACCGGCTACGCCGTCCAGCGCGGCGTGCGACACGTGCGGGCCGATGTCGCCGAGGTCGTCCGGGACGCCCGGGGCTGGATCACCTACGTGCGCACCGCGCAGGGCGAGGAGCTGCCGGCCGACCTCTTCGTCGACTGCACGGGGTTCAAGGGCCTGCTCATCAACAAGGCCCTGGGCGAGCCCTTCGTGTCCTTCGAGAAGTTCCTGCCCAACAACCGCGCGGTCGCCCTCCGCGTCCCCCGCGACCACGGCGCCGGCACTATGGCCCCGTACACCACCGCGACCGCGATGGACGCCGGCTGGATCTGGAACATCCCGCTGTTCGGCCGCGACGGCACGGGATACGTGTACTCCGACGACTACTGCACGCCCGAGGAAGCCGAGCGCACCCTGCGCGCCTTCGCCGCCCCTGGCCGCGAGGACCTGAACGCCAGCCACATCCGGATGCGCGTCGGGTGCACCCGGCAGCCGTGGGTGAATAACTGCGTGGCGATCGGCCTGTCCAGCGCATTTGTCGAGCCGCTGGAATCCACCGGCATCTTCTTCATCCAGTACGGCATTGAGCAGCTCGTGAAGCACTTCCCGGACAAGCGCTGGGACCCGGTGCTCACATCCCGCTACAACGACGCCTTCGGACGCGTCGTGGACGGCATCAAGGAGTTCCTGATCATGCACTACCGGGCCGCCGGGCGCCGCGACACGCCGTACTGGCGGGCGGCCAGGGAGCGCGAGATTCCCGAGGCGCTCGCCGCGCGGCTGGAGATCGCCAGCGCCCAGCTGCTCGACGACGACAGCATCTACCCGTACTACCACGGCTTCGAGTCGTACTCGTGGATCACGATGCTGCTCGGGCTCGGCTGGGCTCCGAGCCTCCCCAGGCCCGCCCTCGCCTACATGGACGCCGCCGGAGCGCGCGAGGAGTTCGCCCGGGTCGGCAGCGAGGCGCGCCAGCTCGTGAGCGCTCTGCCCGGCTGCTACGAGTACCTCGCGAGCATCCAGTGACCGTGCCGCTCGTCCGCCCCGCTCGTCCACCCCGAAGGTGCCCATGCGTGAGATCGTCCTGGTGAACATGCCGTTCGCCGACCGCCGCCGACCGTCATTCGCACTCAGCCAGCTCGCGGCCCTGGTGCGCCGGGACTTCGCCAGCGAGTTCAGCGTCCGGGTCTGCTACCTCAACCACGAGGTCACCCGGTTCCTAGGCCCGGCGATGTATGACTCCATCGCCGGCGACATCGAGCATCACATCGCCGGGGTCGGCGACTGGCTGTTCCGGGGCGTGGCCTTCCCGCGGCATGAGGACAACGCCGAGGAATACTTCGCCCGCTACTTCACCGGGCCGGCCCATGCCCGTTTCCGTGACACGATCTTGCGGCGCCGCGCGCGGCTGGGCGCGTTCTGCGAGAGCCTCGCCGACCGCTACCGCCTGGCCGATGCCGACGTGGTCGGGTTCAGCTCGATGTTCGCCCAGACCGTGCCGAGCCTCGCGATGGCCCGGGTGATCAAGGAGCGCAACCCGGCCGCGCTGACGGTGATGGGCGGCGCCAACTGCGAGACGCCGATGGGCGCGACGCTCGCGGCCCACGCCGACCAGCTCGACTTCCTCTTCTCCGGGCCCGCCCGGCAGACCTTCCCCGAATTCCTGCGCTGCGTCACGGACGGGAATCTCGGCCCGGCCCACCGCATCCGCGGCGTCGTGTCCCGGCAGAACTGCCAGGACCAGAAGTTCCGCTCCGCGATCGGCCCCGAGACCGACATCGACGACTACCTGGAGCCGGACTACACCGAATTTGTCGAGTCCTTTGACCGGATGGCCGCCGACTCCCCGGACCACCCCGTCGACCCGATCCTGTTCTTCGAGACCTCCCGGGGCTGCTGGTGGGGCGAGCGCGCGCACTGCACGTTCTGCGGGCTGAACGGCCAGAGCATGGGCTACCGGTCCATGTCGGCGGACAACGCGCTGCGCCAGTTCGACAGCGTGCTGCGGCACGCGCCCTGGTGCACGCACTACAGCTGCACCGACAACATCATGCCGATGGACTACCTGAACGAGGTCTTCCCACGGCTCACCCCGCCGCCGGGGGTGTCCATCTTCTACGAGGTCAAGGTCGGGCTCGACCAGCAGGACTTCCAGGTGATGGCGCAGGCCGGCGTCACCGAGATCCAGCCCGGCATCGAGGCGCTCAACACCGGCACGCTCAAGCTGATGAGAAAGGGGACCTCGGTCTTCCAGAACATCCAGCTGCTCAAGAACTGCGTGCGGTACGGGATCAAGCCCTCCTGGAACCTGCTCATCGGCTTCCCCCGCGAGCCGCGGTCCACCTACGAGAAGTACGTCGGCGACCTGCCGCTGCTCAGCCACCTGCCGCCGCCGGACGGCTGCTTCCCGGTCCGCTTCGACCGGTACAGCCCGTACTTCAACGAGGCCGCCGACTACGAGCTCGACCTGCACCCGGTCGATCACTACCGGCTGACCTACCCGTTCCCGGAGGAGGACCTGGACAACCTCGCCTACTACTTCCAGGACCGCGGCCTCGGCGACTACATGCTCGCCGCCGCGCTGTGGAGCCGGAAGCTCGGCGGGATGGTCGAGCGATGGAACCAGCTGTGGTCCGAGGGCGCCGAGCCGCCGTGCCTGCGCCTCGAGCGAGACGGCGCGGCGGGCACGATCTACGACAGCCGTTCGGGTCACCAGCAGACCTACCGGCTCGACGCCCCCAGCGTGACGCTGCTCGAGCATCTCGACCGGCCGGTCCGCATGGACCGGCTCGCCGGGGCGCTGCCCGCCCTGGTGGGCCGGCTCGACCAGCTGCGGGACCGGGGCCTGCTGCTGTTCGAGGGCGAACGGATGATGAGCGTGGTCCTCACCGACACCGGCGCCGACCCCATGCCCCGGCCCCGGCGGACCGTGGTCGGCGGCCGTCCCCTCCTGCCGCTCGCGGGCGCGGGGCCCGGCTCAGCAGCCTGAATCGAGTGACATGCACCAGACAGCCGTTACCACCACCATCGCGGCGGACTTCCGGTCGATAATGGCCGTCTTCCCCACCGGAGTCGCCATCGTGACGACCCTGGGGCCCGGCGGCCAGCCCCGCGGGATGACCTGCTCGTCGGTGTGCAGCATCACCCTGGCCCCGCCGACGTTGCTGGTATCCCTGCGCTGCGGCAGCCCGACGCTCGCCGCCATCCTGCGCCGGGAGACCTTCGCGCTCAACCTGCTGCGCGGCGACGCGCAGCCCGCCGCCGAGCTGTTCGCCTCCGGGCGGCCCGACCGGTTCGACCGCGTGCGATGGCACGGCGGCCCCGGTGGTCCCGAGCTGCCCGATGCCGCCCACGCCGCGGCCCACTGCCAGGTCCGGCGCACCGAGAGAATCGGGGACCACATGGTGATCTTTGGCGAGGTCTTCCGCGTGCGGCTGCCGGCCGAACCCGTCTCGCCGCTGCTGTACGGGCTGCGGCGCTACACCACCTGGCCGCAGGGCGGTCACCCGGAGGGGAGCAGCCATGAAGTCTCTGCCCGCGATGTTCGAAGCCCACGCCCGGCACACCCCGGACGCGATCGCGCTCACCTGTGACGGCCAGCACCTCAGCTACGCCCAGCTCAACCGCCGGGCCAACCGGCTGGCGCACTACCTGCGCCGGCGCGGCGCGGGCCCCGGCTCCATGGTCGGCATCTGCCTCGAACGTTCCGGTGACCTGATCGCCGGCATCCTCGGCATCCTGAAGAGCGGGGCCTGCTACGTCCCGCTTGACCCCCAGTACCCCGACCAGCGGATCGCGCTGATGCTGGCGGACGCGCAGGTACCGCTCCTGCTCACCGAGCGGGCTTTCCGCGGCAGGTTCCCGCCCGCAGCGCTCTACGAGGTCCTCGCGATGGAGGAGCTCCGGCCGGCCCTCGCCGCCGAATCCCCGGACAACCCGCCCGGCGAGATCGACGGCGCGGACCTCGCCTACGTCATCTACACCTCCGGGTCCACCGGGCGCCCCAAGGGTGTGCTCATCGACCACGCCAACGTGACGCGCCTGTTCACCGCCACGGAGCACTGGTTCCACTTCGGCCCGGCGGACGTCATGGCGCTGTTCCACTCGGCCGCGTTCGACCTGTCGGTCTGGGAGATGTGGGGCGCGCTCGCCTACGGCGGCCGGCTCGTCATCGTCCCGAGCCTGGTGAGCCGGTTCCCTGACGACTTCCGCGCTCTGGTGGCCGAGGAGGGCGTCACCGTGCTCACCCAGACGCCCACCGCGTTCCGGCAGTTCGCGCTCGCCGCGGAAGCCGCGCCGGGCGGGCCCGCGCTGGCGCTGCGCTGCGTGGTCCTCGCCGGCGAGGCCCTGAACATCCCGGGCCTGCGGCCGTGGTTCGAGCGCCACGGTGACCAGACGCCGCGCCTGGTCAACATGTACGGCATCACGGAGACCACCGTCCACGTCACTTACCGGGAGATCGACTG
This sequence comes from Streptosporangiaceae bacterium, assembly GCA_035532295.1. Taxonomy (GTDB): domain Bacteria; phylum Actinomycetota; class Actinomycetes; order Streptosporangiales; family Streptosporangiaceae; genus DASUBV01. The sequence goes on from DATKRH010000185.1 coordinate 10,264, forward strand.
GGCCGACACCGAGAACGCGGCCAGCGTAGTCGGCGTGCCGATCCCGGACCTGCAGCTGTACGTCCTCGATGAGCACATGCGCCCGGTGCCCGACGGCACCGTCGGCGAGATCTACGTGGGCGGCCCCGGCGTCGGGCGCGGCTACCTGCGGCGGCCGGACCTGACCGAGGCCAGGTTCATCGCTGATCCCTTCTCCGCGTGCCCCGCCGGGCGGCTCTACCGGTCGGGCGACCTCGCGATACCGCGGCCGGACGGCGACCTGGAGTACGTGGGCCGGGCCGACCAGCAGGTGAAGATCCGCGGCTTCCGGGTCGAGCTGGGCGAGATCGAGAACGCCCTGATCGAGCACGAGGGCGTCAAGGATGCCGTCGTCGCGGTCCGGGACGCCGACACGGACTTCCCGAAGGTCGTCGCGTACGTCATCCCCGCCGGCGAGAAGGCACCGTCGCTCAGGGAACTGCGCCGCTTCCTGCAGCTCAGCGTGCCGGAGTACATGCTGCCGAACGCGGTCCTGCCGATCGCCGGCCTGCCGGTCACCGCGAGCGGCAAGCTGGACCGGGCCGCGCTGCCCTGGTAGACACCCGGCCCGGCCGGGCGCACGCGTGCCGCGGGAACTTGGCGCTTTCTCGCCACCATAACGGGCCCCGGCCGCCGCCCGGACCGCCCGCAAGGGCGGCCGGCAGGCGCTCAGATCTGGATAAGGCCAGGTCACGGCCCTGCAATGGCAGGGAAGCGGGTCATGGTCCGGCCGATCAGGGGCTCGTTGACAGCGCTTTCGGGCGCTGCCTAATGTCGGCCACCGACAGCGACCAGCCCTGACCGGGAGGAAGCCCGATGACCGACACCATGGACGCGACCGCGTTCACCCGCGGTCCCGCCGCCGCGTTGTTCTCCTCCTATGTTGCGGCGGCCGCCGTCTCGGCCGCCAGCGAGCTCGGCATCCTCGACGTGCTGGCCCGCCAGGACTGCTACGACATTCCCGCGGCGACGGCGTCCGCCGGGCTGGATGAGACAGTCGTGCGCCGGCTGCTCGCCGCGCTGGTCTGGGCCGGTGCGGTGCGCGTCGAGCGCGACGAGGCCACGCCGGGCCCGCAGTTCGACGCGCTGTACGCGGCGCGCGGTTACTTCTACTGGCTGGTGCGCGGCTGCGGCGGCCTGTTCAGCGACGCCGGAGCCGCGGTCAGCGCGCAGCGGGTCGGCGAGTTCTACACGCGGGACATGCGCGCCGTAGCGATCGGCTCCCGGCTGATCGGTGACGCGCTGGTCGAGCCGCTCTTCGACGAGATCCTGGACGGCCTGCACATCAACATGATCGCGGACCTCGGCTGCGGATCGGGCCAGCGGCTGCTGCGTGTCGCCGACCGCCACCCGAAGGTGCGCGGCCTCGGGATCGACATCGCGCCGCAGGCCGTGGAGCTGGCCAACCTCTCGATCGACCAGGCGGGCCAGGCGCACCGGCTCACGGTCGTGCAGGGCGACGTCCTCGACCTCGGGGCCTTCGACCCCTGCACCGAGGTGGAGGTCGTCACCTGCGTTTTCATGGGACATGACTTCTGGCCCAGGGAACGATGCGTGGCCGCCCTCAGCTCCCTGCGCCGCGCCTTCCCGAATGCGAGCCAGCTTCTGCTGTGCGATGTCGTGCGCAGCGACTGCGCGCCGGGGCCGGACACGGGGATCTTCACCCTCGGCTTCGAGCTCATCCACGCCCTGATGGGCGTCTACCTCCCCGCGCGCGAGGAGTGGCTGGGCGCGTTCGCTGACGCGGGCTGGGAGCTGGTCCGGGCCATCGACGTCGCCGCGCCGCCCGGATGCGTCCTGTTCGACCTCCGGCCCGCCCGGGCCACCGCCCGCTGACGGGCAGCAGCTGACCCCGCGACCGCTAGGAGGCCGTCGATGACTAGCCCCTTCGACGACCCGGACGGTGTCTTCCTCGTCCTGGTCAACACCGAGAACCAGCATTCGCTCTGGCCGCGGGCGCTGCCCGCGCCGGACGGCTGGACGGTCAGGCACGGGCCGGCCGGCCGGCAGGACTGCCTCGACTACGTCGAGCGGCACTGGACCGACCTGCGACCGGCCAGCCTCGCCGCGCGGTCGGAAGCGGCCGGGAACGGCGGCCGGCCGCGCGGCGAGAGCGTGAGCGGTCGGCCATGAACCGTGCGAACGTGGTAACGGACAGCGCCCTTGAGCACGCCCTTGAGTACGCCCTCGACCAGCACGAGGCCGACCAGATCGCGGCCATCGCCGACCGGGTGCGCGCGCTGGGTGAAGCCCCCGTCGACGCGGGCTTCTATGACCGCTGCTGGCAGCTGCGCGACGATCTGCCGGCGGGCCTGCGCTGGTTCCTGGAGAACTTCCGGCGCACCGAGCCGGCCGCCTTCTGCCTGGTGCACGGCTTCCCGGTCGATGACCAGGCCGTCGGGCCGACGCCCCGCGACTGGCGGGCTGCCTCGCCATCCGGCGCCATCGCCCGCATCGAGGTCTTCATCGCCTTGTGCGGCGCGACGCTCGGGGACCCCTTCGCCTGGTCCTCCCTGCAGGCCGGGCGGATGATCCAGGACATCGTGCCGATCCGCGGCGACGAGCACCGGCAGAACGGGCACGGCAGCGAGGCCCCGCTCGAGTTCCACACCGAGGACGGCTTCCACCCGCTGCGCTGCGACTATCTTCTGCTGTTCGGCGTGCGCAACCGGGACGAGGTGCCGACGATCGTCTCGTCGGTGCGCGACCTTCGGCTCGCCACCGAGCATGTCGAGGTGCTGGCCGAGCCGCGCTTCAACATCCTGCCGGACGCCGAGCACGTGCGACAGCTGGAGGGGACCTCCCCGGGTCATCCGGCCCTGCTGCGGATGAAGCAGCTGCGCGACGAGCCGGAGCCGAGCGCGGTGCTCTTCGGGGACCCCGCGGCGCCCTATATCCGCATCGACCTGCCGTTCATGCGCTGCGTGGGGGACGACCCGGCGGCAGAGCGCGCGCTGGCGGCGCTGCTGGCGGCGCTTGACGCCGCCAAGCGCGATGTCGTGGTGGGTCAGGGCACGCTGCTCGTGGTCGATAACTACGTGGGCATACACGGCCGGCGGGCGTTCACGCCCCGGTACGACGGCACCGACCGGTGGCTCAAGAAGCTGACGGTGAGCCGCAATCTGCGCCAGTCGCTCGGCTTCCACGCGACGACCAGCGCGCGCGTGATCTTCTGACCCCACGTCCGGCGACAGCACCTGTCTGGAGCACGCTCATGCGAACGGTTGTGATCTCCGGTGCGTCCAGCGGCATCGGGCAGGCGACGGCCCGGCGCTTCGCGGCGGGCGGCGACTACGTGGTGAACCTGGATATCCGGGCACCGGCGGAGGAATGCCAGCCGCCCGTCGCCTGGCAGGAAGCTGACGTGTCGGACTGGCGGAGGGTCGGCGACATCGTGGACCGCGTGCGCGCGGAGACCGGGCGCCTCGACGTGGTCATCGCCAACGCGGGCATCAGCATCCGGCGCGGCGTGCTCGACCTGACCGAGGCGCAGGCCCGGCGGATCACCGAGGTGAACCTGCTCGGCGTGCTGGGCCTGTGGCAGTGCGCGGCCCGCCACATGATGCGGGACGGCGGTGGCGTGCTCCTGGCCACGGCTTCCGTCAACGGCTTGCGCGGCTATCCGTTCTACGCCGACTACAACGCCACCAAGGCCGGGATCGTGGCGCTGTGCCGCACCTTCGCCCTGGAGCTTGCCCCGCAGGTGCGCGTCTGCTGCGTCAGCCCGGGGGCCGTGCTGACGCCGATGCAGCTGGCCGAGTACACCGGGCAGATGCTCGACGAGGTCAACGAGGCGATCCCGGCCGGCCGGCACGCGGCGCCGCGGGAGATCGCGGAGGCGTTCTGGTACCTGGCGGGCCAGCACGCCGGGTTCCTGACCGGCCTTGAGCTGGTGATCGACGGCGGCGAGACGGCCGGGGCCACCACCAGCGCGTTCGGTACCGGCGGTCTGAGCAAGGCCTGACCGGGCTGGTCAGCGAGCCCGCGGCGTCACAGCCAGCCGCGCCGGGCGGCCTGCACGCCCGCCTGGAACCGGCTGTCCGCGTCGAGCCGGTGCATCATCAGGGCTATCCGCCGGGCGAAGGTCCGCTTGCTGATGTGCAGGCGGGCCGCGGCCCGCTCGTCCGTCAGCCCCTCGTTCAGCGCCTGGGCGAGATGCCGCAGCTCCGCGGCGGGGGCGCCGTCGCTGCGCCCGGCCGATGCGGTCCAGATAGCGTCGAAGGTGACCGCGAGCAGCCGGGCGAGAACGTCGTTGCGGACCCGGATCAGCTGCCGGGACAGGGGATGACCGGGATCTGGATGCGAAACGTAGAGAAAGCTGCGGTCGCGGATAAGAACGGGATTGGGCAGGGCGATCGTGCTGCGTATCATCACGCCGATCCGCTCGAGGGCCGCAAACGCGGGGGTATCCCATTCCTCTTCGAAGCTGTGCAGCACGCGCACCTTAATCCCGCGGTTCAGCAACTGCGGGACGAGCGGGGACGGCATGAAGGGATAGGTCCGGCCCGATCGCGGAATGACGGCCAGGAGCTCCGACCGGGTGAGGTCGATCAGCTCGGTGGCCAGCAGGCTAGCCGCGGCGCGGTCGGCACTCGCGACCGCGCGGACATCCGGGATCGGTACGAGAAGGTCATCTGACTGCCTGGAACCCTCGGCGAGGCGGCGCTCACTGATTGTCTTATCGGCCACGGCACTCTGCTTCCGGCGTGCGGGAAACTGCTTGCCTCAACTCCAGCCGGGTCAGCGCGGCGGCGCATCGGGTTTCGTCCCCCATATTCCCGCGGCGTTGTTCCCCGCCGCCACGAGGACGGCGAGCGAGGTCACGGGGCATGCCAGCGGAAATGCGGGGAGCGCCCGGCAGGCGCCGTCCGGCCTATACGCGGAGCCATGCCGAAACCCGGGTAGCTTCTACCCATGAACCTGGCACCGGATCGTGTCAGGTTATGCAGTGTGAACCAGTCGATCATGCCCGAGGGCGAGGACTCCGTGGTCGGCCAGCTCAGCCCGGGCTGGTGGATCCGGGGGCTCGCCCGGCATGACCGGGTGTCCCGGCCTGCCTGGGCCGACATCGCCGAGGCGGCGGTCGCCGCCGCGGCCGTCCCCGGCGTGCTGCCCGTCATGGACTCCTGGCAGGTGGCGTTCGCCATACCGTTCCGGCCGTTCCTGACCGCGACCCGCGACCGCCTGGCCGGCGCCGCGCAGCGTCACCTGCCCCCGGAGCATGCTGACTCCGCCGCGCTAGCGGACACGTTCACCGCGGGGCTAGCGCGGCAGCTGGCCCGGATCGCGCTGCGGACCCTGCTGGCGGAGCTGGACACGGCGCGGGCGGCCGGCCGGCTGACCGGCTCAGACGGGCAGCAGCGCTTCGCTGATTTCGTCCGGCAGCAGTGCGCGCCGGCCGGGCTCGCCGCGCTATTCGAGGCGTATCCGGTGCTGGCCCGGCTGCTCGGCACGGCCAGCCAGCTGGCTGCCCAGGCGGGCCTGGAGCTGCTGACCCGGCTCGCCGCGGACCGCGAGGCGATGGTCGGAACCCTGCTTGGCGGCGTGGATCCAGGGCCGGCCGTGGCGATCGAGCCCGGCCTGGGGGACCTGCACCGGAAGGGCCGTTCCGTGGCGGCCGTCTCGTTCGCCGATGGCCGCAAGGTGGTCTACAAGCCGCGGAGCCTCCAGGCGCACCTGCGGCTTGGCCAGGTGATCGACTGGCTCAACGAGCGAGTTCCCCGCGCCGACCTGCGCACGCCCGCGGTGGTGGCCCGGCCGGGATACGGCTGGCAGGAGTTCATCACCAGCCGGGCGCTCACGCGGCCCGGTGCCGCGGAGGATTTCTACCGGCGGGAGGGCGTGCTGCTGGCCGCGCTGCACGCCCTGCGCGCGGTCGACGTTCACTGCGAGAACCTGATCGCCGACCGCGACCAGCCGGTCCTGGTCGACGTCGAGGCCCTGTTTCACCCCATTCTGCCGTTCGCGCATGCCACGGGGGCCGACCCGGCCGCTCAGGGGCTGGCCGCCTCGGTGCATCGCATCGCGTTGCTGCCGCGGATCGTCGTCGAGGAGAACGGCGTCCTCGACCGCTCCGGGATGGGCGGCGACCCGGGAGAGCACTGCGGAGAAGAGGTGCTGGACTGGGATCCGCCGGCCAGCGACCAGGCACGGCTCATCCGGCGCGTGGTGCCGTTCCCCGGCGCTGGCAACCGCCCCCGCAGCAACGGGGAAGCGGCGGAGCCCGGCGATTACGAAACGGCCGTCCTGGGGGGGTTCCGGCTCGGCTACGACGCGGTCGTGCGCGACAGGCAGGCGTTCGCCCGGCTCGTCGAGTCCTGCGGCGACGCCGAGGTGCGCATCGTCTTCCGCCCGACCAGCGGGTATGCGCGGCTGCTGGACGAGTCCACCCACCCGGCCATGCTGCGCGACGCGCGCGACCGGGACGAGGCACTGGACGTGCTCGACGTGGCGTCGGCCGGCCATCCGCTGTGGCATCAGCTCGTCCAGTACGAGCTCGCTGACCTGTGGTCCGGCGACATTCCGCTGCTGACCGGCCGCCCGGCGGCGCGGGACGTCTGGACATCGGCCGGGCAGCGCGTGCCCAGGCTGCTCGACCGGTCGGGGCTGAGCTGTGCGCTGGATCAGGTGACGGCGCTGGGCGAGGTCGACCGGCTGGACCAGGAGTGGGTCATCTCGGCCAGCCTGGCTACCCGCCGGCCGGCCGGCGGTCACCACAGCACTCAGTCGATGCCCGGTCCGCTGACCGCCACCGCCGCCGAGCCCAGCCGGCTGCTCGCCGTCGCGTGCGGCCTGGCCGACCAGATTGTCGCGCGCGGGATGACCGGCGGGGAAGGGACGGGGCAGCACCGGGTGAACTGGCTCGGCCTGCAGTTAGTGGACGACACCCGGTGGATGGTGCTGCCGATGGGCGCCAGCCTGGCGGACGGGTACCTGGGAGTGGCGCTGTTCCTGGCCCAGCTGGCCGGCCTGACGGGGGTGGGCAGGTACGCGGAGGTGGCGCTCCTGGCGGTGAGCCAGGTGCCCCAGCTGTGCGGCATGCTGGCGGGGCGCCCCGATCTGCTGGCTGCGGTGGGCTGCGGGGGAACCGACGGCCTGGGCGGCATCTGCTATGGGCTGGGCCGGATGGCTACCCTGCTCGATGACGCCGAGCTTCGCGGGTGGGCTGAGGCCGTCGTGGAGCTGACGGCCGCGGCGGCGGACCAGCCGGCCCCGCCTGGCTGGGCGGCCGGCAGCGCGGGCTGCCTGGCGGCGATGACCGCGGTGCGGCAGGAGGTCGGATCCGCCGCGGCCGCGGCCGTGGCCGCCGCCTGCGCGGAGCAGCTCACCGAGCTGGTAGAGCGCACCGACGGCCGCTGCGCGCTCGGCGCCGACCCGGTGCCACCGGGCTTCGCCGCCGGGCCGGCCGGGATCGGCTGGGCGCTGACCCGGTTCGCCGCGGCCGGCGCGGACCAGAGCTACTCGCGGGCCGGACATCGCGCGGTGCTGGCCGCCCGCGCGGGCGCCGCCGGGCGGACGACATCGCCGGGATGGTGCCGCGGAACGGCGGGCGTGCTGGCGGCAGTCACCTGCCTGGCCGATGACCGCGGCACCGCCGAGCTCCCGTCGTCCCTGCGGATCCTCGACGGTCAGCCGGTGCTGGGCGACCTCAGCCTGTGCCACGGTGACCTCGGCATCGCCGAGGCCCTGACGGTGCTGGCGGCCGCCGACCACGGCGGAGCCGCGTCACGAGCGTGCCGGCACCGGGCCGGCCTCATCCTGGACGCCCTCCGCCGGCATGACCGGTACTGCGGCACCCCCGGCGGAGTTCCCACCCCCGGGCTGCTCAACGGACTGGCCGGCATCGGCTACGGACTGCTCCGGCTCGGTTTCGCCGAGCAGGTGCCGTCCGTGCTGCTGCTGGAACCCACACCACCACCATCAGCGCAGCAGCCCCGGCCTGCGTAGGACAGTTCAGCCCCATCACAGTGAGGAGAAACCGGTGCCAGAATCAGAGCTCAGCCAGGTCAGCACCCACGAGGAGGAGCACGAGTACCGCCGGGCGAGCGGTGCCTCGCGGCTTCTGCCCACGGTGAGCTTCGGCCTGCGTGCGGCCGTGCTGGCCGGCGTGGTCGCCGTGTCGCTCCCCGCGCCGGGGATCACCTCGGCCACAGCCGGCCGGGTGGTCGCGCCCGCCGCGACGACCGTCGCGCTGAGCGGGGCCATCAACATGGTGTCCAACAACGTCAACACCACGTGCTGCGGTAGCAAGTAATTAACTGATCTGCCGCGTTCCGGTGCACGTCCCTCGCCGGCGGGCTGTGGCCCAGCGGGCAGCCGCCTTGTAGACCGCCCAGCATCCGGTCTGTATCGTGCTTAAACATGCGGACCCGCGCCTCGGCCATGATTGGCAGAGACGAGGAGTTCCGGATAGTCGAGGAAGCGCTCCGCTCCGCCCAGGTCGGCCGCGGTGGCGCTGTGTTCGCCGTAGGCGAGGGCGGCATCGGAAAGTCACGCCTGGCCGCGGCAGCCGCGGATCTCGGATTCGCGGCTGACATGCGGATCATGCGGGGCCGGGGGAGCGCGATCGGCCCGATGGTCCCGTTCCGGTCGATCACCGAGGCCCTGATGTCCCTGCTGCGGGCCGACGATCCTGTCGACATCACCGCGCTGGGCCCGTACCGTCCCGTCCTGGCCCGGCTGGTTCCGGACTGGGGCACGCCCTCGGTGGCGGAGGGCGCCGGGTTCCTCGTGGTGCTCGCCGAGGCGGTGCTGCGCCTGACCGGACTCGCCGGCCAGGGGCAGGGCTGCCTGATCATCCTGGATGACCTGCAGGACTCTGATGCCGAGACCCTGGCCGTCGTCGAGTACCTGGTCGACAACCTTGGCCAGCAGCCCACGATGCTGCTCGCCACGGTCCGTGCCGAGCCGTGCCCGGCGTTCGACCTGGCGCAGTCCGCGGCCCAGCGCGGCTCCGGTACCTTGGTCGACCTGCACCGGCTCGACGCCCGGGACGTGCGGCGGCTGGCCGGCTCGTGCCTGGGAAGCGAGCCGGGAGACGTCCCGGAGCAGGTGGCCGAGCAACTATGGGCCGCGAGCGACGGGATCCCGCTGCTCGCTGAGGAGCTGCTGAGCGGAATGCTCCGCAGCGGGCTGCTGGTGCGGGACGGCGACGGCTGGCAGGTGACCGGCCAGCTGCGGGCGAAGGCGTCCACGACGCTGACCCGTACCGTTGCCGCCCGGCTCGACCTGATCGACGCGCCCGGCCGGGAGCTGCTGTCCGTGGCCGCCGTGCTGGGGCGGCGCTTCTCGCTCGCCGTCCTGCAGGCAGCGACCGGCATGAGCAACCGCGACCTGCTGAGCCATCTGCACGCCGACGTCGCCACTCAGCTCGTCGCGCCCGACGAGCAGACCCCGGACTGGTACGCCTTCCAGCACCCGCTCCTGGTCGATGCGTTCCTGACCCTGCTCACTCCGGCCGAGCGCGGCCGGCTCAACGGGCAGGCCGCCGACGCGGTGGAAGCCGTCTATCCCGGGCTTCCCGGAGAATGGTGCCAGGTCTCGGCCACCCTGCGGCTGCGGGCAGGCGACCTGGCCCGCGCCGGACGGCTCCTGGCCGAGGCAGGCCAGCGGGCCCTGGCCCAGGGCGCGGCCGTCTCGGCGGTCACCCTGCTGGACCAGGCGCTGGAACTGCTGCCCGGCACGGGCGACGCCCAGGCGCGGGCAGACGCCTTCGCCGCCCTGCTGTCCGCGCTGGTCGAAGCGGGGATGGTGGAACGGGCGGTCGCGGCGGCCCGCGAGTTCGAGCACATCACCAGCCTGCTGAGCCGGCGCCCGCGGGCGCACCTGCACACCAGGCTCGCCTGGGCCGCCGTGGTCGCGGGCCGATCCCGCGACGGCCTGGCCCATGTCGCCGTCGCCCGGCAGCTGCTCGGGCCGGATGCGCCCGATCACGACACCGCGCCGGTCGACGTCGTCGCGGCCCACCTCGCGCTGGACCTGCCAGGGCCAGACCAGGTGCGGATGGCCGAGGTGCTGGCCCGCCGTGCGGCGGATGTAGCCGAGGCCGCTCAGCTGCCGGTCGTCGCGTGCCAGGCCTGGCAGCTGCTGGGCGCGCTCAGCCGTTCCCGGGATCCGGATCAGGCGACCGCGTGCCTGGAGCAGGCCCGGCAGCTCGCCGTTCGGTACGAGCTGCCGATCGAGGAGATCCACGCCCTGATCAGGCTCGGCAACGACGACGCCCTGCGCGACGGCAGCCTGGACCGGCTGGAGCACGTCCGGCGGGAGGCGTCGAGGGTCGGCGCGGTAACCGCCCGCTATCAGGCAGAGGCCAGCCTCGCCCTGCAGGCCATCCTGCGAGGTGACTTCGCCGCCGCGGCGGCTCTCCTGGACCAGGTGCTGGAGTCCACCACCCGGCTGAGGCTGCTGGAGACCACCCGGTACGCGCTGCTGCTGCGGGCCGTCCTGGGCGCCCACCAGGGCAGGCGGCGCGAGATGGAGGCCGCACTCGTCGACTTGCGCCGCTGGGAGGGCGACGAGGCGCAGCACACCCCCCGGGTGCACGGCCTGGCCCGGGCGTGGTGTGCCTTGCTAGAGGAGAACCGTTCCCGGGCGCTGCACGAGCTGTCGCTGGCTCTTGCCGCCGAGGAGAACAGCCCGACCACCTTCCAGCTGACCGGGCGGTATGGCCTGCACCTGCTGCTGCGCGTCCTGGAGGGGACAGCGGACCGGGTGGAGTACCAGGTGATCACCGCGGCGCCCGTGAGCAGGCTGCGGTGGGACCGGCAGTTCGCGCTGTTCGCCAGCGCCGTGCTGTCCGGTCGTGCGGGCCGAGGCGCGGAGGCGTGCGCAGCACTGGCCGAGGCGATGCAGGTGGCTGGGCCCTACGCCACCGGCCGCCACCTGGGACTCCGGCTCGTGAGCGAGGCTGCGGTCATCGACGGCTGGGGTACCCCGGTCGAGTGGCTGCGGGCCGCGGAGGAGTACTTTCACGCCCGCGAGGTGCCGGCGGTGGCGAGCGCGTGCCGGGCCCTGATGCGTCGCGCGGGAGCTCCGGCCACCCAGCGCCGCCACGGTGTCCAGGACATCCCCTCGCGGCTGCGCGCCGTCGGGATCACCGTTCGCGAGTACGAGATCTTGCGTCTGCTCATAGATCGTCTCAGCAACCGGGAGATTGCCGCACGACTGCATCTATCGCCTCGCACCGTGGAGAAACATGTGGCCAGCCTCATCACCAAGACCGGCCAGCACAACCGGATCGGGCTGGGCCAGTTCGGGGCAGACACGCTGTAAATTATCCCGACTCGCTCCACTGCGGGCCGACCGACCGCCAGGCTGCCTCCCAGGACACGAGCCGGGCGCGATCCAGCCGCCAGCGGCAGATCAGGGCGACGCAGGCCAGGGCTACCGCGAGCGCGGCAAGAGCGGCCCCCGCCGCGACGATATCCCGATCCCGGGCCTGGGCCGCGGTCAGCGGGGGCATGCGCACGTTCCCGGCGTGGTCGAGCCACACCGGCACGGTGCTGCCCGCCTTAGTGCCCGAGATAGCCGGGATCTTGCCGGCCCGCGGGTGCCCCGCGGCCGTCCAGTGGGCCGGCACCCAGACGATCCACGAGTTGGTGCCGTTCGCTGACATCATCGGCCCGGCCGCGGCCGCGAGCACGACGCCGGGAACCGGAGCCAAGGATCGCTGGGCTTGCCGGGTCGCGGCGTTATCGGCATGTCCCAGCCAGACCGCGATGCTCGCGACGAGCGGGCCCAGGGCCAGGAACACGATGACGGCGGCGGGCAGGAGCCACGCCGCGATCAGGTCAGAGCGCCGACGCAGCGGGTTGTGGTCGCTACCCAACCGCCGGGTCAGCCTCGTCCACGTCATTGTGGGCGTCGTCATACGGTCACTCCAAGGGCGAATCCGACCGCTACGCTGCGACCGCATCCCTTGAAGGATTGTCTCCCCGTCGCCGCCAGACCGCCATACCCCCGCGGGGCACAAACTGGCGCGGATATTACGTTTCGTATCGCCTTGAAAGTCCCATCGCCACGATCACGATGGACGACGGCAAGGTGAACGCGCTGTCGGCGGAGACGCCATCGACTCCGGCTACGCCGCGTTGCGGGCCTGAGGTCCCGGGCCTGAGGTCCCGGGCAGAAGCTGGCCGCCGCGGGGCTGCCGGCTGGCAGCCGCCAGCCCCGGCGAGCGAGGCAAGTTGGCCGGACCGGGGCCAGGGCGATCAGTTACTGAACAGCGGGACTCCGGTGCCGCCGATCGTGGTGGAGACGCCGAGGAACTTGGGGCCGCTCCTCTGGCATGCCCGGAATGAGAACGGGACGAACTGGGCGCGGCGGTCGTTCGGCGGGTAAACCCGTAGCCCGTAGGACTTGACCGGGTGGCAGCTCGCCGCCGGGTAGTTCGCGACGTCGGTGATCCTTAGCTCGACGTGCGACGTGGCACCCCGGCCCAGCGTGACCAGGCGGACTGGATGCGAGGGGTCGCGGATGGCCGCGCTGCCCAGCTGGTTACCGTGCGAGCCGACCGCGGAGACGCCGGGATAGCCGTACAGCGAGCAGGCATGATTCGAGGTATTCGACAGCTCGAGCTGGTAAGTGAAGCTGCCGGCCGCGCCGCTGCCCGGGATGCCCGCCCAGACGATGAGGTCGGCCGACGAGCAGGGGGATGCGGGGGATGCCGTGGCGCGGGTGGTCGAGGCGGGCCGCCCGGGCGCGGCCAGGGCGACGGCGGGGATGAGGATCGCGGCGCACGCCGCGGCAGTGGCGGCGCCGATGCGCCGGGCCGTTCGGCTGTTCGGTTTCATGATCTGTTCCGTTCTCTTCCTGACCAGGACGCCAGGCTGCTGGGGGTCTGCCTGAGATAGGCCGGGTTGTCGGGCGGGCTTCCGGAAGCTCACCATTTACGACATCGCTGCGACCCATTCGGTTGCGACTAATAACGGGCCGCGGCGGCCGCGGCCGCCTCTCCGCTACCTGGATGCCCACCATCGGGGCCGGGCGACGGACGCCCGCCGGCAGAGGTCTTCTGGAGCTACGCTGCCGTGAGGCGAGTTCATCGGGTTCACGGGCCTGAACCCGATGCCCGACGGCGTCCCCGGCACCGGCGGCATGGAGGTGGGCTGGCGGCTGGCCCGCCAGGCGTGGCACCACGACTACGCCACGGAGGCCGCCCGGGCGACGGTCGAGGTGGGCTTAACCGGGGTGGGCATGGACCAGATCTGGTCGATGACGGCCGTCCTCAACCTGCCGTCGCAGGCTGTCATGCGGCGGATCGGGATGACCTTTCACTCGCACTTCGACCACCCAGCGGTCGAGATCGGCCACGCCGTGCGCCCGCATGTCGCCTTCCTGATCCGCCGGCCCGGCATCCGGGCCGGCATCCGGGCCGGCGGATCGCCCGCCTTCGTCGGCGGGCGCTGAGCCCAAACCTGGGCCCGGCACTGGCGTGACGTCCGGCATGCCCTTACGCTAAGGATTACTCGCGAGTAACTTAACGGGGTGCGAGCACCGCCGCGTAACAGCCGGCCCCGGCCGGGGGATAGCCGTAAGGAGCAATATGAGCGCTGATCAGGAGGTCACGGGATTCTCGCTGGACCTGACGCCCGACGTCCGCGAGATGCGCGACTGGGTCCATGAGTTCGCCCGTGACGTGATCAGGCCGGCCGGGGCCGAGTGGGACGAGCGCGAGGAGACGCCGTGGCCCATCATCGAGCAGGCCGCCAAGATCGGCCTCTACTCGCTGGACTTCTTCGCCCAGCAGTCGCTGGAGCCCAGCGGCCTGGGACTCGTGGTCGCGTTCGAGGAACTGTTCTGGGGCGACGCCGGGATTGGCCTGTCCCTGGTGGGAAGCGGCCTGGCGGCCGTGGCGGTCGCCACCAACGGCACGCCCGAGCAGGCGGGTGAGTGGCTGCCGCAGATGTTCGGCAGCCCGGGGGACGTCAAGCTGGGCGCGTTCTGCTCCTCCGAGCCCGACGCCGGCAGCGATGTCGGCGCGATCAGGACCCGTGCGGTGTACCAGGAGGCCACCGATGAGTGGGTCCTGAACGGGACGAAGACCTGGGCCACCAACGGCGGCATCGCGGACGTGCACATCGTCGTCGCCTCGGTCGACCCGGCCCTCGGCAGCCGCGGCCAGGCCACGTTCATCGTCCCGCCCGGCACGAGCGGGCTGTCGCAGGGGCAGAAGTTCCGCAAGCACGGGATCCGGGCGTCGCACACGGCCGAGGTCGTGCTCGACGACGTGCGGGTACCAGGCCGCTGCCTGGTGGGCGGCAAGGACAAGCTCGACGCGCGGCTGGCCCGGCTCGCCGAGGGGCGCAGCGGCGGCGAGCAGGCCGCGATGAAGACCTTCGAGGCGTCCCGCCCGGCGGTGGCGGCGATGGCGGTGGGAGTGTCCCGCGCCGCTCTGGAGTTCGCCGCCGGCTACGCGGCCGACCGGGTGCAGTTCGGCCGTCCGATCGGGCAGAACCAGGGCGTCGCGTTCATGCTCGCCGACATGCAGGCCGCCGTGGACGCGGCCCGCCTGCTGACCTGGCGGGCCGCCTGGATGGCGCGCGCGGGGCGGCCGTTCGAGCACGCGGAGGGATCCATCTCCAAGCTGGTCGCGGGGGAGACCGCGGTGCGGGTGACCGAGCAGGCCATCCAGATCCTGGGCGGGAACGGCTACACCCGCGACTACCCGGTCGAGCGCTGGCACCGCGACGCGAAGATCTTCACGATCTTCGAGGGCACCTCCGAGATCCAGCGGATGATCATCGGCCGGGCGCTTACCGGGCTCGACGTCCGGTAGCCTGACCTGCGGTTTTGCAGAGTCCCTGCACCGAAGGCGGCCGTCCCACGCGCGAGTGGGTCGGCCTCGCTCTCGTGTCCGTATTGCCCGAATCCTGCCGGTTATTTCCCGTCGTTTCCGGACCGCGTGCTGAATCCGTGCTGATACCTGCGGGGTAGTGGTCTAGACCAATTGACATATTGGTCTGGACGTCCTGACCCTGGGCAGACCGGGACCGTCGGTCACGCGACATCACCACCCGGCGTCCGCCAACAGCGTTTCATTTGCCTGCTACCGTCCAGTCGTGCCCCGTGACACGCGACCGTCCCGGAGACGACCTCGGCGTGAATGGCGCCGCCTGGTGGCCTGGCTGGCCGGAGTGCTGACCCTGGGCGTCATCGCCACATACGTGGCGCTGTCTTTAACGGTCAACGGCGTGCCTGCCTATCCGCCCGCCGGCTGGATAGCCGTGGTTCAGCCGGCTGGTGAACCGGCTGGTGATGTCGTACAGCTGCTCGTCCAGGCACGAGCTGACGTCAGCCAGACCCGCGCGGCCTATGACGTCGTGGTGTGCGGGCCGCATCCCTACACCGGTGACCTGCTCATCGGCGGCCCCGCCCGCTTCAGCAAGATCGTGCGGAACCCGGTGCTACCTCCGTCGATCCCCTCACCCAAGATCCAGAACGTGCGCGACCTCGTGTTCAGCTTCGGGCGCGTCATCAACCTGGGATCCGTTCAGCTCGTGCGGATCAGCCTTCCCACCGTCAGTGCGTGCCCCCCGAGTTCGGACCTGCCTGCCGGTGTGCCGCCAGGCGGCAGCGATGAAGGGGTCACCGGGATCACCTCCGGGCCGGTGCAGCGAAGCTGGGCTGGCCCGTGGGGCTTGTGGCGCGGCCCGCACGCTAGTCAGGGATGGCCACTGACGGGGATCTTTCCCGGTGTCCCGCCCAGCGTCCGGGGAGAGTTCATCGCCCTCGCTGGCCTGACCG
>DATKRH010000186.1:0-4330 GCA_035532295.1 Streptosporangiaceae bacterium
CCTGTTCACGCAGGTGCGGGGGGCTTACGTCCCGGCCACCATAGCGGAAGGCACTGACAGACCGCCGCCGCAGCGCAGGCCGCTTGCTCCTGCTCACTCCTGCTCACCAGCGCTCACCGCTTGGCCAGCAGTTGATAACCCTCCGCGCCGACGGCGAAGCCTCCCCCGTCCAGGTCACCCGCACCTGGCGCGACGGCGACACCCAGCCTGAGCAGGCGACCATCAGCGTCGTGGCAGGCGGCAAGCGGCACCAGGACGTCGGCGATCTCGGCTGGGCCGCGGCGCTGGAGACCTACCGCCCGTTTCTCACGGCGGGGGACTTCGGAAGGCTGATCTCATCGCGCCCCAGCACGTTGTTCGACGCCCTCGCCCCGATCCTGGGACTCGACCCGCTGACCGAGGCGGACAAGCGGCTGATGAACGCCCGCAAGGAGATCAGCGACCGGCTCAAGCGGCTCAAGGCCGACCGGGACGGCCTGCGCACCATGCTCGCGGGGGTCGACGACGACCGCGCCCGCGCCGCCGACGCCATCCTGGCCAGGCGGCAGCCCGACCTGGCCGCGCTGGACCAGATGCTCGCCAGCGCCGACGCGGCGACGGCCGACCCGGTCGCGGCCGCCTGCCGACGGCTCGCCGACGCCGCCATGCCCGGCCCGCCGGACGTGGCCGGCCTCGCGGAGCGGATGGACGCCGCCGCCGCCGAGGTGACCGCGGCGGCGGCCAGCGACAACCGGGCCGCCCAGCAGGTCGCGGACCTGCTGGAGGCGGCGCTTGCCTTCCACGCCGACCACGGGGACGGGCCGTGCCCGGTGTGCCAGACCGGGACCCTCGACCCGGCCTGGCGGGCGCACGCGACGCATGCGCTGGCCAGCAGGCAGGGCGAGGCGGCCCGGGCCAGGTCAGCCAGCCAGCGCCGGGCCGACACCGTGTCGCAGGCCCGCAGCCTGCGGGCTGCCCAAGGCTGGCCGGCCATGGCCGACGTGACGACCGCCGTGCCAGCGCTCGGCCAGCCCGCTGCCGACCTGGCCCGCCTGCTGGGCGAGTGGCAGGACCTGCTGCAGGACGCCGCGCCTGGGCGCCTGCCAGAGCACCTGCGCGTCGCCTACCCGGCGCTGCACGCGGCGTTCCTGGCGGCACGGGAAACGGCGGTGGACTGGCTGCGGCGCCGGCACGACGCATGGCGCGAGCCTGCGGCGGCCTTGCAGGCATGGCTTGCCGACGCCCGCCGCCTGGCCGGCGACGACGTCCTGCTAACCAGGATCGGCGCGGCCAGAGAGTGGCTCAAGACGGCCACCGAGGAGATCCGCGGCGACCGGCTCGCCCCGTTCGCCCAGCGCTCCCAGGACGTCTGGGAGCAGCTGCGGCAGGAGAGCAACGTGGAACTGTCCGGGATGCGGCTCGATGGGTCCAGCACCCGGCGGCGGGTGGTGTTCCCCGCCACCGTGGACGGCACCCCGGCGCAGGCACTGGCGGTGATGAGCCACGGCGAGCTGCAGGCACTCGGCCTGGCCGTGTTCCTGCCGCGAGCCTGCGCCGACGACAGCCCGTTCCGCTACCTCGTCATCGACGACCCGGTCCACAGCATGGACCCGTCCAAGGTGGACGGCCTGGCACAGGTGCTGGCCAGCCTGGCAGCAACCCGGCAGGTGATCGTCTTCACCCACGACAACCGGCTCCCGGAAGCGATCCGCAGGCTGGAGATCGACGCCACCATCTGGGAGGTTGCACGGCGGGAAGGGTCCGTCGTCGAGCTGCGCAAGAACCTGGATCCGGTGACCCGGTACCTGGACGACGCGCGCGCGCTCGCCGTCACCGCCGACCTCCCCGATGAGGTGCGCCGCCCGGTGGTGGCGGGTTTCTGCCGGTCAGCGATCGAAGCCGCCTGCCATGAGCGTGTCCGCCGGGAGCGCCTCGGCCGAGGTGAGCGCGTCGCGGAGGTGGATGCCCTCCTGGAGAGTGCCCGCACCCTCACCCAGACAATGGCCCTCGCGCTGTTCGGTGACACGAGCCAGGGCGGTGATGTGCTGGCAGGGCTGAACCACCGTTTCGGCCACTGGGCAGGCGATGTTTTCCAGGCGTGCCAGCGTGCCGTCCACGGCGGCACGGGAGCGTCGCTCAGGCAGCTGGTCAACGACACCGACCGGCTGGCCGGAGGGCTGCGGTGACCAGACCACCCAGCGGCCCCACCCCCGTCGGCCAGCTGGGTCAGGGAGCAGCGCCAGACGCGGAGGCCTACCTGGCGGCAGCCTCGCGCATGCTGGCAGACGTCGTCGCGGGAGCGCGCGGAACCTGGCCACGGGCGTGCGCCTGGCTGATCCGCCTCGCGCTGGAATCCGAGCTGACCCGGTTCTGGCAGTCCGCCTGCCCACCGGTCGCACGGTGCCGGTCCCATCGCGCTCAGCTCCTGCTGCTCCCCCGCTACGCCGATCCGGCAACCGGGCGCCGGGCCACCCATGCCTGGGCCGCGCTGTCCAGGGCCAGCCACCACCACAGCTACGAACTCGGCCTCACCGCCACCGAACTGGGCTATCTGCGTGATGAGGTGCGGGACATCGTGGCACTTCTGCGAACCTCCGTTTCCGGCATCCTGCCTGACTGACTCGCCAGCGTGCGGGTAGTGTCACATTCCGTCATGCCAACGTCTGCGCTGCTGGCGGGCCGGTACCGGCTGGAAGGCCAGATCGCGGTCGGCGGTGTCGGCGAGGTCTGGCGGGCCGAAGACACCGTCCTGGCCCGGCCGGTCGCCGTCAAGCTGCTGCGGGCCGAGTTCACCGGCCATGCCGAAACGCTCGCGCGATTCCGGGCCGAGGCCCGGCATGCCGGCGCGCTGTCGCACCCGGCGATCGCCCGGGTCTACGACTACGGTGAGCCGGTCCCGCCGCACCCGCCGTTCCTGGTGATGGAGCTGGTCGACGGCCCGTCACTGGCCGGCGTGCTGGCCGCTGGGCCGCTGGGCGCCGCCCGCACCATGGATGTGGTGGCGCAGGTGGCGTCGGGGCTCCAGGCCGCCCACGCGGCAGGCCTCGTGCACCGCGACATCAAGCCGGCCAACCTGCTCATCGACGCTGACGGGCAGGTGAAGATAACCGACTTCGGGATCGCGCACGTGGCCGGGTCCGCCCCGGTCACCCGCACCGGCACGGTGGTGGGAACACCCGCCTACCTCGCGCCGGAACGGATGTCGGGCGCTCCCGCGACGGCCGCCGCCGACCTGTACGCACTCGGGGTGGTGGCCTACGAGTGCCTGACCGGGACCCGTCCCTTCGCCGGGCTTGCCGAGGAGGTCGCGGCCGCGCACCGGGAACGGCAGCTGCCGGCACTCCCGCCCGCCATACCCGGCCAGGTGGCGCAGCTCATCACCGAGCTGACAGCCAAGGATCCCGCCGCCCGCCCGGCCAGCGCAGCAGCGGTCGCCGAGCGCGCGGCCGGGCTGCGCGACGCCCTGTCCGGCAGTGCGCCGGGCGCCGCCACCGCGACGTCGTGGCTGCCGGCCCAGCCGGCCACCCTGCCGGCCACCCAGCCGGCCACCCAGCCGGCGCAGGCGGCCCCCGCGGTCACCCTCTCGGCCACGCTGGCGGACATCGCGGGGCTGGGGGCGCCCGGCCCCGCCACGGACGCCCAGACCGTCGCCGATCCCGCCCCCGGCAAGGTCCCGCCCGGCGTCCCGTCGCGCCACCGGCGGGCCATCATGGTGGCAGCCGCGGCCGCCACCGTCCTGGTGCTGCTGGCGCTGGTGACCGCGTTGCGGTCTGGTGCGGGCCCGCCAGCGCGGCACGGGGCCGCCACCGCGGGGCGGACGGCATCGCCGGCCCGGACAGCGCCGGCGAGCCCGTCACCGCCGTCCGGCACCGTCGGGGTCCTGGCCGGGTCGTTCATCGGCCAGCCACTCGGCATCGTCCGCGAGCGGCTGCAGCTGCTGGGGCTCACGGTGCGGGTCCGGTGGCGTCCCTCCGGCCAGGCCCAGAACACCGTCCTTGACATCGCGCCGAGCGGGCAGGTGCGCGCCGGCAGCACGATCGTGGTGACCGCCGCCTTCACACCCGGGCACGGCCGTGGTCACGGGCACGGAGGCGGCGGCAGCAATGGCGGCGGCTGACCCCTGGCCGGGCCACCACCGCTTCACACTGACCGCCGTCCCCGGTACTTGAACGTGTTCAAGTATCTATCCCCGGGGTGATAGACAATCGGGGGCACTCCCGGCCAATCTTGAACATGTTCAAAAACATCGCTGGCCGAGGGGAAGCGCCATGGCCGTCTTCGCCACCTACGCCGCCTACCTGGCCGTCAGCCTCGGGCTCACCGTCGCGGTCGGGTCGGCCCTGTCCCGCAG
>DATKRH010000187.1:0-3728 GCA_035532295.1 Streptosporangiaceae bacterium
AGCCTCAGCGGCCCGCTGCCCAAAAATGTCAGTGCCGCACCCCATACTGAACACAACGCCCGCAACGCGACCTGACCACCGCGAAAACCACGAAACCGCAGAACGCACCCAGGAGGTGCAGTGTGACGCCAGATCGTTCGTGGGCCAGACGCTGGTGTCCTCGGCGAACAGGAGCACGTCGCTGCGGCGGTCGCGGCAGAATCCGGGCAGTTCGCGGCCGGGCCGCTGTTTCGTGCAGTTTTTCGGGCCGGGGACGCGGGGCACGCTCGCGAGGCCGGCGAGGACGGCGTGCCGGAACTCGTGCTCCAGCGGTTTCCGCACGCCGCCGGGGATGGCCTCCAGGCCCTGCTCGCGTGCGGCGTGCCAGGCATGGATGAGGCCGCGCAGCGCCCGCTGCGCCTGCACGGGCCAGACCGCGTCCGGGTATGCCTCGGCGCAGTCCTGGTAATCGCGCAGGATGTGAGCCGCGCACGCCTGGTTCCCGGCGATGTGCTCCCACCTGGGATGGAAATAGTTCTGGTAGCGGTCGGAGACCACGATCCCGGCAAAGCCCGGCAGGATCCCGGCGTCTTCCATGGAGTCCAGGCTGCGGGTGCCCAGCCAGAAGGCGGAGTACCGCTCGGTGAACGCGCCGTGGACGTACTTCTTCTCCCCGGCCGGCCCGGACCGCAGCGTCGTCTCATCGAACCCCGCGACCGCTGCGGCGGTGATCAGGGCGCGGATCAGCCGCACCACCTCTGCGGCCAGCCCCGCGGCCTGCCGCAGGCACGAGTGGATGAACCCGGCCGAGACGGCAGCGCCGGCCACGTCGGCGATCAGCTGCCGGCACCGCTCCACCGGGACGTGCTGGAAGACGACCAGGTAAACGGCCAGCGCCCGCAGCCGCGGCCCGATCGACAGGGCCGAGTCCGGCACGCCCGCCGGGCGCGGCGCGACGTGAGCCCGGCCGCAGGCGCACTTCGCCTGGTGCAGGTCGTGCTGCACCCGCTCCGCCGGCCCGGCCGGGATCTCCTCCTGCTGATACGACCGGGCAACTCCCAGGTCAGCGGCGCCGGCCAGGTCCCGGCCGCACTCGCACGCGCCCTGCGGGAAGTGGTCCTCGGTCCGGTCCGGGTCCTCCCAGCGCATAGCGGCGCCCGGCGAGCCGGACTGCTTCCCCCGCTTCCGCTTCTTCCCCTCCGCCCGCTCCGCGGCCCGCCGCTGCTTCCGTGGCGGCTTCCGCCCGGGCAGGTCATCCGACGAGGGCGGCATCGACGAGTTCCCGCTGTTCCGCGACCCGGCGCGCACCGCCGCGGCCAACTGCTCCCGCAGGTCAGCGACCACTGCCTCCAGCGCCGCGATCCGCTGCGCCTGCTCCTGGATCACCGCATCACGCGGATCCTCCGGCGGCACAACGCTCACAGGCCCCATCATCCCGGACACCACGCTCAGCCACCACGGCAGCACTACGCCCGCAGCCAAAACGTAACCAGCGATCACTCACCGCAACCCCAAGACCAGGGGCCCGAATGCTTACCCCCCATCCTGACCCCTCCGAGCCCACCCAGGGAGCCCCGCTACGCGGGGCACAACCACCAAATGCACAGGCAGGACCCCAGCCAGCGCGGAACCATCGGTGGCGCAGGCCAAACCGTGGGACGAACTGGAATCAAGCCAGGAGTGTCAAGGGACATCAGGAAATTCCCAGTGGCGGTCGTGAGAGGTGCCCGCTGGTGGCCATCGGATCTGCCCAGTGATGGCCACCAGACGTGCCCTCGTGGTTAGCTCAGGGGGATCACGCCCTTTCCGGCGATGGCCTGGGTGAGCCGGATGCTGTCGCCACTGGTCTGGCAGACGTGGGCGTGGTGCATCAGCCGGTCGACGGTGGCGGTTGCCAGGGTCTTGGGCATCAGCTCGTCGAAGCCGGAGGGGTGGAGGTTGGAGCTGACCGCGACGCTGCGGCGCTCGTAGGCGGCATCGACGAGGCGGTAGAGTCCCTCGGCGGCGTCAGGCCCGACTGGGAGCAGCCCGATGTCATCGACGACGGCCAGGTCGGCCCGCAGGATCCGGGCGATGGCCTTGGTGACCGAGTCGTCGGCCCGGTGCCGGCGGACGAGGGCGCCGAGCTGCTCGAGGGTGAACCAGGCGACGTTCTTCCCGGCTGCGACGGCTGCCTGGCCGAGGGCCTCGAGCATGAACGTCTTGCCGGTGCCGGAGGGCCCGCAGACGACGAGGTTCTCGTGGCGGCCGATCCATTCCAGGGTCCGCAGGGCGGCCTGGGTGGGGGCCGGGACCGAGGACAGCCTCTCGTCCCAGGCGCCGAACGTCTTCCCGGTGGGGAAGGCGGCCCGGGCGCGGCGGGTGGCCAGCGATGACCGGTCGCGGCCGGCGACCTCCTCGGCGAGCAGCGCCCGGAGGACCTCGGCGGGGTCCCACCGCTGGGCCTTGGCCGTGGCGATGACCTCGGGCGCGGCGTGCCGCATGTACGGCAGCCGCATCCGGCGCAGCAGCCGGTCGAGGCCGTCGTCCAGCGGCGGCGGGACCGGGGCCGCGGCGGTCATCGTGACCTCCTGGCGGGCGTCGCGAAGTCGATGTAGTCGATGGCCAGGTTCACGTGGCAGTGGACCTGGCCCAGGGGGCGGCCGTCGGCCACGGTTTCCAGGGCTGCTTCCTCCAGGGCCTGGCGGCCGGGGCCGCCAGCGGCCGTGGCCAGGCCGAGGATCCCCGAGCAGGCCACGAGGGCCTGCCGCACGTACGCGGCATCGTCCGCGGTGAGGATGATCGCCTTGCTGTCGCTCGCCGTGGTCACTGGCCTGCCTCCTGCCCGTCGTGGCGGGCCCAGCCGCTGGTGCCCTGGGCGAGGGTGCGGGCCTCGCCGGCCCGGGACGGCTCGCCGGGCGCGGCGGACGCCTGGTGGGCGAGGATCGAGGCCAGGTCGCCGTCGGCGAACCGGCCGGATGCGGCGGCCTGCCCGAGCGCCCGGTCGACCGCCTCCGCCCCGTGCAGGGCGGCCATCTGTACCGCCCGGGCCATCTTGGCCCGGACCCGCGCGGTGCCGGCCGCGGCGGCCTCGGCCAGCCACAGGCCGGCACCGCCGCCGATCGCCAGGAACTGCGCCTCGGCCTTCGTGCGGGCCTTCGGCTCGCGGTTCAGCGCCCCGGGCGGGGCGGACGGGTAGTGCGCGTCGTCGAGGCGCGGGCTGCCCGGCGTCGTGGCCAGGTGCCGGGCGACCTCCGCCGCCCCGGCAGGGCCGGCGTGGGCGATCACGACCTGCTCCCCGTGCCGGCGGACGTGGACGACCTGCCCGGCCATCTGATGCGGGACCGAGTACTGGCCGCCCTCGAACGCGACCAGCGACATCTCGTCGACCCGGCGGGTCACGCCCAGCGCCGCGGTGAACGGCGCGGCCGGGACCGGGTGGAGCCGGGCCGCCTCCTCGGCGAGCATCTCCGCCGGGGCGCGGCGGGTGACCCGGTGCGGCCGGGCGTTGACCTGATCGCAGAACGCGGCGCACGCCGCCTCCAGGGCCGCGAAGCTGCCGTACTCCCCGAGCAGGTTCGCGTCCGTCGGCACCAGGTCGGCCTTGGCCAGCTTCACCGTGGACTCCGACCCGCCCTTGGACGCCGGGTCATACGGCACGCAGGTGGCGACCGTCAGCCCGTAGTACCGGCCGAACTCCACCGCCCCCTGGTTCCGCACCGGGATCCCGGCCACGTGCTCGACGGTCACCGTCTTCTCGTTGTCGGTCA
>DATKRH010000188.1:0-4593 GCA_035532295.1 Streptosporangiaceae bacterium
TTGAGCACTGCCATCGTTTCGGTCACGCAGTGTCACGGCGTGGCCTGCCTTGCGGGCTGTCGCGATTATGGCCGGTCTTCGCGGGCGGGTGACCAGTCCGGCTGATCGCGTATGAGGTTCCCGGCGCATCGGCGGCAGTGAGGGAGCTGCGGTGCGGCGCATGCCGGGCGTGTCGTTACCGGCTTTCGGGGCGCGACAGGGTTACCGTCACGTTCTGAGACGCTATGGACACGAAGGATCACGTTCGCGCTGGCGATGACGCGGACGGCACGCGGTTGCGCGAGCCGGCGGTGTCGGTCCGGCTGCCCGGCGGGACGGTGTCCGAGCGGCCGCTGTGGCAGGTCACGGCAGGCCAGGTCGTCCGGGCGGGACCGCGGCGGATGACCCGCAGTGCCCGCGGGCAGGCCCACTACCCGGGTTATTACTGGTCGGCGACGTCCGGCGGCCACGTCATCTACGAGAGCCGGCTGGAACTGGCCCGGCTCCTCCTGGCCGATTTCGACCCTGATGTCACGGCGATCGCTGCCCAGCCGTTCTTGCTGCGCGCGCTGGCCGGCGGCCGGGTCCGCCGTCACGTGCCGGACTTCCTGCTGCTGCACGCCGACCAGAGGGTGGAGATGGTGAACGTGAAGCCCGCTGACCGGCTCGCTGATCCCGCGGTGGCGGAGGCACTGGCCTGGCCGGGTGAGCTGTTCGAGAACCGGGGCTGGGGCTACGAGATCTGGAGCGGTGCCGATCCGGTGGTCCTGGCCAGCGTCCGGTTCCTGGCCGGCTACCGCCGGCCGGGAATGCCTCCCGACTCGGTGACCGCCGTGGTCCGGGACGAGGTCCGGCCGGGCGACAAGGTGGGCGGGCTGCTGGACCGGCTGGAGGGCCGCTGCCCTCGCCCGCGGGCCAGGGCAGGGGTACTGCGGCTGCTGTGGCAGCGGATCCTGAGCACCGACCTGACCCGGCCGCTGGATGGCGGCAGCGTCCTGGAGGTGTCCATGTGAGCGGGGACTTGCGCGCGCTGCTGGCGGTGGGGACACGGCTGGCATACGACGGCCAGTGGTGGCAGGTCACCGGGATTGACGGCCCGCACGTCCTGCTGTCCAGCCCGGCCGGCGTCCGGCGGGTCAGCGCCGGTCACCTGCTCGCCGATCCCTCTGCCCGGCTCGACGGCGCGCCCGGGGATCCTGTCGAGGGCGCCGGAGCGGACCTGGCCGGCCTGGGAGAGGCCGGGATAGCCGAGTTGCGGGAGCGCGTCGCCCACGTCCGGGAAGTACGCACGGGATTCCGGCGCGGGTGCGCGGAGCTGGCGGCGGACGGCGAGCCGCGGCCGGAGTACGCGCCCGGCGTCCCGATGCTGGCCCGGTATGCCGCCAGGGCCAGCGAGATCGGGGTCGGCGTGTCCACGCTGCGCCGCTGGGTGAAGGACTTCGGGGAGTCCGGCCCCGCCGGGCTGGCCGATGACCGGTGGAAGCGCCGCCGGGAGCCCCTCGCCGGGGCGGACCCGCGCTGGCTTGAGATGGCCCGGCAGGTACTGGCCGAGCACGCCGAGGCCAGCAAGCCCACCCGCGACCTGGTCCTGGCCGAGATCGCCGCCCGGCTGGACGCCGGGCATGACGGCGGGACCGTGCCAGTCCCGTCGCCGACCCGCGCCCGCATCCTGCTGCGGGAGATCAGCAAGGGCACGTCCGCGTTCGGCGGGACGAAGGGCAGGCGGGAGATCGCCGGGCGCCCGGCGACGCCCTGCGGGCGGCTGCGGGCGGTACGGCCTGGCGAGTACCTGCTGCTGGACACCACCCGGCTGGACGTGTTCGCGATGGACCCGGTGACGCTGCGCTGGGTGCAGGCCGAGCTGAGTGCCGCGATGGACCTCTATGACCGGTGCATCACCGGGCTGCGGCTCACCCCGGTCTCGACCAAGGCCGTGGACGCGGCCGGCGTGCTGTTCGAGTCCGTCAGGCCGCTGCCCGAGCCCGCTGACGGCCAGCCGGATACCCGCCCGCCTTACCACGGGCTGCCCGGCCACGTCGTGATCGACGGTGCCCGGCTCGCCGGCGAGGACGGGCAGCTCCTGCTGCCCTCGGTGCCCGCTGAGACCGTCGTGGTGGATCACGGGAAGATCTACCTGTCGGAGCACCTGATGACCGCCTGCGCGAGGCTGGGCATCTCAGTCCAGCCGGCCAGGGTCTGCCAGGCCACCGACAAGGGACCCCTGGAACGCTGGTTCCGCACCCTCGGCGAGCAGTTGCTCGCAGCGCTGCCCGGCTACAAGGGGCCGGACGTCTACCGGCGCGGCAAGAACCCCGAAGAGCAGGCGTTTTACTTCCTCGACGAGCTGGAACGGATCGTCCGGCAGTGGACCGCGGAGTGCTATCACCGGCAGCCGCACGCGGGCCTGTGCATTCCCGAGGTGCCCGGCCTGGAAGTCTCCCCGCTGGAGATGTTCGCCCGCGGGATCGCCAGGGCCGGCTACCTTCAGGTTCCCGCTCGCGCCGACCTGGCGCTCGACTTCCTCAAGGTGGAGTGGCGGACCATCCAGCACTACGGCGTCGAGATCGGCGGCCTGCGCTACGACGGGCCGGCGCTGAACCCTTACCGCAACCGCACCAGCCCCTACGCCGGCAAGCACGCCGGCCGGTGGCCGCTGCGCCTGGACCCCGGCGACGTCAGCGGGGTGTGGTTCCAGGATCCGGCCGACAACCAGTGGCACGCGCTGCGCTGGGAGCACGCCGCCGCGGCCGGGGGCCCGTTCAGCAGTGAGGCGCTAGCCTACGCCCGGCATCTCGCGACCGCCGCGCACCGGTTCCCCGGCACCCGGCGCGCCCTGGCCGAACTGCTGGAGCAGCGGGGCGCGGGGCTAGCCGGAAACCGCGCCGAGCGGCGGATGGCGCTGCGGCTGTCCGGGCAGCGGCTGCGCCTGGTCCCGGGCCCGCCCCCGGCCGCCGGCGCACCGGAGCCCGCCGTCACTGGTGACGGCGGAGACGACGACAGCGACAGCGAGCTCGGCGCGCCGTTCCCCGGCGAGGAGCCCGGGGGCGGCCCGGGTGATTTCTACGCCGACGCGATGGAGACGGTGTGAGCGCGCCGCTGCGCCCGGCCGAGCGTGCCTATTCGCTGTCCACCCGGGCCGGCTGGGAGGAGTTCGTCACCGCCCCGCCCCGGCAGCGTCCCGGCCCGCTGACCGCCGCGCAGGTCCGCGGGCTTTCCGGTCAGGCGCGGGCGGAGTACGAGGAGCAGCGGTCGGTCTGGCATGCCAGCCTCGGGCCGCTGCGCACCCCGCGGATGCGTGCCGTCCACGAGCAGCTGGACGACATCGTGGAAGCCAACCGGCAGGACGGGGACAAGGTCAAGGGCGCCGCGGTGATCGACGCCTACCCCGGGCTGGGCAAGTCGGCCATCGCCCAGGTCTTCGCCCGGGAGTTCCACCAGCGGCAGGTCAGCCTCTACGGCCCGGCTACCGGGGCCGGGCACGACCGGATACCCGTCGCGCACGTCTGCCTGACCTCCTCGACGAGCAAGCGGTCGTTCAACGCGATGCTCTGCCGGTTCTTCGGCCTGCCCGGCCATGACAGGGGCAACGCCGAGGAACTCGGGCACCGGGCCGCAGATGCCGTCCTCGCCTGCGATGTCCGGCTCTGCGTGGCTGATGACGTGCACTTCCCCGACGTCACGCGCCGCGACGGCCGTGAGGTCGCCAGCCACTTCAAGTACCTCGCCAGCACCTTCCCCGTCACGTTCCTGTTCGTGGGCGTCGGGCTGGAGCGCCGCGGCCTGGTCCGGGAGGGCCTGGCCGCCGGGGAAGAGGAGCTCGCGCAGAACGCCCGCCGCTGGACCACGCTGGGCGTCAGCCCGTTCGAGGTCACTACAGAGGCGGGCCGGCGGACCTGGCGGCAGCTGCTGCTGGCCATCGAGAAGGACCTGGTGCTCGCCGGCACCCACCCGGGCATGGTCGCCGACGACCTGGCGGACTACCTGTTCGCCCGCGGCACCGGGCACTTCGCCTCGCTGATGACGCTCATCGCCCGCGGCTGCCGCCGCGCGGTCCGCACCGGCACCGAGAAGCTCACCCGCGGCCTGCTGGACCAGGTCCGCAACGACGCCGCCGCCGAGGCCGCCCGGCAGGAGCTGCTGGCCGCGTTCGATGCCGGCAAGCTTCGCGCCCGGCCCGCCACCGCTGGCCCCCGCAGCGCCGTGCCCAGTGCCATGGCTGCCGCCGGGTGATCACTTGGTGGCCGCGATCCCGATCCGCGTGCCGCCGCTGCCCGGCGAGGCGCTCGACAGCTGGCTGGAGACCTACGCGCACCTGCTGCACGTCACCGTCGGCGACATCTTCGCCCTCACCGGGCTGGGCTGGGAGCGGGCCGCCACCGAGAACGGCCACAAGCCATGGCTTTACCGGCTGGACGAGCCCGCTCTGGCGGCACTCGCCGCCGTGACCGGGGTTCCGGCCTCGGCCCTGGCTGGCATGACACTTGCCCGGTATGAGGCCACCGGCCTGGCCGCGGTGACCGCCGCTGGTTAGGACGGCTTCATCTGGCCCCGCCATGACGGCTTGAGCTGGCCCCGTCTGGGATGGATTCGGGGTCGGGGTGACGGCTTGATATG
>DATKRH010000189.1:0-6136 GCA_035532295.1 Streptosporangiaceae bacterium
CCGGTGCCGCGCACCGTGTTCTGGCCGGTGCCGAACGTGGACTCGGGCCTGGTCGCCTTCACCCGCCGGCCGCCGCCGGAGCCGGATGTGCCGCGGGCGGATGTGTTCACCGTGGTGGACGCCGCGTTCGCGCAGCGGCGCAAGACGCTGCGGGCGGCGCTGGCCCGCTGGGCCGGCGGCCCGGCCGAGGCGGAGCGGGTCCTGCGGGCAGCTGGCGTGGACCCCGGCGCCCGCGGCGAGGCGCTGACAGTGGCAGAGTTCGCCAGGATTGCCCGGTATGCCAGCATCGCCCGAACCGGAGCCGGATCGTGATCGGCCCCGGCCCCAGACGAGACCGCGGCCGCCCGCTGGGTTCCCCTGGGTCAGTGCAGCTCTGGGTCAGTGCAGCGTCTTGGTGGCGTTGCGGTACGCGGCGAGCGCGGCCGGGACGGGTTCAAGCTGCCAGTCCTGGCGGACGTAACTGCCGTGCTGGTAGACGTCGAACCACACGAACCCGGCGAGCCGGTAACGGCGCACCCCGGCGACGAGCTGGTTGACCGCGTGGAGCTTCCCGGCTGACGGGGACGCCGCGGTCTCGGTGATCAGCACCGGGTCGGTGGAGAATGACCGCATCTGGGCAATGGTGGCGGCGAAGAGCCCGGCGAACGAGTCGGCGGGGCGCCGGAAGTACCCGTCGATCCCGAGGATGTTCACGAACGACGCGCCAGGCCACAGGAGCCGGATGTCCTCGGTGTGGCTGTAGGACACGTTCATGATCCATACCCACCGGGCATTGACGGCACCGGCCTTGCGGAACACACGCACCACGTGCCGCCACGCCGCCACGAACAAGGCCGGGCTGACGTGCCGGTAACCCCACGAGTACCAGGTACCGTTGGCCTCGGGGCCGAACGAGACGAAGACGGGAGCACCGAGGGTGTGGACCGCATCCGCGTAGCGGGTGAGCCACCGGTCTTCCCGGCCGGCCGTGATACTGGTGAGAGGCACTCCGTAGGGCTCCAGCTCGAGCAGCGGGACGGCACCGGCGGCGAGTATCAATCGGGGCAGCGTCATGCTGGTGCTCCCCCCGACGGGAGGGTAGTGCACCGCCATGTCCGGATGGCACCCGCAGGCCCGATCGAACGCTCCCAGGTTGTCGGTGACGATCCCGGCGTACCTGCCCGGTGCGACCGCCACGGGCGAGGTCCGCAGCGCTCTGGAGGTCGCCGTCAGGGGTGCCGCGGCAGGTGGGGGGCGGTGGGTGGCCCGGGCCACAGCGTACGGGACCGCTGCCATGACGCCCAGGGCTGCCAGGACGGCGACGAACCGGGTCTTCATGATGTGACCTCCACGGCTTTCCTCGTGCCCCACTTGTTGTCCCGCAACGTCAGCAATGCGACTAGGCGAAGCGGCAGCAGGAGCGTCATGTGGATCAGCCCGTAGACCGGGGCGATCGCCAGGGTCCACAGCTTCCCGCCCAACGTCAGGCCAGGGTGCTCGGCTTCCAGGTAATGCCCTGACCGGGCGTACGAGAGGACGAGGGCACTGATCAGGTAGGTGAGCGCGGCGAAGTGCCCGGTCAACACTGGGCGGACCGCCACGGAATAGATGAGGGCGCTCGTGAACCCGCTCCAGGTGGCCAGCTCGATCAGCGACAGCCACCAGCACACCCGCCACGGCGGCACGGTTACGAGCATCCAGAGGGACTCGCGGAAGAAGCTTTTCGACCAGCGGAGCTGCTGGCGCAGGAAGTGGCGCATCCCGGTCGGCACGAGCGTCCAGGCGATCGCGTCAGGGGCGAGGAGCACCCGGCCTTCCCGCAGGCAGTAGTAGGTAAGGCGCCGGTCGTCACCATAGGTGCAGGGCAGGCCCAGGAACCGCTGGCCAAGGAAGTCGTCGAGGTACTTCCGCACAGTGGCACCCCGGTACAGGGCCAGCGACCCACACGCGCACAGGACGCTGGACAGCACCGAGTAGGCGGCCCGCTCACCGAGGAACGCGTAGCAGTACCGCAAGTCGATCAGCCGGGTGAGCAGGTTACGGTTTCGGTTGGCGGCGAACACCGCCCCGGTAGTTGCCTGCACCCGGTGGTCGGCGAACGGCTTGAGGGCGTTAGCGATTGCTTCCGGGTGGAGGATGGTATCGGAATCCACGCACAGGTAGACATCGGCGTTCCATGCCCATTCGAACCCCGCGGCCAGACCCTCCCGCTTGCCGAGGTTCTGGTCGAACCTGACGAGATGGTAGTCCACGCCGCGCGCCATAAAGACAGGGCGCAGCGCACGGGCGATGCGCCGGCACGCGGCGGAGGACGAAGCGTCGTCAACGATTGTCAGGACGTCGGGCAGCCGGGTGGAGCACAGGATCGAGTTCAGGCACCGGGCAAACGCGGCCGGGTCCTCGTTCCGGCAAGTGATCACCCCGGCGACCATGCACCGGTCCACCGCTTCCCAGGTGCCGGGCGTGTCGCGCTTCGGTTCGGCGAGCAGCGACAGGACCAGCTTCGCGCTAATCAAGGTCACGACAGCGGTGCCGTACCAGCCGAGCCGCACTAACTCACGGCCCTCGGTGTCTTGAGCCAGGTGTAAGGCGAGGACGAAACCGAGGATCGCGCCGGTCAGCACGCCGACGGACAGGACCCGTGAGCCACGGCGACGGCGGTGGTCCCGGAACGCCTCGAACGGTGCTTCTAATTCGGGATCGCTCAGCCTGATCAGGGCCGCGAGCCCGTCCTCTTGGCGCTGCTGTTTCCGCCTGGCGGCGGGGCGTGCTGAGAATACGGCGGTATCGTCGCTGCGCACGAGCTGAGGCCTTCCGTGCAGGCTCTCCGCTCCGAGCCCAGCAACCGGGAGCAGAAACCATGCCATTGTGGCGTATTTCTGGTGTAAGGGTCACAGGTTATCGCGGAGACGGTTCACAGTGGTGCAGGATCATACGGATGCCCAGAACGGGTTAAATGGATACGTGGATGCGACTGCCAGGCGTGGTCGGCTGCGGGGCACGGGGCGGTGCCGGGGGAGCAACCCCGGCACCTAGCACGTGACCGAGACCATTACTCGTAGGTACGTGCGGCTGTTCCGCATCACCGATCGTGATGCCACGGCAAAGGTCCGGCTCAGGGTGGTGGGGGGAACGGGTGTGACGGTGCGTCGGCTCCCCGGGGGAGGGCCGCTGTCATCTGCCGAACGGTGAATATCCACGTCCCTACCGCTCGTTGGCGAGCGTTTGGTGACGTGGCGTAGTTACCGGCCAGTGCCGTGAGGGGGCAGCCAGCACCGGGCGGGAACCGCTTCCTGCCGGTGCTGGCCTGGCCCGTCCGCCTCGACGAACCATGCGTTCCGGCCGGGAAGGACACTGAGGGCCTCGTGAAGCTGGGTGCCCACATAGTGCAGGGCGACGCCGTCCTCGGTCGCGTATCCCGGCGGGAGGCTCCCGGCGGCGATGAACTCCCGAAAGCGCCGTCGGCGCGGCTGGTCACCCAGGTCGTCGTGGACGCCGTTGCTGAACGGCAAGAAGCCCAGCCCGCCGCCAACCGCATCGAGGCCAACGCCGAAGGAGTCGGTCACTCCGCCCAGATGCCAGCACAAGCTGCCCGCGCTCTGCCCGGCCAGCACCACGCCAACCTCCCAGCATTCCCGCAAGAACACATCCAGGCGGTGCGCCCGCCACACCGCCAGCAGATTCACCACGCTGCCGCCCGACACGAAGATCACATCCTGGGCCAGCAGATGAGCCTGGACATCGGGAACGTTCGGCTGCACGAACAGCTCCAGATGCGAAAGCACCGCATCGCCGAAGAACCTGGCCCGGCCATACCAGGCATCGATGTACTCTCGCGAGTCCCCGACCGCCGTGGCAATCAGGCACACCCTCGGCCTGCGCACACCCGACCCCTGCATCGCCTGCCACACCTGGGCGCCCGCCCGCTCGGGAGGGAAGCCCTCAGGCGGATACAGCACACCTGAACACGCCAGAATCTGCCGTTCCCTGTCCATGAGCAGATCCTCCGCCCGGCGAAGATCGCACGCCAAATCGGGCAACCCACAGGCAGGCAAGCGCCAGGTCCTCCCCGGGCCCCGATCCGGGCGCACACCCGGCTACTATCTGAAGGACGGCGAAATGGAGCGGACCGGCGCGCCGGCCGCGCTCGTGCCCCTTCAAGTCGGCCGAATCCGGCAGCGAGCCCAGGACGACCGTCACCTGCGCGCGGCCGGCCTGCATCGCGAGATCACCGCCCTCGGATACGCCGGAAGCTACTGCCCGCCCGGCGCTGCCGGGAGAAGTTGCCGAAAGAAATAGCCGGGGTGGCTGGGACCGGTTGGGCGGCGGCTGTCAGGGCAGCAGTTCGAGCGCCTGGGCGTGGCGGGGCCGGACGACGGTGAAGTGCCGCCGGTCCAAGGTGGCGACCCGGGGTCCGCGCCGTGCCGCTCGGCCAGGGCGATCACGGACGCGTCGGTTCCGCCGGGGGGCAGGCTGGCGTAGGTGGTGACCAGCTCGCGGACCCGCTGCCAGTCAGCGCGGCCCAGGGCGGTGACCTCCAGGTCGCCGTCGATGATGGCCGAATACAGGGCCGCTTCGGCGGCCGGGCCGAGCTGGCGGGTGATCAGGTAGGCGGCCTCGGCGATCACCAGGCCGGTGGTGACCAGCGGCCCTTCGTCGTCTTCCAGCAGCGCCCGGCAGGCCGCGTGGTCCTTGTCGGCGCGGTCGGCCGCGGCGACCAGCGGGCCGGTGTCGACGATCAGCACTCCTGGTCGCGCCCGAACCCCTCGGCCAGCATCTCGTCGGCCTCAGCCGCTGACCGGCCGGAGGAAGACTCGCCGATCCCGGCGAACGCCAGCTTCCGGCGGCGGCGCTTCCCGGCGCGCGGGAGCCGCTCGGCGAGCAGGTCGGCGGCGACCCGCTCCGGGGACTGGCCGCGGCGGGCGGCCTCGGCCTCCAGTGCGGCGGCCAGATCACCGTGCAGGTGAACGGTCATCGTCATGACACCAGGGTAGGCCCCCGGTGAGGACTTTCCTTACGTGTTTTTCCAGACCTGCCTTACCGCTCGGTGGCGGCGGCCCAGGTGAGGTGGTTCTGGGCGGCGTCCAGGGCGTGGTGGAGGCGGCGGGCGGCGGCGACCGCGGTGACGGCGGTGAGCATGGCGGCCGGGTCGCACTACTTACCCCCGGCGGCGGCATCGGCTGCTTACCTGTGAACGGGTTGATCGCGTTGCCATAGGAGTCGGTGAACGAGGCCCTCAGCGGCGCCTGGCCGGACGGCTCCATGATGCGCACCAGGGGACCATCAGGCAGGGTGTACTGCATGCCAGGCGATCTCGTCGGGGTACTCGGGAAGCCAGCATCCTGGAACCCGCCTTCGAGGCGAGCCCGGCTCGTCGACACGATCGTGCCATCCTGGCTCGCGACGAAGTCAGCGCCTCGCGCTGCGCCTGCTGCTTCTGGGGCATTACTGTTCGGCTTCGTCGCCGACTATGACCGTGTGGTCGGTCAGAGGTCTGGAGAGCCTGCCTGATAGAATTAGATTCCCCGTAACAACGGAGTCGAGTTGGCTTAGAAGCTTGCCGTAGGCGGAGATCTCCTCAACGATCAGATCAATAGATCCGGCCTTTCCTCGATCCTGTATCTGTCGGAAATGGTCGCCAATGAGGATCGGGCCGTCAAGACAACGCCCCGCAACTGTGATGTCCCGACCGTGCGATTGAGCCGCAGACTCGCCTATCACAAGAAAACTGATTTTTCGCCGCATCCCTAACTATCCTCCCGCCTGAGTGATGAAGCCCGCGATCTCCGCCGGAGACATACGCCCAGAATTCTCCAGTCCGTCCCGCGTGACGCGCAGTTCCGCCTGACTGGCACCCTGACGTGCCAGGACCATAGCGTTGCCGTCAGGACCACTCGCGATTTCGATCGCGATGCCACGGACGGCTTCCCAGCGCGCCCTGATCTCGTCGAGATAAGGCTCGCTGATCATCATGGCCCCCACCCCAGATAGCCCTCGTAGAACGGGTAGTCCTTCCCGCCGAACCTGAAGTTCTTGGCCACGTTCGGAACCAAGTCGCTCCACAGACAGGCCCCTTCGCCCAGGCAGACATCCACGTGCTGGTATTTCATCGGTCCTGGTCCCGGGTAGTGGCGGCGGGTGCGAGGGCGCTGGCGAA
>DATKRH010000190.1:0-5031 GCA_035532295.1 Streptosporangiaceae bacterium
CGCCCCTACACCGCGTGCCTGTGGCTTGGAGACCTGGCCGGACCGTGCACGGTGCAGGCAATCGGGCAAAGCCGCCATCTCGGCGGCGGCCTGTTGGTGCCGTTTGACATCCCTGAAGGCGTCCTGGTTGACAGCGTCAGCCTGCCAGGTGCCACGTCAGCCGGAAACGGGTGTTGAGCATGGAACGCGCGGACTTCGCCAAGTTCTTCGCCTCGGTCAACGACGGCCACTCGCCGTTCGCGTGGCAGGAGCGGCTGCTGGACACCCTCCTGGAGAACGGCCGTTGGCCCAACCGGATCGCCGCCCCGACAGGCGCGGGCAAGACATCAGCGATCGACGTCCACGCCTTCGCGGTCGCGCTGACCGGAGCCGCTGGTGGTGGCCCTCGGCTGCCCCGTCGGCTTGCGATGGTGGTGGACCGCAGAGTCCTGGTCGACGACCAGTACGTGCACGCGAGGGCACTCGCTCAGGCACTGGCTGAGCCCAAGGACGACGTGATCGAAGAAGTAGCCGGGCGGCTCGCCGCGCTCCGCTGGCCTGACAGCCTAGCGGGTACGGCGGCCGTGGGTGTCGGCCTGCCATCACCGCTGATGATAGGACGAATGCGCGGGGGATCAGTCCCATCCCGGACCTGGCGTGACCACCCGACGGCGTGCGCGGTGCTGTGCGCGACGCCTGACATGTGGGGCAGCCGGGTGCTGTTCCGCGGATACGGCACATCGGACCGGGCCGCCGCCCGTGAAGCGGGACTGCTCGCGTTCGACGCAGCCGTACTGGTCGACGAGGCACACCTTTCCCGGCAGTTGCTGGTCACGGCACGCCAGGTTTCCCGTCTCTCCGGCGTCGCCGAAAGACAGATCACCAGCGTGCCCGCGCTGCAGGTCGTCGAGGTCAGTGCCACCCCAGCGTCGGACAGCGGCCAGGCAATTGGCCAGCCGAACGTGTCCGTGACCGTCAACGAAGGGGACTTGGCCGAGGAGTCGCTAGCCGCCAGGTTGACCCGGCCGAAACCCGTAACGCTGCTGCCGGTTAAAGAGTGGCCGTCAGCCCGTCAGCCCGGCAAGGCCGCAGCGGCAGCGGCGGACGCGGCGATGGCGATGCTGCGCCCGCCCTCGGACGATGACGCAGCTGTCCACACCATCGGCTGTTTCGTCAACACCGTGCCCATGGCGATCGCGGTCGCTGATGCGCTACGGCGCCGGTTCATGAACGGCCGGGCGCTGCGGGTGGTCATGGTGTGCGGGCAGATCCGTCCCGCCGACGTCGACCGGCTCACCAGCCGGTACCCGGGCATCCTCACCCCGCAAGGTAACAGCGACGTGGATGTCATCGTGGCCACCCAGAGCCTGGAGGTGGGCGCCGACCTCGACCTCGCCGGGATCGTCACCGAACTGGCGGCCGGATCAGCCCTGGCCCAGCGGGCGGGCCGCGCCAACCGCCGCGGCAAACGCGGCCAAGCGCCGGTAACCGTCCTGGTGCCGGGCGAGCCTATCTCCGAACGCACCCGCTCCGGGCCTTACTCCCACGAGGAGCTGGCCGAGGCTCTGGCCTGGGTTAACGCGCGTGCCGCGCACCCCGATGGCTTGGCACCGTGGGCACTTCAGGAGCATCCGCCACCCGACGCGCGGCACCGCCGCGTCCTCTACCAGCGGCCCGAGCTGGCGGACGCCTGGCACTGGGCGAGGACCAGCGATGAACTGGCCGCCGAACCCGAGCTGAGTCTCTGGCTGGCCGAGTCGCTGGACGAGGAAACCTCCGTCGGGCTGGTCGTACGCGACGCCTTGCCGGTGGTGCCAGCCGAGGCTGTGGAGTTCGTGCGTGACCTGCCTCCGGTCTCCCGGGAGGTCTTCCCTGTTCCCTACCGGACCGCCCAGACGGTGCTGGCCGAGCTGCTTGCCGCCGGTGGGACGCTGGTCCGGGTCAGGGGCGAGGATGTCGCGCCGTTGCCTGTACGCGTCCGCGCGGACGGGTCTCACATGCCGGACATGCGCCCGGGCGATGTCTTGGTCATCGATAGCGCATTGGAGATCTTCACGCCCAGCGGCGACGCCATATTCAGCCCTCCGGTCGTCGTCCCCCCCGCATCCGGCGATGAGCTGGATGGGATAGAGCCATCCCGCCGGGCACCCGCTGACGACGTCTTGCACTTGCAGGCCGATCTGGGGCCAGGCGATGTGGTCCTGCGTCTGGAATCATCACCTCAGCATGAGCGGGTGGCCGGGCTCGACGCCGGGACTGCCCGAAGGGTGCTCGACCAGTTCGCCGACGGCTTCGATGAGCGCACCGAGCGGGACCGCCGCGACCACCTCGCCGATCTGCTCCAGCAATGGCCGGATGATCAGCTCGGAGAGGATCTGCGGCACGTACTCGACGCGGTCGTCAAGCTGCTACGTGGCCCGGTCAAGCAGAGCGACGTGATGCTGCGCCGAACCGGCGAGCAGGAAACCCGGGCCGTGGTCGTCGATCGCCGCCGGGCCGCGGCCGACGAGGATCTGCGGCAGGTCTTCAGCACGCGCGACCCTGCCGTTGGGCTCGTGCTGCTGGCCGACCACCAGGCACATGTCGCCGGTCGCGCCGGAATGATCGCGGAAGGGCTCGGGCTTGCCGAGGCCCTGGCTGGGGCGCTGCGGCTAGCTGGAGCCCACCACGACGACGGCAAAGCCGACCCGCGGTTCCAGGCGGTCCGGCTCGGGGCCAAGGACGGTGACCCCCTGCTGGCCAAGAGCGATCCCCGCAGCACCGTCCGGCAGGTCCGCGAGCGCCAGGCCCAGGCCGGCCTGCCAAGCAGGTGGCGGCACGAGCAGCGGTCTGTGGTCGACAGCTGGGATACGCTGCATGCCGCCGTAGGCGTCGACCCGGTACTGACCGCGCGGCTGGTCGGCACCAGCCACGGGTATGGCCGCTCCGGGTTCCCGCACACAGCCGAGCAACTGGCCGGGGAGCAGCACGCCGAGGACTGGCTGCAGCGGGCCACCAGCCTGTTCGATCACGGTGGCTGGGACGAGTTCATTGAAACAACTCAGATCCGTTACGGCGTGTGGGGCTGCGCATTCCTTGAGGCACTGCTCCGGGCCGCCGACTGCCAGGTATCCGGGGAGGGCGGATGAACGACATCACTTTGCGCACATGCGAGCCGCACGTTCTGCTGTCACACCTAGCCCTGTATGGGCTCGCCGCCATCCTCCAGTCCGAAGGAACCCCCGGCCTGCGGGTCGGGTGGACCGGTGGGGGCAACCCGCAGCCGTACGTGACCGCACCTGGGATGGACGAGGCAACGATCGGCAACCTGATCTCACACCATGCGCGATCCGCCAGGGCAGACGGCTCGTGGCTTCACCGTGACATTACGCTGAACGGGACGCCACGGGCGCTGATGAGTCCCCGGCTGACCCTGTTCGGCGATGACCAAACCTGGGGGCAGGCCCAGCGGTCCCGGCGCGACGTCCTTGACACTCTCACGGCCAGTAGCCGCTGGCTGGACCTGAGGCTCCTGTCCGCGCTCGGTGAGCCCTGCTACTGGCGGCGCAACAGGCAGGGCGCGATCCTTCAAGACGACGGAGCGAGTCGGCTGGAAATGCAGCCCCGCAACCAAGGCTCGGAGTTCGTCGGCAACCGCCTCCGCAAGCTCGGCGACGCGGTGGCAGCCCGTGACCCTGGCCAGATCGTGGCCGGGCTGCGCGGCGACACTGTCCGGGACGAAATCGGGGGCGACAAGCCGGACAGCCGCACGGCCACCGGGCTGGCCAGCCCTGGACCGGTCGACAATGCCCTGGCTTGGTGCGCCTTGTGGGGGATCTCTCAGCTCCCGCTCGCGATGCGAGTCAACGCCACAGCTAGAACCAGCGGTCATCTTGGCCGCGGTCGCAACGAGTGGTTCTACGTGCCGGTCTGGCGCGGGGCGTGGCAGCCCGCCAGGCTGCGCTCGATCCTCGCGAGCGCTCCCTTGCGCGTCGTGGCTGGCGCAGGACTTGACCTGTACTCCGATACCGAGCTGTCGGCCGCCCGCGGCTGGCTGTCGGCACGCGGAACGGAAGGCTTGGTCCGGTTCCCGATCCGGAGGTTCGGCAGCGACAACGCTCCCGAACGGCGGGCTATGCGCGGCGAACCGATCCCCATCCGGGCTCTGCCGTGAGCACCGCCGACCTGGGGCGTGGTGATCCATTGCCCATCAGCCTGGTCGCTCACCACGTCTTCTGCCCCCGCAGGGCCTGGCTGGAAGCGATGGGTGAGACCACCGACACCCACCAGATGGCGATCGGCGTCCAGGAACATCGCGCGAGCGATGATCCCGCGTCCTCCAGAACTCACCGGCTGCGCGCAGTAGACGTCGCGAGCCCGACTCTGGGTGTCATCGGCCGTTGCGACGCGGTCGAACTGGACGACGGAGGGTCGGCCACCGTGGTGGAGTACAAAGCCACTCCGGTCAGGCGCCGCGCCGAGGTGACGGAGCCGATGGTGGTGCAGCTTGCACTGCAGGTGCAGGCGCTTCGTGAGAGCGGCTTCGACGCAACTGGCGCGGCTGTCTACTTCACTCAGCACCAGACCCGCGTGCCCGTGCCGATCGGGCCGGCCGAGTTCAACCTCGCGCGCCACCACGTCGAGCAAACAGCCCTCGTCCTGGCGGCGGATCGGGCACCCGAGCCGCTGGAAGACGACCCCCGCTGCACCCGTTGCTCCCATGCGGGGGTATGCCTTCCGGACGAGCGGGCACTGGGCGCTGTCCGCCGCAGGGTGCTGGTCGCCGACCCCGACGCACAAGTCCTGCACCTGGCCACTCCTGGGTCAAGGGCGTTCATCCGCTCCGGCCGGGTCAAGGTTGAAAAGTCCCGTGAAGAACTGGGCAGCGTCCCAGTCGAGCGGGTGCTGGCTCTGATGCTGCACGGAAACATCGATGTCTCCAGCGGACTGGTCCGAGAGCTGTTGTGGCGCCGGACACCGATCATGTGGTGCAGCGGTACTGGGCGGCTTATCGGCTGGGCGAACTCCGCGGCTGCACCCAATGGCGGGCCGCGGGTCCGCCAGCACGTCCTC
>DATKRH010000191.1:0-21719 GCA_035532295.1 Streptosporangiaceae bacterium
GCCGACCCGGCCCGGGAGGTGCTGATCGCCTCCACGGACCAGGACTACTACCAGCTTCTGCGCGGCCCCTCGCCCTGCCGCGGCGGGGTGCGCGTGCTCAACACCGCGATGCGCCCCGGCCACCGGTTCATCGGCGCCGCCCAGATGACCGCCCGCTACAGCGTCGACCGTGGGCCGTCGAAGCCGATGTTGACGAAGGCCACCTTGCCTGCCAGCCGGGGTGCCATGACCAGGCCGGCGACCTTGCCCGCTTCATATCATATTTGTACTCGGCGGAAGCGACGGGGAAGGGCTGTTCTCACCACGCGCTTCCCCTGACTGAACGGCTCACCGGGCACGCGTGACCAGCCCCGGGTGCGGGCCTTTGCTGCGCTCAGGCCAGGAGAGGTGCAAGAAGATCACGGCAGAAGGGAAGCGCATCATGACGCGCGACTGGGTCAAGCTGGAACTGGACGTCAGGACTTTTGACGCGGCGCGCTTCGCGCCGTATGCCGAGCGCTGCCAGGCTGCGGGCATCCGCCTGACCACGCTGGCCGAACTCGGTGACACTCCCGCTCACCGGCGTGCTCTCTACGAGCTCAACAAGGAGTGCTCCGCTGACATCCCCGAGGGCGGCGAGTTCTACACGTTCGCGGAATACCTCGCCCGCCGGATCAACGTGCCCTCCTTTGACGCAGGCGGCGTCGTCATCGCGCTCGACGGCGACGCGTGGGCCGGCCTCGCCGTCACATCCGACCACAGCCCTACCGGGCACGTCTTCAACGAGATGACCGGAGTCAAGACTGCCTGCCGGCACCGGGGCATCGCCGTGGCGATGAAGATCACCGGCATCGGATTCGCCAGCCTTTGCGGCGTGAACAAGATCCGGACCTTCCATCATCCGGCGAACACTGCGGCGATCGAGATGAACCGGCGACTCGGCTACGTCGACGCCGAGTGGGACACCTGAGCAGCCTCCTCGATCTCGGCATGAACATCAAGCTCGCCGGGGCCGTTGGAGGGTTTAGGCTCGGCTGCCGAGGAGCAGGGGACGTGCGCATGCTGCGCACCGAACTGCTCGCCGGCTACCTGCTGGCCGGGTTCGCCGAGGCCCTGATCCCCGCCCGAGCCTTCAGCCAGGTGCTCCACGCCGTCGGATCCGTCCCGGTGATCGGCTACGTTCTCCTGCTGCTCTTCGGCCTGGCGATCGCCGTGTCCACGTTCGTGTGCTCAATAGGCAACGTGCCGGTGGCGCGGTTCCTGCTACGGCGACCTGCTGATCCTGCCGCTGGTGCGGATCTACCGCCTTTCGTTCCCGCCCCGGCTCACCGCCGCGTTCCTCGGCCTGTTCATTACCGGCGCCTGCGTGGCCGGGGCAGCCATGGAAGCCGTCATGCACGCCCTGCCATAGGAAGGGGACCCGCCACCCATGAGCTTCGGCCTCATCGCCAACGTGGTCGCCCTCGCCGTGATCGCGGCACTCGCCGTGCTCTACCGGCGCGGCAGGCGCGACCCGGGCCGGCCGGGCCGGCCCCGCGGCAGCCCCTGACGAGCCAGGGTGGCCGGCCCGATTCCCGCGCCTCGTCTGCCGGGCGCCGCAGCTGCCGGGGGCGGGCCGCGCCACGCGAATTCCCAGGGAGGCCGCCGGCAGATGCCGGGCAGCCGCAGGCACTGTCCATGAGCCGGATGGATCTCTCAGCAGGCCCTCTCCGGGGGAGGCCCGCCTGGGAGCCGGGCGGCGGTGAGGTAGCCGTAACTGGAGACGAGAAACGGCACTACGAAGTT
This sequence comes from Streptosporangiaceae bacterium, assembly GCA_035532295.1. Taxonomy (GTDB): domain Bacteria; phylum Actinomycetota; class Actinomycetes; order Streptosporangiales; family Streptosporangiaceae; genus DASUBV01. Next base: position 1,765 of record DATKRH010000191.1, read on the forward strand.
GAGGCCGACCTGCACCCAGGTCGTCCACCCGGTGCGGCCAGCGGCGATCCGCGTCCCTTCGTTGATCGCCGACAACACGCAGCCCACCACCGCGGCCACCGGCACGCAGGGGCGCAGCGCGGTCCCGCGGGCGAACAGCCGGATCGCCTCGCCCGCCCGCGACCAGGACGGGCACCGGGCCCCGGCAGCCACCGACGTGGCGCGCCCGGTCAGAGCCCGAGTTCCCTGGCCGCTAGCTGGGTACCCGCCACCCGGGCGGAGATCTTCGCGAATGCGGTCTGGCGGGTGGTGGAGGTGTCGTCGCCGAACGGCGCAAAGCCGCAGTCGTCGCAGGTGCCCAGCCGGGCCGGGTCGATGTACTGCGCTGCTTCCAGCACCCGGTCTCTGACTTCCTCCGCCGTCTCCACGCGAGGGTCGATCGGGTCGGTCACGCCGACGAAGATCCGCTGGTCTGGCCTGGCGTGCTCGGCGATGACGCGCAGCACGCGGGGCTGGTCCGGTTCGCTGGCCAGCTGGATGTAAAACGCGCCGGCGTTGACGCTGAACAGGCCCGGCAGCAGCGCGGCGTAGTCAGCGTCGGCGCTGTGGGTGGAGTCCTGGTCCCCGCCCGGGCAGGTGTGCACGCCGATCCGCTGCCGCTCCTGAGGCGAGAATCCGGCCAGTACCCGGTTGTTGAGTTCGGTGAACGACCGCAGCAGCTGCCCGGACGGGTCGAGCTTGACCGCGAGCCTGCCCTCGGTGAAGTCGATCTGCACGCTGTGCGCGCCCGCATCCAGGGCGCTGCGGATGTCGGCGGCCGCCTCGCGCACCAGGTCCGCCAGGAACGCCTCCCGCGGGTAGCCGTCAATCCCGTTCTGCGGGTAGAGCAGGCTCAGCGCGGAAGCGGCGATCACCGGCTGCTTGACCGGGACATGCGCACAGCGCAGCGCCTGGCCGAGATAGCGGTCAGCGTGGGTGGCGTAGCGGAACGGGCCAGCGGTCAGCCGGGGCAGCTGCCGGGTGTGCCCGTCGGCGAACGGGATCACGGCCCCGTCCGGGGCGAGCGTGTCCAGGCCCTCGAGCGGGTAGGTCGCGAAGCTCGGCTTGCCTTGCTCCCCGTCGGTGATCACCGGCGACCCGGTTGCCTCGAACAGCCCGATCGTCTCGCGCACCGCCTTCTCGGCCAGTTCGCCGTAGGCCTGAGCGGTGATACGCCCGGCGGCGAGATCCCCGCCTGCCTCGATCAGCCACGGCGGCCTTGGGATGCTCCCGATGGGCTCGGTGGGGATGGCCATCATCTCACCGCCTTGTGAGAAACCATTCTGACCTATGCGTTTCAGAACTGATTTTCTTATGCTGGACCGGTCAGGTTGGCAGCGTCAAGGGGATGGCAGATGGCACGGCCCCGCAGCTTCAGCACCGAGGACGCCGTGCAGGCAGCCGCGGGAGTGTTCTGGTCCAGGGGCTACCCCGGCACCGCGATCTCCGACCTCGAGCAGGCCACCGGCCTGAACCGCTCCAGCCTCTACAGCGCCTTCGGTACCAAGCAGGCGATCTTCGACCTGGCCCTGCAGTGGTATCTCCGCGACTTCATCGGCCCCCGGCTCGCGCCCATGGAACGGCCCAGGGCCGGCACCGGCGACATTGAGCGCTTCTTCACCAGCCTCGCCACCTTCTTCCGCACTGGCAGTCAGGCCGGACGAGGCTGCCTCATGATCAACTCGATCGCCGAGCACGAGGGCCGCAGCACCCACCTGGGCCGCCAGGGCCAGGCCTTCCGGGACCGGCTCAACGCTGCCTTCGCCAGCGCGCTGGCGGGCCAGCGGGAGCCGGCCCTGGCCCGCCAGCAGGCGCAGCTTCTTACCGCCACCACGTTCGGCATCTGGCTAGCAGCCCGCATCGACCCCGCCGGCGCTGCCCAGGCCTGCGACGCCGCAGCTGCCTGCATCCGTACATGGCACCAGGCCCCCGGACGTTCCTGAACGTCTGCCCGGCGAACAGTGTCAGCAGCCTGACATAGCCCCCTGGCGCGGCGGGTGCCCGCGATACAGCGAAAACGGGCTGCCCCTACCTGAGATCGCCCACGCGCCCAGCAGTTTCCCCCGGCGGGCCCACGCCATGACCTTGGAGTGGGTGAAGTGCCGCCGGCCGGCGCAGCGTGCCTGATGGAGGGCGTCCATCACCTCCCCGTACACGTCCAGCTGGACCTGCGCCGATGATCCTCGGCCAGGATGGGCCGGCCGCAGGCTACCGGGCGGTGCCGAGAGTCACCTTCGCCGACCCCGAGATCGGCTCGGTCGGGCTGGGGCCCGCGAGCAGGGCCTGGCCGTGCGGACGAAGACTCCCGCCGCGGCGTGCTGGTGGGCGCGACCAGCGCCGGGCCAGCCGGCGGGGAGGTACTCGGTGCCCTGACCATCGCCGTGCACGGGCGGGTCCCTGTCGCAGACCTGCGCACCATCCCGCGCAGGACCGCCCCGCTCAGGACGGCCAGGCCCCCGCGCCCCTGGCGCGCGGACAGTGTCATGTCGCTGACACGGGGCGGGCCGCGGACACGTGCCGGGTGGTGTGCTGCTGGTGACGGGCACCTGGCCGGCGACGCGGCTGCCGGCCTGCAGCAGCAGGATGGGGGGTCTCGTGGACGTGAGACGAACGGCCATCACGCTGGCACGCGCCCTGCGGCCGGTGGATCCGGAGTTCGCTGCTGCGCTGGCGCGCCGCTGGGCCGGGCTGCCGGAGACGGCCCGGACCCCAGGTCAGGTGCTGGGGCGGCACGCGGTGGGGTGTGAGGGCACCCGCGGGGTCTTCCCCCGGTGCGACCTGGCTTGCACGCCGTGCTACCACTCCCGCGACGCCAACCAGGTCCAGGTCGACGGGCCGCACACCCTGGCCCAGGTGCGGGCCCAGATGGCGCTGCTGCGCGAGCGGCGCGGGCCGCGGGCGCATGCCCAGCTGATCGGCGGTGAGGTGAGCCTGCTCGGCCCCGACGACCACGCCGCAGCGCTGCAGGTCATGCGCGGCTACGGGCGGGAGCCGATGAGCTTCACCCACGGCGACTTCGGCTACGCCTACCTGGAGCGGCTGGTGCTGGGCCGGGATGGCCGGCCCCGGCTGCGCCGGGTGTCGTTCGCCGCCCACTTCGACTCGCTGATGTTCGGCCGCCGCGGCATCCCCCGCCCCCCGGACGAGGCATCGCTGAATCCGTACCGGCAGCGGTTCGCGGCGATGTTCGCCCGGCTGCGCCGCGAGCACAAGGTCCGGTACTTCCTGGCCCACAACATGACCGTCACCCCCGCGAACCTTGGCCAGGTCGCCGCGGTTGTGCGGGACTGCCGGGCCATGGGGTACGGGATGTTCTCCTTCCAGCCGGCCGCGTTCGTCGGCGACGAGCGCCGCTGGCATGAGGACTACCAGCAGGTGACCGGGGACCAGGTGTGGGCGCACATCGAGCGCGGCGCGGGCACGACGCTGGATTACCGGGTGTTCGAGCACGGGGACGTGCGATGCAACCGGGCCGCGTACGGGTTCTGGGCCGGTGACCGCTGGTACCCCTTCCTCGACGGGGATGATCCGCGGGACCTGGCGGTGCGGGACGCGTTCTTCCGCTACCTCGGCCTGGTCAGCTTCACCGGCACCCCCGCCCCAGCGCTGGCCGGCCAGCTCACGCTGATCACCGCCCGGCACCCGCAGGTCCTGCTGCTGGCCGCCGGATGGCTGGCCCGGACCGTCCGCCGCGTGGGGCTGCGCCGACTGCTGGCCCACCAGGCCCGCCCAGTGAGCTATGTGATGCACCAGTTCATGGACGCCGCCGATGTCAAGCCCGCCTGGGAGCTGATGCAGGCCGGCCAGACCAGCGAGAACCCGCGGATCCGGGCCACCCAGGAGCGGCTGGCCGCCTGCCACTACGCCATGGCCCACCCCGAGAACGCCACCCTGGTACCCGCCTGCGTCCAGCACAGCGTGCTCGACCCGGAAGAAAACCGGGAACTGCGCACCATGCTGCCGATGCCTGCGGTCCGGCCCCGCCCCGCCGGGCAGCCGGACGTGCCGGTGCCCGGCAGCCGGGCGCCCCGGTAGGGAGCGGCGGATGCTGGATCCACGGATGAGGGCGCTGCTGGGCCCGGCGCTGGAGGCAGCCGGCCAGCGGCTGGCCGGCGCCGGGGTGGCGCCGGCCGCGCTGACCGCTGCCGGGTGGGCCGCCGGGGCCGGGGCGTGCGCGGCCACCGCGCTGCGGGCCTGGCCGGTGGCGCTGGGCTTGTGGCTGGCCAACCGGCTGCTCGACGGGCTTGACGGGCCCACAGCCCGGGCCGGGTTCCCGACCGACGCGGGCGGGTTCCTCGACATCGTCGCCGACTTCAGCGTCTACGCCGGCGTCATACTCGGCCTTGCGGTCGCGGTGCCCGGCGCCCGGCTGGCCTGCGTGGCGCTGCTCACCGCGTACTACATCTCGGGTACCGCGTTCCTGGCCCTGTCCTCACTCGCCGAGCGTCGCCGCCAGCGGCTCGGCGATAACCGGTCGCTGCGGTTTGTCGGCGGCCTGGCCGAGGGCACGGAGACCATCGCCGTCTACGTGCTCCTGTTCCTGTTTCCCCAGCACGCGACGGTGATCGTGTGGGCCTTTACCGCCGTCGTGGCCATCACCGCCGCACAGCGGATCGTCACCGGACTGCGGCTGCTCCGGGCACCAGCCCGCGCCGAATCAGCGGGCATCCCTGCGGCGGCAGCCGGCGGCGGGCGCCAGGGCCACGGTGCCGCTCCCGTCGCTCACCAAGAACCAGCGGCATAACGCAACCCAGGAGAGGAGTGACCAGCACACTGACGCCCACCGGGGAACTGGCCCGCCGGGTCGACCAGGCGACCGGCGGCGCAGGGCCCGGCTGGTCGCTGTGACGGCAGCCTGCGGTTCCTGCGCACCGCCGCCCTTCCGGCCGGCATCCAGGGCCCGGCCGCAGGTGTCATCACCGGCCCGGCGATCATCGCGGGAGCCGCCGGCGAGCCGGGCGCGCTGGCCCAGGACCTGGCTGACCTGACCTGCGTGCAGGCACGCGGATTAGGTGCGGGCGGCGAGACTGACCCGGTCCAGGATCTCGATGGCGGCGTAACTGATCCTGATCAGGCCTTCGCGTTCGAAGTCTTTGAGGACTTTGTTCAGCGAGGGCCGCTGCACCCCGAGCATGGCGGCCAGGGTCCTCTGCGGCAGTTCCACCCGGCCGTCCACGCCCTCCTCCGCCAGGAGGCTTGCGGCCTGGGCGGCCAGTGATCCGCCCAGCAGCGCCAGGATGCGGGCCTGGCTCGCCGCCAGCCGCTGCGCCACGCTGGACAGCCACCGGCGAGCGATTCCCGGGCTGGTGGCCAGCAGCTCCTCGAAATCGTCGGGCCCCAGGAACAGGCAGGTGACCTCGGACAGGGCCCGGCCGATGTAGGGCAGCGGCATTTCCAGCAGCAGCTGGATATCGCCGTCCACGTCGCCTGGGCGCAGCAGCTGCACCACGGCGCGGCGGCGGCCGGAGCCCACCGACAGCTCAATCCGGCCATCGCGGACGATCCACACCCCCGCTGCCTTCCCGCCGCCGAACAGCACCGAGCCAGGCTGGAACGTGCGGACCGCCAGCAGCGACGCCAGCGCGGTCACATCGCCGGGCCGCAGCGGGGCGGACTGGCCGCGGCCCACGCACCGCGCCACCCAGGCGGCCTGCCGGATCTGCGCCTCGCTGAGGCCCGCGGGCACGGGCAGCAGCCTCGCAGTCCGCTGCGCCGCCACCCCGGGGAGCCGCCGGAAACTCATGACACCATCTTGTCACCTGGCTAACACTCCGTCCCCGGTGCACCGGGGCCCGGTGCTGCAGTGGGTGAGGTACCACTTATCGGGGAGGAACTGATGGCCATGGCCGTGCGGAACGGGGAAGTGCCCGCCGGAAGCGGTCACAGCGGCCTGGGCCAGGAAGCGGCCGGCACGGGCCGCAGCCTGGCCGGCTGTACCGCTAGGCGGCTGCACCGGACGGCGGCGCAGTCGTGACAGCGGAAACCGGGATACCCGGTGGGGTGCGGGTGTACTGGCGGCCCGGGTGCCCGTTCTGCGCGATGCTGCGGCTAGGGCTGCGCAGTGCGCGGGTCCAGGCGGAGTGGGTCAACATCTGGGAAGACCGGGCGGCGGCGGCGCGGGTGCGCGCCATTACCGGTGGCGACGAGACCGTTCCCACCGTCGTGGTCGGTGCCCGGGCCATGGTGAACCCGCCGGCGCGGCAGGTTATCGCGGCCGTGCGCGCGGGGCAGCCCGGCGTCGTCCCGGCAGCCCGGGCCCGGCCCTCATCGTGGCTCACTCGGCCGGCTGGCCGCCTGACCCGCCGCCGGGCGGGGGAACAGCGCTGACGGGCCCGGGGGGCCACGCCACGAGGAAAGGCCAGGCGCCGCTGCGCAGCGTGTCCCGGGCCCGCATGAACGGGCCGGCTGGCGGGTCTGGTGAAGGAGAGATCATGCAGGTGGACGTGAGTGCAGGCGGCCGTGGAAATCTGGCTCCGCTCTCCCGCGGGCCGGGTTCCTGACGTACTGGAGATCGGCCTGCGGGGCAGGCGCCAGCCCCGTGTCGAGGCCTACTGGGACGGCTGCCGGATCGCGCTCTGACACTGCGCGGAGCACCCCAGCCCGATTCCCGGGCGCGAGCGACCCGGTACGCCCGGTCCGGTGCTGACGCGGCAGGCAACCCGGCGCGGTGAGCAGCGGCCTCAGCGCGGGCCAGGCTCCGCCGGGCGGGCCGTGCGTCCGCCGAACTGGCCGAAAAACTGGGCGGCCGCCTGCTGGATGGCCAGCGACCAGGTCGGGTAGGCGTGCACGGTCTGGGCGAGCCGGCCGGTGAACATGCCCGCGCGCATCACCAGCGCGGGCTCGTGAATCATCTCCCCCGCACGGGCAGCGACGATGGTAGCCCCCAGCACCCGCCCGCCCCCCACATTCCCCAGCACCCGACGCCGGCCCGCGATGATCTTGACGAAGCCTTCGGTGCGCCCCGCGGTGACCGCCCGGTCGGCCTCGCTCACCGGCAGGTACGCCACCCGCGCATCCGCATGGGCTGCGGCTGCCGGGGCCTCGGTGAGCCCGACCTGGGCCACCTCAGGGTCGGTGAACACCACCCACGGGATCGCCGGCGTGGCGAACACACCCGGTGGTGACCAGCGGCGGCGCAGGGCGTTGCGAGCGGCCAGGCGGCCCATGGCGTGAGCCGCGTGGGTGAACGGCATCCGCCCGGTCACATCCCCCGCCGCGAAGATCCCCCGGGCGGTGGTAGCCAGGTGCCGGTCCGTCACGACATAGCCGCGCTCATCGAGGCGGACTCCCGCGGCCTCCAGGCCCAGGTGACCGGCGGCAGGCTGCCGCCCGGCGGCCACCAGCAGCTGGTCCGCCTCCATCGCCTCCCCGGACGCCAGGCGGACACTCACGCCGCCACCGTTCTCCTTGACACCTGCAGCCGAGTCCCCGGTGCGCACGGTGATGCCCTCGGCGCGGAACACACGGTCGATGACCGCGGACGCGGCCGGGTCGGCGGCGTCCAGCAGCCGGGGCGCGGCCTCGATGATCGTGACCTCGCTGCCGAGCCGGGTGAACGCCTGCGCCAGCTCGCAGCCCACCGCGCCGCCGCCCAGCACCGCCAGGCGGCCGGGCAGCTGATCCAGGCCGAAGACGGTCTCGTTGGTCAGGTAGGCGGTCTCCGCCAGGCCGGGCACGGGAGGGACGGCGGGCCGGGACCCGGTGGCGATGACAAACCGTCCGCCCCGCACGGCACGTCCCCCAGCGCTGATGTCGCGCGGTGCGGTGAAGACCGCCCGGCCGCGAAGGACCTCGATGCCCTCCCGCGACAGAATCTCAGCGGTCTCGGTGGCCGCGATAGCCGCGACCGCGTCACGCACCGCCGCCATCGCGGCGGGAAACGCGGCGCCGCGGGCGGCGGCCTCGATCAGCGTCTTCGACGGCACGCACCCCGTGAACGTGCACTCCCCGCCGATCTCACCCTCCGAAACCAGCAGCGTGCGCGCGCCAGCAGCGGCCCCCGCGCGGGCGGCGCCGAGCCCGGCCGCACCACCACCGATCACGATCAGGTCATAATCCGCGGCCACAGGTCAGCCCTCCGGCCGGGAAGCGATGCCCGCATCCGGGGCTGCCCCGCGCGCCGGCGACGCCGCCACGCCGGTCCCAGTCTCAGCCTGCGCCCCTTCCCAGGCGTCCACCTGCACCCCGTTCCAGAACGCCACATAGTTCCTGATCCTGCGGGCGAGCGGGCTCGGGTGCGGGTAATACCAGGCCGCGTTCTTGTTCGCCTGCCCGCCAGCCCGCACGGTGTAATACCGGGCCAGCCCTTTCCACGGGCACACCGACCATGCCCGCGTCCTGGCCAGGTACTCCCGCCGGACATCCTCCGGCGGGAAATACACGTTGCCTTCCAGCAGCACCGGACGGCTGGTCTCCGCCAGCACCACCCCGTTCCACGTCGCACGCGCCATCACAGGTCTCCTTCCCACTTCCAGCCGTTACGTCTTTCAACGCCTCACCGCCCCAGCCGGTCACGCGAGTGTCAGCAAGCTGACACCTAACCGGCGGGCGGGCCTGCCAGCAGCTGAGACCCTTCTTGGCCATCCCCCCGCCGGTAGGCCGGCCAGCCCCGCCTGAAGCCGGCACGATCAACACTGTCATCCGCCTGACACAGCACCCGCCGGCTAGCGGGCGCCGGCGATGCAATGAGAGTGCAGGCCGAACGGGCTCGCCCGCCGGGCCGGCAGCCCGGAGTCGGACCTGCCGCCGCGGCGCTGGCGGCTTGGGCAAGCCCCCCGGCCCGCAGCCAGAGGGCACCCGGTTGCCGGGGTCGGCAGCCTACCCGCAGACCTTCGCAGGCACGCAGCGCATTACGGAAAGGAACCGCTGGCCATGCAGGCTACGACACATACGGAACGGCTGGGATTGGGGAGCGACACCGCGGTGATGGCGCGGCGTCTGCTCGGGTCGGGGCTACTCGCCGGGCTGGCCGGCGGGCTGGTGATGATCGCGGTGATGATCCTGGTCATGGGCGCGGCCGGGATGGGGTATGCGACCCCGCTGAACGTCGGGATGGCCTCGTTCGTATTCACGGTCACCCCGCCGATGTCGATGCTGCCCAAGCTGGTGAGCATGATGGGCATTCACCTGCCGGCCAGCGCGATGGCCCCGCTTGCCGCAGTGGCCCACGGCGGCCACCTCAGCGCGGCGATGATGAAGAGCCTCGGCGCGATGCTCATGGGCATGCACGTGCCAGCGGCGACCGTGACCCAGATGGGCCTGCTGATGAGCGGCAAGGCCACCAACTCGACGATGGCCAGCCTGATGTCAGGTCTGAGCCCGTCCGCCCGGGCGGCGGTGATGAACGCGATGCCGGTGTCGGCCGGGCACGTGGCGGCAGGCGTCATCTTGCATTTCGCGTTCGCCGCGTTCCTCGGCGTGGCCTTCGCTGTGGTCATCGGCATGGCCGCCAGGACGGGAGTACCGGGTCTGCGGACGTCCGCCGGGATCGTCACGGCCGGGGTGGCCGGAGGGGCGATCGTGTACGTCATCATGCGGTGGGGGCTGCTCCCGGCCGTCAACCCGCTGATGGCGTTCGTCCCGCAGCTGGCGTTCTTCCTGGCCCACCTGCTCTTCGGGCTCGTGGCCGGGATCGTGCTCGCAGTGGCGTTTCGCCGGGCCGGAATGACCGCGCCGCGGCACGCCAGCCGGTGAGGGCCGCAGGAGACCGGGGCTGCCGTCAGTCAGCCCGGGAGGGGATGGCACCGTGGGTTCAGCTGATCGCCGGGCGGCCGGTGCTGGCCTCGCCCGGCGCGCAGGCACGGCGGGCGGGGTCCGGCGAGGCGGCTGCGGCAGAAGAGCCAGGCGGCCGCCTGTGATCCTGCCGTCACCTCGCCGGGCACCCTCCGTCCGGGGCCTGGCTCAGGCGCCGGCACGTCCAGTCAGCGCAGATGCGCCAGAGCGGACGAGTGCGGCATGAGGGTCGCAGAACCGCCGCCTCGGGAAGAAAGCACTGCGGCGGACGCTTACCCGGCCGCGGGAGAAACGGAACGGCTGCGCGGCGGGCGCCTGCGGTTCTTCCGGACGATCGCCGAGTCGGTGGGGGTTCAGGGCCCCACCGGCGGGGTGGTGATCGGGGCTGCCATCCTCGCCAGCATCTCCGGCGCGGGAACCGCCCTGGTCCAGGTAGTCGCGGCGGTCGCCATGGGCTTCGTCGCCTACGCCTTTATCATCTTCACCCGCGGCTTCAACAGCGCCGGCTCGGTGTACGGATTCACCGGCGCCGTCGCCGGGCCGGTATTCGGGTTCCTCGCCGCCTGGACGCTCATGCTCGTCTATGTCGACTTCGCCGGGGGCGTGTACACGAGCACGGCAGACGAAGCCCAGCCCGCCTTCGCCGCCATCGGCCTGCACCTCAACTGGCAGGTGTACGCGATCATCGCCTTCGTCCTCGTGATGGCGCTCGCCTACCTCGATATCAAGATCTCGGCGACTGTGATCTTGATCCTGGAGGGCACGTCGATGATCCTGGTGATCATCGCCTGCTCCGTCATCCTGGCGAAAGGCGGTTTCCACGGGCATGCCTTCAGCTCCGTGCCCTTCAAGGCGAACGGAGCAGCCCTGTCCGTGCTCGGCCTGGGTATCGTCTACTCGTTCTCGGCGTTCTCCGGGTTTGAGGCAGCATCCACGCTCGGTGAGGAGTCCCGTCAGCCCCGCCGGCTGGTTCCTCTGGCCATCGCTGTCTCACTCGCAGCAGTGGCCATCTTCGAGATCGGTGTCGCCGCGGTGGTGACAAACGCCTACCCGGGCGTGAAACAGCTTTCCGCCTCCACGGTGCCGCTGGTGACCGTCACAGACAAGTTCGTGGCCGGCTGGGTGGGCGACCTGGTCAACTTCGGTGCCGTCGTCAGCTCGTTCGGTGCCGCGCTCGCCAGCGCAGTCGGCGCTTCACGGATCCTTTTCGCGCTTGGCCGCGACGCCGGGCCGGGAATGCTGCGGCGGACGAGCCGGGGCACCGGTGCGCCGGTTGGCGCCCTGATCTGGGTGGGTGCGGGCAGCCTGCTTATGATGCTGATCTTCATCAAGGAGCCGCTGGCAACCCGCGCCGTCGCGATCAGCCTCACCTACGGGGCGGACCTGATTATCGCGGCGTACATCCTGGTCGTCGTGGCCGCCATCATCTTCACAATCCGGCGGCGCATGCACCCGGCCAAGACCGTGATTCTCATCGTCGGCCTCGCGATTCTCGGCTACGTCGTCAAGGAAACCTTCGTCCCGTTCCCGGCAGCCCCCTACAACTGGGATGCTCTCGCCGCGGGGATCACCCTGGTCGCCGGGATTGCGCTGCCGTTCGCGTACCCGCCGTTGCGGCGCGGGATCCGGAACTCACCGCTGCTCAAGGTCGGTGCCAGCGCGCTGCTCGGCACCACTGCCGAGCCAGCCGCCCCGAGGGATCGCGCGTGACCCGTCACGCGAGGCCGGAACGACCCCGATCCCATCCCGGCCGGGAATGCTGGCAGCTCAGGCCGCCCATCACCGCGGCCTGGCCGCCAGCCCACCTCGCGCCTGCCTGCTCACGCCGCCCCGGCGCGGATGCAGTAAGGGCCGCAGCTGCGTCAGGCAGGCACCGCGGATCTGATCTCAGATCAGCCAGGTCCGAGCCGCCGCGACGACCTCGCAGGCCGGCGGGCGGTCGCTAGGCGTGCGGGGCCGCCAGATCTGGCGCACGACGCCGTCGGCCATGATCGCGTCGGCGCCGAGCTGGCGGGTGTCTTCGACGGGCCGGGCCAGCCGGTGCCCGTGCGCCAGGGCACCCGCGTAGGTGGCGAGGGTGCGGGGTGAGTACACATGCCGCAGCGGGGCGCGTCCTATCTTCAGGCGCCGGTAGAGCAGGCGCTGCTCGTCGGCCAGGATCCGGCCGGGCCAGCCGAGGTGGCGGGCGATGGCCGCGAGTGGCCGCGGCGGGCTGAAGCCGACCAGGATCAGGCCGGGCGGCGGATCACCGGAGGTCTGGTGCACCTGGACCAGGTGCTGCTGGCAGGGCAGTCAATGCCGGTGCCGCAGCAGCACGAGCAGGTGGACGCCGGTGATCTCGCCGAGCATCACCGGCTGCCCGCCGGGCGCCTCAGCGAGTTCCAGGTCAGCTACGTTGATGCTGACATTGTGGCTGCGCGACATTGCTCCCCTCCCTCGGCAGGCGCGCGCCGTCAATGGCGGCATGCGCGTAACTGTGCGACCTGGCGCGTGCCGGCTGCCGCCAAGGACGCCGCCACCCGCATCAACGCCATCATCCACGGTGAGCTTGCCGACATGCGAGGCCGCAGGCGGGCAACCCATCCCCCCGGGACCGGCAGGCTGATCGCTGCAGGGGCAACCGCAGGGGTGCCGGAGAGACCAGCCTGCCGCAGACAGCGGGGTGTGCCCCCGGGCCTACCGCGCGGGGTGACCCCTGTGCAGGTGCGGGCCCCCGCGGCCCGGCAGGAACCGGTATCTGCCGCCCCGCGTCGAGACCCGCAGCAGCGCATACAGCGGGCAGAAACCGGTCACTGCGGTGACCACCAGTATCCCCGCGACCACCAGCACGATGATTCCGCCTGCGGTCGCGTAGCCGACCGAGGCTGCGAGCCACCATCCCAGCGCCGCGATGATCAGCCTCAGCCACCGGTCCGCCGCCCCTTCGTTCCGCATCATGACATGCCTCCTTGCAAGAATCACATATACCCGCACGGGTATATGTGCCCATGACAACACCGGAGGAGCGCCGGCTATGCCGACCGAAGGTCCTGCACGCGGATGCCCAATAGCCCCGCTGTGCGGGCCGTTCGGCCCGCCTGGACTGGTGGCGGTGGCGCAAAGAAGCCGCCACCTAAGCGATGTTCGAAGGGTTCCCCGGGCGCCGGCCACCGAGGTGCGGGAATTCCTCGGCGGCGATCTGCACGTCCGCGGGTATAAGGAGGAAGGGACAACCACCACCCCGTTCGACAAGGTCATGCTGAACGATCTCGACCGCTTCCACCTGGTCAGCCCTCGCTGCGCCCGACGGTGAGCGGGACCAAGACGGCGCCCACGGTCGTGGCGGCGCCGATGGCCCCGAGCGGGTCCAGGCCGGGTCGCTGCCGGCGCGGGGGAGTCGGCAGCATCCGCCAGGCGAGGATGGCGGCGACCGCACCGACTGGCACGTTGACGAGGAAGATCGCCCGCCAACCGAGGCCTGCGAGATCCGCGGTTATCAGCGCGCCGCCGAGGACCTGGCCGGCGATCGCGCCGAGCCCGGAGGGGACGCCGTACCAGCCGATCGCACGGGGGCGGGACGGGGCCGGGACCGTGGCGGTGATCAATGCGAGCACCTGGGGCAGCATGGCCGCCGCGGTCACGCCCTGCGCGAGACGGGCAGCTACCAGTTGGTCGGGACTTCTCGCGAGGCTGCACGCCAGCGAACTGAGCGCGAAACCGGTCATGCCGGCGACGAACAGGCGGCGGTAACCGAACAAGTCGCAGAGGCGCCCGCCGGTGACCAGCCCGGCGGCATACGCGAACGCGTACCCGCCGACGATCAACTGCAGGGCGCCGTCGCTTGCGTGCAGGTCGGCGCGCAGGGAGGGGGCGGCGACGTTGACCACGAAGAAGTAGGCACTGACTCGGGCCGGGCTGCTGCACGCGACGCCAGGACCCAACGGCGGGTTTCGCTTGGCTCGACCCGCAGGCGAGATCACCGTCCTCGACGTCCTCGATGCCATTGAAGGCCCAGCCAGCCCATTCGTCTGCCAAGAGATCCGCCAGCAAGGCACCGGCGCGGCGCGGCCCGAGGAGTGCACCCGGCCCTGCGCGATCGCTTCGGTCATGGTTCGAGCTCACCAAGCCTGGCGGGAGTCGCTGCGCGCCGTCACCCTCGACCAGCTCGTAGAGCGCGTCCCACAGGAGCTGCGAAAGCGCAACCGCGCCAAGTTCGGCACCGACGCTCCCACGTGACGACTTACAGCGGCTTCGTCGCCCGGCGTCGCGTGATCGGCCTCGCCCAAGAGGCGCGCCAGGAACTTCTCGGTCCAGCCACCTGGGACCAGACCGCCGTATGGGGGACTGAGCGGCCTGCGTGAAGTCGATCTGGGAACACTGAGGGTCGGCCCACTCAGTGGCGAAGCCGGTGATCTCTTCGGCCCTCACGATGTGCGACCCGAACTCGCAGACCTGTCCGGGGCAAAGTCGTCGAGGTACCACACGGCGCCCTCCTCAGACCGTCGTCGGCGGGTCCGCTATGGCAGCTACGGAGTGGCCGGGCGTCTCGCAGTGTCGCTGGGTGAGGGCGACAACCGCCCCGGCAAGGAGCACTCCGACCGACAGGGCGAGCCCGACGATCAAGCCTGCGGGCCCATCAGAGAGCACACCGGCGAGCACGGGGCCAAGGCACTGGCCCACAGCGAAGGCGACCGTCAGTCCGGCGATCGCCGGGGTCCAGTGGTGCGGCTGGAGCGACCGGCGGGCAACTGCGGTGACCGCGGTGACAACCGACAGGAACGACCCCCCGAAGAGTAGCGCCGATCCCATGGCGGCCTCCGGTGATCGGGACACGAGCGGCAGCAGCGCCCCGGCGCCGAGCACGGCCAGCACCGTGGCGGGCCCGCGCCCCCCACGGAGCCTGGCGATCGGCCGCGCCCAGGCGAAGGCACCGGTGATCGAGGCCGCGCCGAGCACGACCCAGAAGGCGGTGATCCCCCCGGGACCCGTACCGTGGTCTTTCAAGAAGGCGACGATGAAGGTCATGTAGGCGATGTAGCCCGCCCCGAAAAGGCCGTAGGAGACGAGGACCGGTCCGAGATGCCGGGCCGGCCAGTGCCTGTCGGCGACAGGCGGCGCCGGTGGCTCGGCGCTGGCCAGAGCTACAGGAGTCGCGATGGCAAGGGCCACGGCGCCGAGCCCCGCGAGCAGGACCCATCCCCATCGCCAGCCATCTGTGAGGCTCGTGGCGGCAAGAAGGTACGGGATCGCGAGACCCGACGCGACGATCGCCGCCCCGCCCCCGGCGAAGTAGATGCCGAGCAGCGTGGCTGCTCGGTGGGGGGACATCGCAGAAGCGGTCGCAGCGACGAGCCCGGCACCGGCGATGAAGGTGATCGCGCCAGAGGCCCCAGCGACGGCGCGCAAGGCGACCAGTACCACCGTGTTGCCAGTACCGCCCGTGGCGAGAAGTGCCAGCACGGTGACCCCGAGGCTGGCGACGAAGACCCGGCGTGTCCCGTAACGACGCGCGGCGACCGCTGCCACCAGCGCCCCGGCAAGGTACCCGAGGGCGTTTGCGGTGTTCATCGCACCCGCGATGGCGAAGGACCAGTGCAGATCGGCACGCATCGAGGGAAGCAACAAGGCATAGGCGAAGCGAGCCAGACCAATCGCGACCGCGGGCCCGAGCGCCAAGCCGAGAGCGGTCGCGAAGCCAGGGGGAAGCCTCGCATCCCTGAGCGGCGATGATCGCCGGCTCGTTGGGCTGGATGCGCTCATACTCGCTGCCCCCGGTACGCGTCGATGATCACCGCGGCCAAACGCCGGGCGTCTGTCGCTGCAGCGAGATCGCCATCGACAGTTACTCGGGCGTTCGCTCCGTCGACGAGGAGCATCAGGTCGGAACCCAGGCGCTTCGGATCCGAGAACCCGGCTTCGGCAGCGAGCCCAGCCAGGTACTCGCGCATCCAGCGCTTGTGGCGACGGGCCACCTCCCGAGCCGGGTGGCCCGGGCCGGCAACCTCAGCGGCGGCGTTCACGAACGCGCATCCCCGTTCCCCCTCCCCGCTTGCGTGCCAGATCGCCAGCCAGTCGAAGACTGCGAGGAGCCGCTCACGTGGACTGTCCGTGTGTGCCCGCACCCACGCGTCGAGCGTCGCCACCCGCTCGCCATGGCGCCGTTCGAGCACCGCGGCAACGAGCTCGTCCTTGGAGCGGAAGTGCGCGTAGAGCGTCGGCTTGGACACCCCTGCGCGGGCCACGACCTTGTCCACCCCCGTCGCAGCGATGCCCTCCGCGTAGAACAGCTCGGTGGCCAGATCGGAGGCGGTGCCGGCATTGCGTAGCCCTCGCTCGGACTGACACCGAGCTCACCGATGGCGGACGGATTGGCGTCAAGTCCATCAGCATCGTCGTCTACGGAAGGCTGCTTCCCCCGCCGTCTGCCGACACGACAACCGCCCCAGCATTTCCCGTAAACAGGCGTCAAGCCTCACCGTCGCCGTCTGCGTGCCCGGCGGGAGGCGTCGACCATTGACGCGAACTGCGGCGGCTCGATGATGGGGCGGCCTCGCCAGGGCGACATGCTGGTCAGGTCGGCGTCGGCCGAAACGATGAGGAACGCGCCCACCGCGGCGGCCAGGTCAAGGATCCGGTTGTCCTCCCAGTCTGGGCAGTCCCCGACCGTCTGCAGCGGGTCGGTGATGCCGCCGCCCGACGCCCCGGCCATCTCAGCCAGGGCCCGCAGGTACTCATCGACCTCCTCATCCGGGGTCTTCAGCACCGTCGCGAGCACCCGGCCCGTATTGGCCAGGATGTGGGGCGAGAGCCACAGCGCGAACTCCGCCGCGTCGTTGACCACGCCCAGGCAGTCTGCGCTCGGGTTCCCCGACATAGGCGGCGGCGACGGCCAGCTCCGGAACGGCGACTCCCCCACGGCAACCGCCAGGACGAGGACGTTCACGTCGAACACGACCGGCACCGCTACCGGCCCTGGCACGCTCACCGCGGCTGCGCCCCGCCCTTGTACGCCCGGCGGATATCGGCGAGCAGTGACTCATAGTCCTGGCCGGCCGCCGCGGCCCGCTCGGCGTTACGAGCCTGAAGCTCACGCAGCCGCTCGGCCCGGGCCAGCGACTCCATCACCGGCAGCGTCGCCCGCAGGTACGCCGACCTGTTCCCGTGCCCGAAATGCTCCACCAGGCGAGCCAGTCGCTCCTGGTCCTCATCCGCCACAGCGAACCCGACAGTCGAAGTAGGCATGACAGTATTGTACCTGGATTGCATTCAGAGATGCAATCCACTGTACACCGGACCCGGATCACCCACCTCCAGCGGCTCGACTTCAGCCGCGGCGCCTGACCCGAATAAGCCAACAGCGACCAGCTCCCCGGTGATACCCAGGCGATCGGCGGCTACTGGACCCGGACCAACGACCCGCAGATCGACCTAGTTGGAGCGGACCGGGAATCCACCACTGCTAGCCGTCGCACGCACCACGGTAGCTGTCGACAGCCCGACGGCGTTCGGCCCTGACGACCTCATCGCCCCGTGGCGCCGTTAGACCAGATGCGCCCGCGCGGCGGACCAAATCCAGCCGCAGCCCGCCAGCAGAGGACTTACCTAACGTGGCTGGCCATCATGCCGTGCCGGGACGCATGTTCGCTCCACCTCTGGTCGACCAGGCGACATGATGGTGAGGTGCGCCCCTGGAAACGACGGCTGTCTGATGACGAGTGTTCTGTCCTGCTGGCCGAGTTGCTCCTTCGGCACCCTGAGCTGGCCGCCGAGGCGGAGGAGATCACGTCCATGCTGCTGGTCGTGGAAAGCGATCAGGAACTCGCCGGCGAGATCACGGCCAAGCTGCGGGCGCTACGTGCCAGCGGGCCGGTGTCCGTCGATGCGGGGCGGGGACGGGTCCTGGATGTGCTCCAGCCGTACATTGATGACCTCACCCGGCGGAAGGAACGCGGCGCCCGGCGCGCGGCCGCCGATATCGCGATCGCCGTGCTGTCTGGGTTGTATGAATGTCGCGAGGACTCTCGTTGCCGTCGCTGGCGGATGAGTGCCCCGAGTAGGAGTGGTACGAGGAGAGCTGAAACCCGTATCGCGGTCGGGGCGGGCAGGGTCATTGCCGTGGCGCGCCTTGCTCGCCGAGCTCGGATAGGAGCGCGGCCCGCCTTTCCTCGAGGGCTGCGAGCTGGGCACGCAGCTGTTTCAGCTCGCGGTTGATCCGCGCCAGCTCAGTCCGCGCCTGCTGTTCCCGCAGGTAGCGCTCGCCATGCAGGGTCCTGGCGAGATCCTCGACCTCGCGTCGGAGCAGCCGCAGCCACGGGTTCCCGTGCATCGCGGCGGGCCGGTACTGCAGCTTGCCCGCGTCGATCGCCGCGAAGATCTCGTCTTGTGTCAGGCCGTACTCCTGGCGAGCCGTCTTGTCGCTCAGCGTCGCGCCCTTGCGTCCCCATTCCAGATCGTGGAGGTCCATGTCCGGCCGTTATCTACCGGCGGATGAGTTCGCTGAGGCGGGCGCCATCGCCAGCAGGCGCACGCTGTCCTCGTCCTGCGGATACGACTCCACCGCGCACACCGCGCGCAGGGCCGTCAGCCATGCGGCCAGCAGGTCCGCATCGCCCGGCGGCCAGCGCTCGAGCGCGGGACCGCCGCTCACCCACCCGCCGCCGACTTGCAGCAGGCCCGTCGCGACCGCGACGCACCACGGCCGGTGCAGCGCCCGGATGTCGGCCATCGTGCGCAGCCGCGGTGGCACGTCCACGCCGACAGCCGAGCCCGCCGAGGGCACGTCGGCCTTGCGCAGCACCTGCCCGGCGGTTACCGGACGGCGGCCCGTCCCGATCCAGCGCGCCAGCGTGACGGCCCGGCCCACGACGGCGCTTTCACGCGCAAGCCGCGCCGCGTCGCGAAGCTCATCCCCGGAAACCGCTACGTCCACATTGGGACCCTACTGCCGCCCGGCGGCCGCGGTGGGCCACGAACTGCTGTGTCCCCTGCTGAATCGCGGTCAGTGCGCTGTCGCCGGCCGGCTTCAGTGACATGACCAAAGAGTTCGCTGCGGTGTCTGGAAGACTCGGGTCGTGCCAGAGAAGCCAGCGATATTGATAGACGAACTCGCTCGGATGCTGCTGAGGGCGGAGGCGAACGCGGCCGGGACGCTAGAGCGGCAGATGCTGAGTCGGCTCGACGAGCAGACGTTCGTTGGCGGCAAGCGCGTCGCGCGGCAGCAACTGCCCGACCTGCCCGAACACGCCGAGACCACCGTCCACCGGGTGAAGGTCAGCCTGTACGGCGGGAAGCCGCCGGTCTGGCGGCGGCTTGAGATCCCCAGCGCGATGCCGCTGAGCCTGGTGCACGTGGTCCTGCAGATCGCCTTCGACTGGGAGGACTACCACCTGCACGCGTTCGAGACGGTGTGCGGTGAGTTCGGCTCGCCGGACCAGGATGACGACTGGACGGAACGGCAGGACGAAGCAACCGCCACGCTCGCCCAGGTGACCGGGGCAGAACGGGCCAAAGTCGTGTACAGCTACGATTTCGGCGACGACTGGCGGCACGACATCGTGGTGGAGAAGATCATCCCGGCCGAGGCCGGGGTGGCCTACCCGCGCTGCACCGGCGGGCGGCGGGAGGCGCCGCCGGAGGACTGCGGCGGGATCTGGGCCTTCAACGAGCAGCGGGCCGACATGAGCGACACGTTCGACGCTGACGACCTGAACGAGCGGTTCGCCCACTTGGTGGCGGTCCTGGTCCCGGCCCGCTGAGCCAGGTGGCGACGCTTGTCGCGGACTGGCCGGGAGTGGCCGGTTCGCCGGTGACGATCAGTCTCGTGTCATCTCCAGCACCAGCGCCCGTACGGCCGGCGAGGTTCCGGGCCGCCCGGGCGCCCAGGACAGCCTCTCCGCTCTGACGGCTTACTCAGCGAAGGGGTTGAGGACCTGGACTCCGGCCAGTTCGAAGTCCTTGACGTTGCGCGGGACCACGGTCATACCGTGCACCCGCGCCGTCGCCGCGATGAGCGCGTCGATCACCGGGAGGGGCTGCCTGTACTGCGCACGGCCCCAGGCAGCGGCGACCGGGAGAACCCGATCTTCGAACCCGGTCTCCACATCCCGGAGCCAGCGCTCTAGGGCGGAAGCCTGGCTCCGGTCTCCCCTGCCGCGAACTCTCGCGATCCCCTGCACGATCTCGCCCAGGGTTAGCACGGAGACATGTAGCCGGTCCGGCGGCGTGGC
>DATKRH010000192.1:0-16964 GCA_035532295.1 Streptosporangiaceae bacterium
GCCATAGCTAGATGATGACGTGCCGGCCCCGGCCGCCTCACGGTTTCTGGCCACTTCGCCCCGCATTGTCGCCGGGCGTCCGCCGGCTGGCCGTTTCCCCCTGCAGCCACCAGGCGTCTCCTATAGCCGTCATCGTCATGAATTTCCGATAACGGGCCGCCCTCCAGCGCGGTAGCCTAGCCGGGCCCTAGCTTGAGCGGGCCGGGCCGGATGGCCTTGGGCGGGGACTCACTCGGGTATGCGTGCGGGATCCAACGGGCAATGCCCCGGCGACAAGGAGCAGAACACACCCATGGCAGCCACGCTTCAGGAGATCCTGCTCACGCCGGACACCCAGCCAAAGGTGCTCGCCGACTGCTACAAGCTGATTGAGCAGGAGATCTCCGACCAGTCAGGGGTCTCCGGGGCCGCGGTCAAGCTCGCCTACAAGACGGTGAGCACCTTCATGCCGGGCCACATCCACTTCATGGTGGAGTCCCTGCTCCCGCGGCTGGTGGATCAGCTTGAGCCGTACTGGGCGGACTTCAGCACCTCCGGCGGCTCCGAGTTCGGCGACTACCTGGCCAAGCGCGGCGAGGAGGTGTCGGAGGCCCTGCTCTCGGTGACCGACGCCCGCGCGGCGGCCTCCAAGCGGCCGACGATCATCAAGGCGTACCGCGCCGTCCGCGGCAGCGCCGTCAAGCACGTCGAGGCCGCCCTCCCGAACGTCGGCGGCCTGGTGCTGAAGTACGCGGCCTGACCGGGTTCCTGCTGTCCGGCGCGCAGGCTACGGCGCAGGCTACGGGGTCACAGGTCGTTGCCGGCGTAGGAGAGGTTGAAGCTCTTGTTGGCCAGCGGGAAGTCCGGGACGATCGTGTCGGCGAGAGCAACGGACAGCGCGGGCCAGTTGAGGAAGGACGGGTCGACGATCTTGCACCGGGTGAGGATGCCGGCCGGGCTGACCTCGACGCGGTGGACGACACTCCCCCGCCATCCCTCGACGATTCCCACCCCGGACCCTCCGCCACGCGAGGCCGGAACTGCCGCGGTACTCACCGTGCGGACCTGACCCGCGAGCTCGGTGATCAGGAGAAGAGAGGCCCGGGCTTCTTCGACCCGGACCAGGAAACGGGCCATCACGTCCCCGGCGGCCTGCGTCGCGGGGCGGAAGCCGCCGCCGAGATCAGCGAAGGGGTGGGCGACGCGGGCGTCGAGGGCGAGGCCTGACGCGCGGGCGACGACGCCGAGCGTGCCGATGCCCAGCGCGTCCTGTCGCGACAGCACGGCGGTGCCCCGGAATCGGTCCATGACGACGGTGTTGGCGGTGGCGAGCTCGACGAGCGCGTCGAAGCGGCGGCTGATCTCGTCGAGCTCGGCCGGTGCGGGGAGTCCGCGGACCGAGGTGTGCCCGGGCCTGATCGCGCCCCGGAGCAGGCGGTGGCCGGTGACCTCGGCGTTCAGGCGCAGCAACCGCTCGCGGAGGGTAAGCGCACGCGCCTGGGCCAGCCCGAAGCCGACATCGTTACAGAGTGCGCCGATGTCAGCGACGTGGTTGTAGAGGCGCTCCAGTTCGAGCAGCAGCGCCCGCAGCCGGTCCGCGTCCTGCGTCACCGCGATCTGGCATGCCTCCTCGGCCGCCAGGCAGTACGCGAGGCTGTGCGCGACCGCGCTGTCTCCGGAGATGCACTCGGCGAGCGGCACGGCCGCCTGGATGTCCTGGCCCTCGAAGAGGCGCTCGACCCCGCGGTGCAGGAACCACAGCCGGGCCTTCATCTTCAGGATCGTCTCCCCGACCACCGAGAACCGGAAGTGGCCGGGCTCGATGAGCCCGGCATGGACGGGGCCGACCGGGATCTCATACACGCCGTTTCCTTCCACCCGTACGAAAGGGAACGGCTCGGCATCGGTCCGCATCGGGGGCGGCGGCCCGGCGCGGTCGCGCATCGGGTGCCATTCTTCCGGCCAGTGCTGGTGCAGGACGAGCCGGCGCAGGAAGGGGTGCCCTTCGGGGATGATCCCGAACAGGTCATGGAACTCGCGTTCGAACCGGCTGGCCGGGAAGGAGAGGCGGGCCAGCGAGGGCACCACCGGGCGCGCGGGGTCCAGGCCTACCTCAAGTTCGGCCCGCCGGTCCGGCGGCCCGGCGCAGAACACGTAGACGACCCGGAGCCCGCGGTCGTCGTCGTGGGCGGCGACCGCGGCGAGCCGGTAACCCTCGGCGAGCAGGCGCGCCGCCTCGGCTTCCAGCTCGCCCGCCGTGACCTGGCTCCGCTGGCGGACAGGCCGGCCGGCCTGTGTGCCCGTCGCCGGGCTCACGAGACGACGACCCGGGCGGCGGCTTGCAGGAGCGGCTGAAGCGGCCAGGCAGACACGCCGAGGAAGGCACACGCGGCCAGGCCGGCGGCCAGCGGGACGGCGACCAGCCGCGGCGTGACGCCGCGCGCGCCCTGCGGCGGCGCGTCGCCGAGCAGGAGATGACGGCCGTGCGCCATCACCGCCGCGAAGATGACCGCCATGCAGGCCAGGGCGATCGCCGCGGCCCAGCCGAGGCCGGCGGCGAACTCGGCGCGCACCATGTTCAGCTCGCTGACGAACAGGCTGAACGGCGGCAGCCCCAGGAGGGCCACCAGCCCGAAGCCGAAGATCCCGCCGAGCACCGGGCGGCGGGACAGCAGGGCCGGGACCTTCGCGATCTCGCTGGTGCCCTCGGCCAGGAGGATCTCGCCGGAGGCGAGGAACAGCACTCCCTTGGCGAGCCCGTGCCCGAGGATATGGAGCAGGACCGCGGCGATCGCCAGCGAACTGCCCGCTGCCGCGCCGAGGGCGATCAGGCCCATGTGCTCGATGCTGTGATAGGCGAGCATGCGCTTGTAGTCCCGCTGGGTGAGCAGCAGCGACGCCGCGACGAGCAGGGAGGCCAGGCCCGCCACCGTCAGCAGTGCCCTCGGGTACCCGGCTCCCAGGGCGAGGTCGGCGATGGCCTTGAAGCGCAGCAGCGCGTAGAAGGCGACCGTGAGCAGCACCCCCGACATGAGCGCGGACACGGGCGCCGGGGCCTGGCTGTGGGCGTCCGGGAGCCAGCTGTGCATCGGCGCGAGCCCGACCTTGGTCCCGTAGCCGAGGACGAGCAGGCCCATGGCCAGGCGCACCACGCCGGGGTCGAGGTGATGGCCGGCTGCCATGAGCGCGGTCCAGTTCAGCGACCCGGCTGGATGCCCGGTGGCATGCAGGCCCGCGAAGTAGAACAGCACGGTGCCCAGGAACGCGAGCGCGATGCCGACCGAGCAGATCACCACGTATTTCCACGACGCCTCAAGCGCCGCGTCGGTTCGCCGGTGGCCGACCAGGAAGGTGGTGGCGATCGTGGTCGCCTCGACGGCCACCCACATGACCCCGAGGTTGGCGGCCAGGACCGCGGCGAGCATGCAGCTCACGAACACCTGAACGAGCGCCGTGTAGAGCGTGGCGTGGCGCGCGGTACAGCGACCCTGGCCGGTCTCGGCGCTCAGGTAGCGGACCGACTGCCCGGAGGCCAGGACGGCGATCGCGCCGATGACGACGACCATGAAGGCGCTGAGCGCGTCGGCGCGGAGCACGCCGTGCAGCGCCCCGAGCGGGTGCCGGTGCACGGCCCCGGCAGCAAGCCAGATGCCCAGCAGGAGGACGGTGCCATTGGCGGCGGCCGTCAGCCAGCCCAGCCACGGCCGCCACGGGACGACGGCCGTGACCGCCCCGGCGGCGAGCGGCACGGCAAGTATGGCGTAGATGAGCATCAGTCGTGCAGCTCCCTGAGCTGGTCGAGGTCGAACGGGCCGAAGCGGGCGCGCATGGCCGTCGCGAGTACCCGCAGGACGACGACGACCAGCAGGACGTCCAGGGACGCCCCGAATTCGACGAGGAGCGGCACCCCGGCCGTGAGCAGGAACGTGGTGAGCGCGACACCGTTGTCGATCAGTAGCAGCCCGACGATCTGGGAGACCGCCTTGCGCCTGGTCGCGGCCAGGAAGAAGCCGAGCAGGACCGTCGCGACTCCGGCCGGCGCCAGGCTGGAGGCGGTGCCCGGCGCCAGCGCCACGATCTTCACGCTCGCGAGGTAGGCGACGACGATGAGCACCGCGGCGGCGACGAGCGAGGCCGGCACGTTGACCAGCGGGGCTGTTTCCCTGCTCCCGGGGTCACGGCGGACGATCCGCCTGAGCAGGGCGGGAATGAGGAAGCCCTTGGCGGCAAGAACCAGGACAGCGGTGGCGGCCAGGCCGATGTCGCGGGCATGGGCGGCGAGCACCGCGGCCGTGACGCCGAGCGCGATGCCCTGAAACGCGAGGACCGAGACGACGGCGCGCAGGTCACGCCGCCACAGCGTCACCACCGCACACGCGAGCACCGCCCCGGCGGCCACGCCGAGTACGCCGGGATAAGCGGATCCGGTCACGGCATGACCAGCCCGGTCACCACGGCGAGCACGGCGAGCACGAACGCCCCCGACAAGATCTCAGGGACGCGAAACAGCCGCAGTTTTGCCATGGACACCTCCAGGACGGCGATCACCCCGGCGATCGCGGCCGTCTTCGCTCCCAGCGCCACGAGCCCGGCCGCGAGGTGCGCGGCGCCTGCGGTCTGGGCGATGCCCCACGGGAAGAAGAGGTTGGCCACCAGCGAGAGCAGGAGCCACAGGCGCATCATCCCGGCGAGCGTGACGAGCGCCAGTTCTGGTCCCGCGTACTCGAGAACCATCGCCTCGTGGATCATCGTCAGCTCTAGGTGGGTGGAGGGATTGTCGACCGGGATCCGGCCGGTCTCCGCGATCACGACGACGAGCAGGGCGAGCAGGGCGAGCAGCCGCTCGGGCGTCGCGACCCATTGCGGATGGGCAAGGGTCGCGGTGACGATCCCCGGCAGGTTCGACGTGCGCGCCTGCAGCGACAAGGCGATCACCGCGACGAGCAGGGCGGGCTCGGCGAGCGCGCCGATCGTCATCGCCCGGCTGGCGCCCATCCCGCCGAAAGCTGTTCCCGCGTCCAGGCCGGCCAGCGCGACCGCCACCGAGCCCGCCAGGAGCAGGAAGACCACGACGAGCACGTCCGCGCCGGAGCGGAGCGCCGGAGCGGTCGAGATGAGCGGCGCGATGGCGATAGCGACCGCCGTCGTGGCGGCCAGGATGAGCGGGGCGAGCGGCAGCACCGCACTGGAGGTCGCGGCGTGGATACGCTCCTTGACCAGAAGCTTCCGCAGGTCGAGAAGGGGCTGGCGGATGGGGGCGCCGGCGCGTCCCTCGGCTCTGGCCCGCACCTTGGCCATGAGGCCATACAGCAGCGGGCCGCCCAGGATGGCCGCGCCCACCTGGAGGACTGACACGGCGATCGAGACCGGGAGCGAGGCGTTCATGCGAGGAGCATGAGCATGACGACCAGCGCGGCGAACCCGTAACCGAGGTACCGGTGCATGCTGCCGTTCTGGGCCCGGCGCGCCACCTCTCCCCAGCGCTGGACGAGGACGGTCAGCGGCCGGTACACGCCGCGCTCCACGGCGTCGTCGGTCCTGCTGTGATAGGTGATCGCCTCCTCGAAGTACCGCGACTCGGCGAGGTGGCTGACATCGAGGTCGCGGTCGGGGCGCAGGACGTCAGCGAAGACGCGCTGGAGCGGCTCGGCGAAGGATGTCGCCGTGTACTGCATCCGCGGCGTCTGCAGCTCGCGGCCGCATCCCCAGGGCTCGGCGCGCCGCACGCCGACGGCGCGGACGCGGACCAGCCAGGCGGCGAGCACGAGCGCGGCGATGAGCGCCACGGTGAGCAGGGCGGGCTCGATGACATCGTTACTGCCGGCGATCCGCAGGCCAGCGGCCGAGCCGAGCGGACCGAGCAGGCCAGCGGCCGAGCCGAGCGGAGCGGGCGGACCGGGCGGACCGGGAGCGGTGCTGGCCAGCGCGGTGCCCGCCGCCCTGGCCAGCAGCGGCATGACGAGGCCGGGGAGCACGCCGAGGGCAAGGCACGGCACGGCGAGCAGGGCCGTGCCGCCCACCATCGCCGGGTGGACTCGGCCCGCGGCCGCGGCCGCGGGCGTGCGTGGCTGGCCGAGGAAGCCGACGCCGAATGCCTTCACGAACGCGGCAGCAGTGAGGCCTCCGGTGAGCGCGAGCGCCGCCACGCCGGCAAGCACGGCGACTGACGTTGCCGTGCTGTGGGCGGAGAAGGCCCGCAAGAAGCTCTGCACCAGCAGCCACTCGCTCGCGAAGCCGCTGAAGGGCGGCAGGGCGCAGATCGACAGCGCGCCGATCCCGAACAGCGCCGCTGTCGCCGGGAGGCGGCGCAGGAGGCCGCCGAGGCTATCGAGGTCGCGGGTGCCGGCCGCGCGCTGCACAGATCCCGCGGCGAGGAACAGGCAGCCCTTGAACGCCGAGTGATTGATGAGCTGGAAGAGCGCCGCGATCATGGCGAGCCCGGCCAGCATGCGGTGCCCGCTGGCGGCCAGGGCACCAGAGACGCCGACACCGATCAGGATGAGCCCGATGTTGTCGACCGTGGAGTAAGCGAGCAGGCGCTTGAGGTCCGTGCTCGCCGCCGCGTGGATGCCGCCGAACAGCGCTGAGGCGACACCCAGGCCGGCCACCACCAGCCACCACCAGAGCTCTCCGCCGCGCAGCAGGCCGTCACCGGTCCGCACGATGCCGTAGATGCCGAGGTTCACCATGGCTCCCGACATGAGCGCGGATACCGGGCTGGGCGCCTCGGGATGCGCGCGGGGCAGCCAGACATGCAGCGGGACCGCCCCCGCCTTCGAGGCGAAGCCGGCCAGGGCGAGGACGAACGCGATGGAGCGCTCCGCGGGCGGGATCTCGCCGACATGGGCCCGGAGGGCGGCGAAGGACTCGCCGCCAGCGTGCGCGCCGATCAGCACCAGCGCGACCAGGATCGCGGCGGCCCCGGCGTGGGTCATCACCGCGTACCACGTAGCGGCGTCCCGCGCCTCGCGCCGCCGGTGGCCGGTGAGCAGCAGCAGCAGGGAGGACAGGGCCATCAGCTCCCAGGCGGCCATGAACGTCGCGATGCTGGCCGCGGCCGGCACGAGTAGCAGGCTCGTGATGAACAGCGGGAGCAGGGCGGCAGCCGCCCGGCTCTCAGTGCCGCGCGCGGCGTAACCGACGGCATAGCAGCTGGCTGCCGCGCCGACGACGGCGGAGGTGATGACGAAGATCGCGCCGAGCGGGTCGAGGGACAGCGTGACCCCGGTCAAGGGCAGGATCTCGGCCGAGCGGACCGCGACCGTGTGCCCGGAGGCGAGCACCCCCGCCGCCGCGGCCGCGGCGGCGATGCAGGCTCCCGAGGTGAGCGCCGCCGCCACGGGCAGCCGGGCCCGCGGCGGCAGGGCCGCGCCGGCGAGCGACCCGCCGGCACCCAGCGCGAGGCCGCCGAGGAAGAGGGCGGCGCTCACCGCCCGGTCAGCCCGCGGAGCGCCTGGGTAATGGCCGCCGGGCCGGGCGGGCAGCCAGGGATGGCCACATCAGGCTCCGCGAACATGGCGACGCTGCCCGCCACCCCGTAGCCGGCCGTGAACGGCCCGCCGCCCAGCGCGCAGTCACCGCAGGCCACCACGACCCGCGGCCGCGGGACCGCATCGAGAGTCTTCTCCAGCGGGGTGACCATGTTCCGCGTCACCACTCCGGTGACCAGCACCCCGTCGGCGTGCCGGGGTGAGGCGACGAGACGGGCCCCGAAGCGCTCGGCGTCGTAGACCGGCCCGAAGGCCGAGGCGATCTCCAGCTCGCAGCCATTGCACGACCCGGCATCGACATGGCGCAGCTGCACCGAGCCCGGGAAACGCGCCGGGCCGGCCGGGCCGGCCGGCCGGGGAAGGTGCTCGGTGACCGGCCGTGCGAACAGGGACCGGAGCAGGGACAGGCGTTGCACGATTGACGAAGTTATCATGTCGTCAGGAAGCCTCCCGGGGTCGGGAGGCACGGACCGTCCCGGTCCGGCGGGCCTAGCCGCCCGGCTCGGGCGCGGGTACCTGGAGTTCGGCGAGCAGCTGGGTGGACTCGGTGAGCGAAGTCGTCAAGATCGCCCGGGCAACTTCGAGCAGCTCGAAAATCCGCGGATCCGTCACCGAGTAAAGGACGGCCGCGCCCTCTCTGCGGGCCTGCAGAATGTTGGCCCGCCGCAATATCCCGAGCTGCTGAGAAAGATGAGAGGCCTCGATGCCGACCCCGGGGATAAGCTCCCCCACCGAGCACTCCCCGTCGCGCAGCAACTCCAGGGCCCGGATGCGGGCGGGATGGGCGAGAGTCTTGAAGAAATCCGCCTTCACCTGGTAAATCGGACGCGCCGCCGAGGCCTCCCGCGCAGTCTGTGCTGACGCGGACGAGCCGCTGGCGCGCTCATCTGCGCTCATCCAGCTCATCCTGCTCATCCCGGTCCTGCCAGTCCTGCCGGTTCGCTAAGGACATCAGATCGTGAATCTATCAGCTGGGCACAGCCAGAAAGGGGCGGGCCGCTGTCAGGCCGCTGTCAGGCCGCTATCAGGCCGCTGGCCCGCCCCGACGTCCCGCTTTTGATGGGCGACATAAGATGGCGGCCGGGTAATCCGGGTGCCGGGGGAACTCTGCGCGCCTGATGCGGACCAGGGAGGCTGCCGGGGTGAGCGCGCCGCTATACCAGCTGAAGGCGGACTTCTTCAAGACGCTGGGCCATCCCGCCCGCATCCGGGTACTGGAACTGCTCTCCGAACGCGAGCACGCCGTCGCCGAGATGCTCCCCCAGGTGGGCATCGAGCCAGCGCACCTTTCCCAGCAGCTGGCTGTCCTGCGCCGCGCGAACCTGGTGACCTCCCGCAAGGAAGGCTCTACCGTCTACTACTCGCTCACCAGCCCGCACATCGCCGAGTTCCTGGCGGTAGCACGAAAGATCCTCACCGGTGTCCTGTCCGGCCGGGCCGAACTGCTCCAGGACCTGCGCGCCACCACCAGCCCGGGCTGATCCCCGCACGAGCCAGGCAGCCAGCGGGATGGCTAGCGCCGGCCCGCCGCCCGGCGGCGCCCGGCGGCGTCCGGCGTCCGGCGTCCGGGCCGGCGTCCACGCCCCAATGACCCCATCCTTCCCATCTCCCTCAGTACCGAGGATCAAGAAAAGATCTTGCAGCGTTTTGGGGGCTGGGACCCCGAAAAGGCTGCGCGCTAACGGCAAGCGGCGCTGAGCGACCAGATCGACGACGCGACACCGGTCGCTGCGCCACGACCGGCTCAGTGCCCGGACTGGCCGTTGACGGCCGAGGAGCCCTGCGGGTCGAGGACGTACTTGCCGGACCGGAAGCCGGGCTCGTCCGCGAGCCTGAGCAGGTTCATCGCCGCAGCGATCAGGTCGGCGTCGCAGGCCGCGCCGGCGGCGGCCAGCGCGGCGGAGAGGGGAGCTTCCCAGATCCCCGCACGAGCCAGGCAGCCAGCGGGATGGCTAGCGGCGTCCGGCGGCGGGCCGGCGCCCGGCGTCCACGGCCGGCGGCGGGCGTCCACGGCCGGCGCCCGGGCCGGCGGCCGGCGTTTACGGCCGGCGTCCACCCCCAATGACCCCATCCTTCCCATCTCCCTCAGTACCGAGGATCAAGAAAAGATCTTGCAGCGTTTTGGGGGCTATGACCCCGAAAACGCTGCGCGCTAACGGCAAGCGGCGCTGAGCGACCAGATCGACGACGCGACACCGGTCGCTGCGCCACGACCGGCTCAGTGCCCGGACTGGCCGTTGACGGCCGAGGAGCTCTGCGGGTCGAGGACGTACTTGCCGGACCGGAAGCCGGGCTCGTCCGCGAGCCTGAGCAGGTTCATCGCCGCAGCGATCAGGTCGGCGTCGCAGGCCGCCCCGGCGGCGGCCAGCGCGGCGGAGAGGGGAGCTTCCCAGGTCTGCGGTGCCTCGGCGTGCCTGGCCAGCACCATCGCACCATCCGGCCGGCCTGCGAGCCGCTTCCTGACTCGCGCCCACAGGCTGGCGTACGCATCCTGGACCGCCGTCGCGGCGGTGTCCTGCAGCTCTAATGCGGTGCCTTCGGCCAGGGCGGTGACGATCAGCGCGACCGGATCCATGCTCACCCCGCTCACCCCCGACAGAAAGTAACGGCATCAATACGGTAGCGACATCAATACTGCCATGCTCGGCGTGTGCCCCGCCGGGCTGTCAGCCTGGCGACGGCCAGCCGCACCTCGTTCAGCGGCTCCAGCAGGGAGTAGAGGCGGTAAGAGCCCCGCTCGATCAGCCGGAACTTCAGTCCCCGCGCGCCCGGCGGCGGCCGGTACCCAGCCGGCCGGTACTTCGTGAAGTCGGCATGCATCCGGGCGAAGTACCGGCGCCGCTCGCTGCGCGGCACCAGCCCGCCCCTGGTCGCGAACCCCCTGGTCCGGAGCACCGTGGTCGCGAACCCCCTGGTCTGGAACACCGTCGTGTAGTGCCAGATCGCCCGCTCGAAGAGAGCCGCCCGCACCGCCGCGCTCACCTCGACACCCGCCGCGCGCCGGGCCGCCACCAGGTCGAACACCCGCTCGTAGGAGGAGAAGATCGCCAGGTGCCCGGTGCTCGCGGTGGCCATGGCGGAACCCCGCCGGTCCCGCCGGTAGCCGTAGCAGACCTGGTCCACGGCCGCGATCGAGTCCGCCGCGAGCAGGGCAGCGCAGGTCACGAGGATGTCCTCGTGGACGCCGGCCGCGAAGGTCACGCCCAGCTTGTCCAGGAAGCCGCGCCGCAGCAGCTTGCTCCACGACGTCATGGTCAGGTCGATCAGCCGCGGCAACTGGGCCAGCGTGCAGCCCTCGGCCGGCACCCGAGCCAGCAGGCCGCGGCCGGGACTCGGCTCGGTCCGGCCGTCGGGATAACGGCTCACCCAGTCGATCAGCAGCACGTCGGGTCGGCCGCCCGGCGCCGTCAGACGGGCCTCGACCGCCGCCAGCGCTCCGTCCTCGAGCCGGTCATCCCCGTCGACGAACCAGACATACTCGCCCGACGCCATCGCCAGGCCGGTATTGCGCGCGTGGCCCTGGCCGACGTTGGACTCCAGGTGCACGACACGCAACCGCGGGTCGGACGCCGCCCGGTCGTCCAGCAGCGCGCCGCTGCCGTCCGCCGACGCATCATCGACCGCGATCACCTCGATGCTGCCGACGGGCTGCCCGAGCACCGAGTCCAGGCACTCGCGCAGGTACTGCTCGACGTTGTGGACCGGGATGATGACGCTGATCAGCGGCATGCCTGGCCTGCGGCCACTAGTCAGGACTGCTCGGGCTGGACCACGGACACGACGGGCGCGGCGGCGGATGACCCCCGCGACGATCCGGTCGGCCCGGATGACAGGTCCGGCGGCTCCGGCTGGTCCATGGTCAGCCTGGACGGCCACCAGTTCCATCTGCCGAGTAGCACCACGGTCGAGGGCACCAGCAGCGTGCGGACCAGGAAGGTGTCCATCAGGATGCCGAGCGCCAGACCGAGGGCGATGTCACGGAACTGGCTGCCGCCCGCGCCCCCGCCCGCCACGATGCCGAACACCACGAAGGTGCCGGCCAGCACCAGTCCGGCTGAGGTCACCGTCGTGCCGGTCACGCCGATCGCCCGGGTGACCGCCTCGCGCAGCGGCAGCTTGTGCGCCTCCTCCCTGATCCGCGTCATGACCAGGATGTTGTAATCCTCGCCGAGTGCTAGCAGGAAGATGAACATCAGGAAGGGCAGGAAGAAGACGATCCCCTTGTCCCCGCCGATCTCGATGAACAGCAGCACGCAGAGCCCGAGCGCGGCCAGGTAGGACAGCCCGACCGAGGCGATCAGGTAGAGCGGCGCCACCAGGCTGCGCAGCACGAGCGCCAGCAGGATGCCGATGGCCACGATCGCGATCGGGATGATCCGGGTGAGGTCGCTGTTGGACACCGCGCTGATGTCATACAGGGCCGGCGCCTCGCCGCCGACGGCCGAGTCGGCAGCGCCGACCGACGCGGCGACCTTCGTGATCTCGGCCCGGATCGCCGGCACGGCATGCAGGGCCGGAGTGCTGCCGGGATCGCCGGCCTGCAGTCCTACGGAGAACTGCACCGTCCGCCCGTCAGCGCTGATGAAGTTCGAGCTGGCCCGGTAGACCTGGTACTCGACCGGCGGCACCTTGCTGCCGGCGGGCTGGATGGGCGGCAGGGCCCTGGCCGGGCCGAGCGTCGCGCGCAGCTGGGCAAAGACGGCGGGCGGCAGCACCGCGCCCGCCGGGTTCAGCGGGCCGGATACCTGGGTGAACAGGCTGCTGGCCTTCATCTCGCTGGTGGCCTTGGCCAGTTCCTGCGGGTGGGCCCAGACCGGCTGGCTGAACCGGAAGATGGGCGTGGTCGGGTTGGCGGCGGATTCGGGGAAGTACTTGGTCAGCAGCGCCGTGCCGGCCGCGGAGTCGCTGCCGGCGGGCGGGGCCGTGGTGCCGCCGAAGCCGGCCGCCGCGTAGCCGAGGACACCGAGGGCCACGGCGCCAAACGCCACCACGCCCACGAGCAGCGTCAGCCCGGGACGGCGCACGATGCGGCCCGCCACCCGGCCCCAGACCCCGGCTCCGCCGCTGCCCTGGATGCTCCAGGGGAGCAGCTTGGGCCGGCGGAAGATCCCCTTGAAGATCGTCCGCTTCACCGCCAGCAGCGACAGCCGGACCGACAGCAGCGCGGGCAGCAGCGTCAGTCCCGCCAGCAGGACGACTCCGATGGCAATGGCAAACGGGATGCCGAGGTTGGAGTAGAACGGGAAGCTGGCCGCCAGCAGGGTCAGCACCGCTGCGATGACCGTGGCGGCCGAGAAGGTAATCGACTCGCCCACCCGGGTGACCGCCTCGACGAGCGCGGTCCGCGCGGCTGGCCGGGGCCGGGCCAGGTCGGACAGCACGGTACCCAGCAGCCCGCGCTCCGGCGCGCCGGCCATCCCCGTCACGTCATGGCCGGCCGCCCGCAGTTCCTCCCGGGTCCGGAAGACCAGGAACAGCCCGTAGTCGGTTCCGGCGCCCAGTACCAGGACGATCAGCAGGAACTGGGCCAGCGGCGATACCTGCAGCCCGTGCTTGGCGGCCTCGGCCACCAGCGGGCCGGAAATGAGCACGGCCATCAGCGCGGGCAGCACGGTGGTAATCGCGAGGGTCAGCGACCGGAAGATCAGCACGAGCAGCACGATGATGAAGACCAGAGAAAGGTCCTGCACCTTATTGCCGGTGTTGCCGGACGCCTTCTGCTCGTCCACCTGGACGGCGGTGTCACCCGCTAGGTGCGCCCGCAGCCCGGCGGGCAGACCGGAGCTGGCGATCCGCGCGCGCAGGCCGTTCACCAGGTCCAGGGCGTAACTCTGGTTGCCGCCGCTGGCGCCGCTGGCCAGGGCCAGCAGCTGCACGGCCTGGCCGTTGGCGGACTGGCCGACGTCCTTGACCTGCTTGATATTGGGATCGGCGGCGATCTTGGTGCCCATCCTGGTCAGCGCGGCGATGTCGGCCGGGGTCAGCGGCCCGCTGGTGGTCGCGGCGATGATGGGAATCGGGACCAGGGTCGCGTTGCCGAACGGGGCGGCCAGGTCGATCGCGTGCTGGCTCGGCGCGCTGGCGGGCAGGAACTTGGAGTTGTTGCTCTGAGTCACGCTGCCCAGCGACGGTAGTTGCGTGACTGCCGCGATCGCGCCGACCACCCAGACCAGGACGACGAGCCAGCGAAGGCGCACAGACCATCGCCCGATGGCGCCGAATATCGCGTCGATGTGCATGGGCAGCGAGTTTATTGCCCACCGCCGACGGCTTCGGCCGCGAGCCTAGTTTCGGTCAGGAGAGTTTACCGATTCGCCATCTAAGGGCTCGCAGCCTCGTCACCGGGCACCTCGCCGCCCCTTGCCCTCGGCTGCCGTCTCCTCGGCTCCGGTCTCCTCTGCGGCGTCGGCCAGCGCGGCGTCGGCCAGCGCGGCGTCGGCCAGCGCGTCGACCGCGCCGGTGAGCTCGTCCAGGGCCGGCAGTGCCCGCGCCAGCGTGTCCCGGCTGGCCGGACCCAGCTGCGCCAGCGCGATGGTGAGGATGCGCGCGTTCACCTGCTGCCAGCTGGTCACCACGTGGGCGCCGGCCGGGGTCAGGCTGAGCACGGCGGTACGGCGGTCGGTTACGCCGCCGACGCGCTCGATGAGCTGCTCCCGGCCGAGGCCGTTGACCAGGGTGGCCACCGAGCTCGGGGCCAGCCGCAGCATCCGGGCCAGCTGGCCGGGCCGGGCCCCCGGATTCTCGGCCAGGCACGACACGAACTCCAGTTGCGCGACGGACAGCCCGCCGGGCAGCCCGCCGCCGCCCTGAGCCCGGGCGGCTCGGCGCATCGCCCGCCGCAGGCGCGAGACGACATCGGCGACCGCCAGGCCATACGGGTCATCGTCGGCCCGCCCGGCGGTATCGATCGGATCAGCTGAACGCGCTGGCATGCCCCACCTCACCACGCCCGGGCTCATCGGGTCCAGCGGAGACCGGATCGCCGGGATCGGCACCGCCGGCCGGCAGTGGCCTGATGAGCATCGCGACGACGGCGCCGGCCGCCGCCGCGACCGCCAGCACCGCGAGCGCGAGCGTGCTGTCCGGCCGGGCACTGGCCCCCATCGGGCTCCCCGCCGCGCCCGCCGCGGCCGGGCCGGCGCCTCCCCCGGACGTAGCGTGCAGCGCGAGGGTGACCAGGGCTATGCCCAGGGTGGTGCCGATGCCCCGGGCGATGTTCACCAGCCCGCCCAGCACGGCCGCCGACCTGGGCGCGGCGCTGCGCATGATGACCGCGTTATTAGCCGGGACGAAGATCCCCAGGCCCAGGCCCGCCAGCGCGAGGCAGGGCACGACCGCGGCCACCGTCTTGGGCAGGGCGATCAGGATCGCCAGCGCGACGGCGCACGTCCCGGCGCCGAGACAGCCGCGCACCCGGTTGCTGACCCAGCCGGGGAACAGGGCCTCGCCGCCCAGCGCCGCGATCCCGAAGCCGGCCGGCAGCGCGGAGAGCACCAGGCCCGCCCGCAGCTCCCCGCCGGACCCGGCGAGCACGACCGGGATGAGCACGAGGGGGCCGAACAGCGCCAGGTAGCCCAGCAGCGCGCCGGCCAGGCCGAGCGCCACCCGGGCCGAGCGCAGCAGCGCGACGGGGATCAGCGGGCACCTGGCCCGCGCCTGGCGGGCCGCGAAGGCGACCCCGGCGCCCGCCGCCACGACCGCCAGCGCAACGATCGCCCAGCCGGGCACCGCCAGCCCCGCCGCGGCCGACAGCGCCAGCAGCAGCGCGGTCGTCGCGAGCGCCAGCAGCACGGCGCCGGGCCAGTCAAAGGCCTCGGCCCGGCTGAGGTGGCGGGTGCGCGGCAGCAGGAAGCGGGCGGCGACCACCGCCACGCAGCCCACCGGCACGTTGATCCAGTACACGGCCCGCCAGCCGATCGTGTCGGTGAGCAGGCCGCCGAGGGTCGGGCCGAGGCCCAGGCCAATCGCCTGCGCCGCGGCCTGCACGCTCAGCGCCAGGCGCATCCGGGCGCGCGGGACGCTGGTCGTGACGAGCGCCACGCTGTTGGCCTGCAGCATCGCGGCCCCGACCGCCTGCACGACGCGGCAGGCGATCAGGATGCGCAGGCCCGGCGCCAGCGCGCAGGCGGCCGATCCGGCGGTGAAGACGACGAAGCCGTACTCGTAGACCAGCTTGCGGCCGACCGCGTCGGCGACCGCGCCGGCCGGGGCCAGCAGCGCGACGAGGGCCAGCAGATAGCCGAGCGACACCCACTGCACGGCCGCCAGCGGGGCACCGAACTCGTGCTCCATCGGCCGGAAGGTGAGGGTCACGATGCTGGCGTCCAGCTGGCCCATGAACGCCCCGAAGCAGACGACGCCCACCGCCAGCCACGGTGCCCGCGGGTAGCGCCGCACCGCCGCGGGCCGCGCCGCCTCCACGAGCATGCCTCTGCCGCCCAAGGTGCTTCCTCCAGCCGAATTACTTCTGTTACCGAACATTCTGTGGCCAGAATATCGCCCGCCCGGCGCGGCGTTTGCCGGCGTTCGGTGCGCTCGGGCTGCGCGTGCTGAATACTGTCCTGACCAGTCCTAGTGGTCGGCTCGCCCGGCCGCTGGAGCAAATACGACCAGGCTCGAGCGGGACATGCCGGGCGCGGTGCTGGCCAGGCGGGCCCTGTGTCGGCAGACTCGTGCCAGGGGAGGTCCGAGTTCCGCCCCTGCGCGGCCGGGCAGCGCAGAAGGGACGCCTATGCAGGAGCTGCGCCTCGTCGCAGTCAGCGAGGACGGCACTTATGCGGTCCTCGCGGTGCCTGGACGGGGCGGAAGATTCTCGTTGCCCATCGACGACCGGCTGAGAACGGTAGCTCGCGGCCAGTTTTCCCGGCTCGCTCAGTACGAGATCGAAGTGGAGAATCCGTTGCGACCTAAGGAGATCCAGGACCGCATCCGGGCCGGCGAGACCGCCGACGAGATCGCCGATGCGGCCGGTATCCCCATCGAGAGGGTGCGCCGGTTCGAGGGTCCCGTGCTCGCCGAACGGGAGTACCGAGCCCAGGAGGCGCAGCGGTCAACCGTGCGCGGGCACACCGAGTCCGGTCCGGGACCCCGCCTGGGCGAGATCGTCCTGGAGCGGCTCGCCGATGCGGGCGCGCCCGCCGATGCCCTGGCCTGGGACTCTCGCAAGCGCACCGACGGCAACTGGCAGGTGCAGGTGCAGTTCACCGTCGAGGGCCGGCCGCAGATCGCGGAGTGGGTCTTCGACCCGCGCCGCCGGCAGGTCATCCCGGCCGACGACCTGGCCCGGCGCCTGTGCCTGCCGCAGGTCGACTGGCCGGCCGGCCGGCTGAGCAGCCTAGGTGCGGCCACCGCGACGGTGACCCCCATCGGCTCGCGGCTCGGCGCGCATCACATGGAGACGCGGGCCGAGCAGGAGCGCGCGGTGGCCCGCGGCGGCCACGCGGCGCCGGTCGTGCCGGGAGCCGCGCAACACGGTTATCAGCCGGAGCCGCAGCG
>DATKRH010000193.1:0-25893 GCA_035532295.1 Streptosporangiaceae bacterium
GCCGACCAGGGACCAGCCGATCAGGATTGGAGAAGCGACCCGCGCAGCCGCCGTCTAGCGTTGACTCCATGACCATCTCACTCCAGTACTGCCACATCACCGTCAACGACCTGGACGAGTCGCTCGCCTTCTACCGCGACGCGCTCGGCCTTGAGGTGCGCAACGACGTCGCCTCGGGCGGGTTCCGCTGGGTCACCCTCGGCAGCACGGCCCAGTCAGACCTTGAGATCGTGCTCTCCGAGCCGCACGCCGGCCGGCCCCAGGCCGACGGCGACGCCCTGCAGGAACTGCTCACCAAGGGAGTCCTGCCGATGATCGTCTTCCGCACCGACGATCTCGACGCGACCTTCGAGAAGGTGCGGGCCTCCGGCGCCGAGGTGCTGCAGGAGCCCATCGACCAGCCCTGGGGCCCGCGCGACTGCGCGTTCCGGGACCCCTCGGGCAACACGGTGCGCATCTCGCAGGCGCCCAAAGCGTAGCCGCCGCGAGTAATCGGCTCCCACGCCTGGCCGGCACCGGGCAGGGCGATCCCGGGATCAACGGCGATCGCCCGCCCGCGAGCCGCGCTGCCGTAATCGTGATGTGTGCGATCTTGCGTCGTGAGTGTGTACGTCGACGACGCAAACCGACCCCGGAAAACCTGGCCGCGTTCACTCAGCCTCGTCATGGACGGCCTGCGCAGGCAGCCACGCGCCGAGTCGTGAGAGCTCCCCTGGCCATGCCGCTCGGTGGCGCGCCCTGGCTCAGGGCGCCTGGCCGGGATCGCCGGCGGCCAGGTAGCCGGCCAGCACGTAACCCGGGGACCGGTCCAGGCTGTACCGGGCGCGGTCATAGCGACGGGTGGTGCGGGGGTCGGCGTGGCCCATGGCGTCCTGCAGGTCGCGCAGCGATCCGCCGGCGTCCAGGTACAGCGTGGCGAAGGAATGGCGCATCGCGTGCGGGCCGAGGCGGCTCACCAGGTCGCCGGGCAGCCCGGCCGACTGGCCGAGCCGCCGGATCAGGTGCCAGACGTCGGCGGGGAACAGCCGGGCCCCGGCCTGCGTGGCGAACAGCGCCCGCCGCGCCCGCGCCGTCCCGGGCTGGCCCGGCACGGCCGGCAGGCTGGCCAGGTCACCGCGGGCCGCCAGATAGGCGTCCAGGCGCTTGACGGCGGGCGCCGGAACGCCCAGCGCCTGCCGCCGGCCGCCCTTGCGGGTGACCCGCAGGACGCGGTGGCCCCGGTCCGTTCCGAGGTCTTCGAGGTCGGCGCCGGTCAGCTCGCTGACCCGGGCGCCGGTGAGCAGCAGGACCGCGATCAGCGCCGATGTCCGGGCCGCCTGCGGCCCGCGCGCCTGGTCGGCGGCCGCGATCAGCGCGAGCGCCTGGTCGCGGGTCAGCCCCGGCGTGGTCGAGGTGTCGCGGTCCACGTCGGGCCGGGCGAGGTAGGCGGCCGGGTTCCCGGCGGAGTGGCCGCCGCGCACGAGCCAGGAATACCAGCTCGACACGCACGACAGCCGCCGCGCGACCGTCGAGGCGGCCAGGCCGCGGGCCTCCAGGTGCCGCGCCCACCCCGCGGCCAGCGCCTCGGTGGCCGCGAGCGGGCCGGCACCGCGGGAATCACACCAGGTCAGCCACTCGGCCAGGTCGCTGGCGTAGGCGCGGCGCGTGTGGACCGACCGCTTGGTGGCCAGCCAGCCCAGCACCAGCGTCCGCAGGTCATCCGCGCCATCCGCGCCATCCGAGGCGCCCGCGGCGCCCGCGGCGGTTGCCTCGGCGGTGCCGCCAGCGGCGGGGAGCAGGCTTGTCATGCCAGCAGGCTAACACCTACATAAGCGGGATTATCTAGGTACTTCCGCAGTCCGATGTCCATCCATTCACGATTTCATTTCATATCATTCTGAGACGTAATTATGCTATCGTCTGAGACATGATCCTGAGTAACGGCCCGGAGAAACCGCGCGGCGGCCGACGATGACCGACCTGGCGCTCGCGGAGGAGGAACGCGCGGCGAGCGGCTGCTCGTATCCCGGCTGCGAGCGCGAGCCGCGGCCGGCCGAGGAAGGCGCCGGCGCGAAGCCTAAGTACTGCGGACTGCCCGACCACGCGACCGGCAGGCCGCATACCGCGCTGACGGCGTTCCGGCGCCGTCAGGAGCTGGCGCGCCAGGCGCTGACACGCCAGGACGGCGGCAGCCCCGCGGCGCAGGACCCGGCCCGGCCGGTGTCGGCGGCCACCGCCCGGGCCGCGGAGCTGCGCGCCGGCATCCGCGCTGACATCGCCGCCCTGACGGGCAGGCTGGCGGAACTGGCCGTCCAGCTCGAGCGCGCGGCCGATCCCGGGGCAGCCGCGGCCCAGATCAATGCGGTCCAGGCGGAGGCGGCCGAGCAGGTCGCGAAGGCCAGGGCCGACGCGGCCCGGCAGGCTCAGCGTCGACGGCGGGCCGAGGCCGACGCAGAGGAGGCGCGCAGCGCCGCGGTGGAGGCCGACGAGCAGGCCGCGGCGGCGATCACCGCACGGCTCGCGGCCGAGCACGCGGCGGCCACGGCCCGCGCCGAGCTAGAGCAGCGCACCGCCGATCACGACGCCGCGCTGCGGCAGGCGCGCGGGGAGGCGGCCGACGCGGTGGCCGCCGCTCAGGAAGCAGCCCGGCGAGAGGCGGCCGAGGCGGAGCACCGGGCTGGCGAACTGGTTCTCGCCGCGGTTCGGGAGCGGGACGACGCGGTGACAGCCGCACAGGGCCGCGCGGAAGACGCGCGGCGGCAGGCCGATGACGCGCAGGCCCAGGCTGAGGCCGCCCGCCGGGACGCAGAGGCCGCGCGTGCCCAGGCCCGGGCCGCCGCCCAGGAGGCCGCGCTCGCCCAGCGGGGTGTCCAGGCGGCCCGCGCCGAGGCGGACCGGATCCGGGCGGCGGCGGAGCTGCGCGTGGCCCAGGTGCGCGAGGACGCGGAGGCCGCCCGGGCGGAGCTGCGGGCCGCGTTCGAGGCCCAGGCCGCGGCCGTCGCGGAGACCCGGGCCGAGCTGCGGGCCCGCGCCGAGCGGGCCGCGGCCGACGCCGAGCGAGCCGAGATCAAGGCTGAGCGGGCGGAGGCGGAGTCCGGACGGGCAGAGGCACGAGTCAGCTCGGCGCGGGCCGATCTCGAGCGGCTGCGCGACGCGGCGGTCGCCACGGTGGCGGCCATCGAGCGGTCTCCCGCCCCCGCCGGCGGTGACGACCTGCGCCAGGCCGCCGAGTCCCTGCGGGCCGTCGCTCACCAGGACAGAGTCGCTAGAGGTCCAGATCTCCCTGATGATCAGATAGACAGCCCGAATCGGTAACAGGCTGCACATCAACCTGGTCTCCCGCCTGCAAGGCCGCAGTCAGGGCAGGCTGCTCATAGGCGCAGGGGCGCCCCGGCGCAGGCTACAGCTCGACGGTGGTGCCGGGCTCCAGCCGCGTCAGCGGCCCGTCGCCCGGCCGGGCCATCATCTTGAACAGGTTCGACACCAGCCCGGTGCCCTGCTGGCTCAGGATCGCGTCGTGGATGGCGTAGCCGCGCTCGGGCGCGACCTCGTAGACGTAGGCGGCCACCTCCGAGATCTTGAGCCAGGGCGCGCTGACGGGCAATAGCAGCGTCGGCACCCGGTCCTGCGGCACGGTGAAGGAGTCACCGGGGTGGAAAACCTCCCCGTCGACGGCGAAGCCCGTGTTGGGGATGATCGGCACGCTCGGCAGGACCAGGGCATGCTCCTGTCCGTAGACGTGCACGTCGAACCCGGCCGCCGTGAACACGTCGCCGTGCGCCACCGCATGCACCCGGCCGCCGAAGTCGGCGAACTGCGCCGTTACCGATGAGTTCGCCCACAGTTCCAGGCCGGCGTCGGCGGTCAGCGCGGCGCGCACCGCGCCAGCGTCCAGGTGATCAACATGCTCGTGCGTGACCAGCACCGCCTGCGCTCCCGTTAGCGGGTCCGGCCCGCTCCAGACGCCCGGGTCGATGACCAGGGTCGCGCCGTTCTTCTCGAGCCGGACGCAGGCGTGGCCAAGCTTGGTAAGCCGCATGTGCCTCTCCTCGCGAGTCCTGATGGATCGGATGCCGTAACCGTGTCATTCCTAGCCTAGGATCAGCGCGCCGCGAGGCCGCGCAGCAGCTCCTCGACGACCCGGCGGGCGTAACGGGAGCCCGACAGGTCCCGGGTGGGGCCGCTCCAGGCGAGCACGGCGCCGCTCAGCAAGAACATGGCGGCATCCACGTCCGTGGTCTCGCGCAGCTCGCCCGTCGCGACGCCGCGCCGCAGCACCGACCGGATCAGCTCACGGCGCGGCTCCATGACGATCTGGTTGTACCGGGCCAGGAGCCTGGGGTACTTCAGGCCGTCCCCGTGCAGCAGCGCGAACTGGCGAGCCCGGCGGGGGTCGGCCGCCTCCTTGCAGAGGGCCTCGATCAGGGCCGTCAGGTCGGCCCGGACCGACCTGCCCAGCGGCTGCGGCAACGGCGTGCGCAGCGCCCCGATCGCGTCGAGCAGCAGCTCCTCCTTGCCGGGCCAGCGCCGGTAGATAGTGGCCTTGCCCACTCCGGCGCGGGCTGCGACCTGCTCGATGCACAGTCCCTCGGGCCCTGACTCGGCGAAGACCTCCAGCGTCGCGTCAATGATCGCCTGGT
Source organism: Streptosporangiaceae bacterium (assembly GCA_035532295.1). Classification (GTDB taxonomy): domain Bacteria; phylum Actinomycetota; class Actinomycetes; order Streptosporangiales; family Streptosporangiaceae; genus DASUBV01. The sequence goes on from DATKRH010000193.1 coordinate 4,620, forward strand.
CGACCTGCTCGCTGCGAGGCCGGCCCGGCCGCCTTGGCTCGCGCGCCGAGGCCGGCCCCGTGGTCGCCGGCCCCGTGGTCGCCGGAACGCTACTCGGCGGCCCAGCGGGTGTCGGGGTGGCCATGGCCGGTCAGCCTGCTACGTTCTCGGCCGGGCCGGCCAGCACGGGATCGGCTGGCGGCGGGCTGCCCTGATCGAGGCGGCCGGCGGCCGCGCGCCCCGGCATCCAGGCCGCCGTCGCCGCGGCGCCCGCGACCGCGATGACCACGGAAATGAGCGACGCCAGGTGCATGGCGTGCACGAACGACGCGTTCGCGGCGGTCAGCAGCCCGCTGCCCGCATGACCTAGCCGCTGCGCGATCATCTGCGTCTGCGCGACCGACTGCGTGGCCGTCACCCGCAGCGCGGGCGGCAGCACCGCCAGGTTCGGCGCCAGCCTGGTCCGGTAGGCCTGCGCGACCACCGACCCCAGCACCGCGACGCCGAGCGCGACGGCTACCTGCCGGGAGGTGTTGGTGATGGCCGACCCGGCCCCGCCGCGATTGCGCGGCACGACGGACATCACGCCCTCGGTGGCGGTCGGCATCACCAGGCCCATGCCCGCGCCCTGGACCAGGAACACCACCTCCAGCAGCCAGACCGGCGTGCTGACGCCCAGCAGGCGATAACCCACCAGGGCGACCGCCACGACCAGCAGGCCGGCGGTCACCACCGCCTTGGCGCCGAACCTGCGCACCAGCGCCGCGGTCCGCGGCGCGAACAGCAGCTGGCCGGCCGCGAGCGGGATGGTCAGCAACCCGGCGTACAGCGGACTGTATCCGCGAACGTTCTGCGTATAGAAGCTCGTGAAGAAGAAGGCGCCCGACAGCGAGAAGAAGGCCAGCATGATCGCCGCCGTCGCGGATGACAGCCGCGGGTCGCGAAATAGCCGCACGTCGAGCGACGGGTTCGCGATTCTAGTCTCATACCAGGTGAAAACACCAAGCACGGCGAGTCCGCCCGCGATCGGGCCGAGCACCCCGGCGGCCAGCCACGACCCAGTATCACCACCCTGGATGATGCCGTAGATGAGCAGGACGAGCCCGGCGATGGACAGCAGGACGCCGAGGTAGTCGACGCGGCCCGGAACCGCGCTCCTCGACTCCGGCACCAGGAACACGATCGCGAGAATGCCGGCGGCGGTGAGCGGCACGTTGATCAGGAAGACCGAGCCCCACCAGAAGTGGTCGAGCAGCAGGCCGCCGGCGATCGGCCCGATCGCGATGGCCACGCCCACGGCCGAGGCCCAGATGCCGATGGCCTTGGCCCGCTCCCGCGGCTCGAACACGGTCGTGATGATCGACAGCGTCTGCGGCATCACGGCCGCGCCGCCCAGGCCCATCGCGGCCCGGGCCCAGATCAGCTCATCGGGGGTCTGGGCGTAGGACGACACCAGGGACGCGATGCCGAACATCGCCATGCCGATCACGAGCATCTTGCGGCGGCCGATCCGGTCGCCTACCACGCCGAAGGTGAACAGCAGCCCGGCGAACACCAGCGTGTAGGAGTTGATGGCCCATTCCAGCTGGCTCTGGCTCGCGCCCAGGCCGGCCACCGGCTCCGAGATCGTCTTGAGCGCGATGTTGAGGACCGTGTTATCCAAGACGATCGCGGCCAGGCTGATGATCATGACGCTGAGGATGATCCACCGGCGGCTCTCTACGGCCGGGCTGAGCCCGCCCGGACTGAGCCCCGCCGGGTCGGGCGCCGCCTGAGAACCCATGCTGTCCTTCTCCTGTGGTGCCGGACGCCGACTTACAATACGAAACCACACCGTATCGCAACACGGGCCTTTTGCAAGCAGCCTTCGCAACTCCGCCCGTCGCCGGCCTGCCCATGGCGGGCTCGCTATGTCATGATCAGGGAGTCCGGGTACGCCACAGGGGCGACTCGAGACCTCGGAGGCTTGCAATGACCGCATTTCAGGCTGATCCTGGGCAGGCCGCGACAGCTACGCGGACCGGAACCTCAGAGCCGCTCTACGGGGGGACCGCCCCGCGGCGGGTCACAGTCAGGGACGTCGCGGCGGCCAAGCACCGCGGCGAGCGCTGGCCGATGCTCACCGCCTACGACGCGCTGACCGCGCGGGTGTTCGATGACGCGGGAATCCCCGTGCTGCTGGTCGGCGACTCCGCCGCCATGGTGGTGTTCGGCCACGACAGCACGATCCCGGTCACGGTCGACGACCTGATCCCGCTGACCGCCGCCGTGGTCCGCGGTACCCGCCGCGCCATGGTCGTGGCGGACCTGCCGTTCGGCTCCTACCAGGCCTCGCCGCAGGCCGCCCTGGCCGCCGCGACCCGGTTCCTGAAGGAGGCCGGCGCGCACGCCGTGAAGCTGGAGGGCGGTAGCCGGGTCGTGGCGCAGGTCGAGGATCTCGTGGCCGCCGGCATTCCCGTGATGGGTCACCTGGGGCTGACCCCGCAGTCGGTCAACGCCTTCGGCGGGTACAAGGTGCAGGGCCGCGGCCAAGACGGCGAGCAGCTGCTGCGGGACGCCAAGGCGGTGCAGGCGGCGGGCGCCTTCGCCGTCGTGCTGGAGTGCGTGCCAGCCGAGCTGGCCGCTCAGGTGACCGCCACCCTCGACGTTCCCACGATCGGGATCGGCGCCGGGCCGGACTGCGACGCGCAGGTCCTAGTGTGGCAGGACCTGGCCGGCCTGTCACCGCACACCGCCAAGTTCGTCAAGCGCTACGCCGACGTCGGCGCGGTCCTCCGCGACGCCGCCCAGTCCTTCGCCGCGGAAGTGACGGCGGGCACCTTCCCCGACGCGGCGCACTCCTACCGCTGACCCAGCCCGCCGGGGCTGGCTCATCCTGGATGTCTGGGTGGTAACACCCTGGTGCTACCAACCAGGCATCCACGTTTAAGGCGTCGGTGGCACGTCGGCAACCGGCGCACTTATCCTTTACTCATGGTGCGAAAAGTAAAGCGTCGGCGGGGAACCACCCGGGTGTCCAGCAAGCACCAGGCACCATTCCGGTCGATGCCCTCAACGAAGCGCAGGTCGCGCCGGGCGACGAGTTCCGGGTCAGGGCCGACGGCCGGGGGGCGGCTGATCCTGACGGTGGTCCATGACCCGCTTGAAGCCCTTATCGGCTCCGCGCCCGGCCTGGCTGCCGAAACCGACTTGCCGGCATTGCGGGACGAATGGGAACGGTAGTCCTCGATGCCAGCGTCGTGCTGGCCCTGTTCGACCCGCAGGATCCGCGTCGGGTGAGGCGATTCCGGCAGCCGTCGGCGGCCAGGCGCCGGCTGGCCCGGACGGCATCCCGCTCAGATGTCGGTGATGCGCAGGCCGGCGTGGGCCTTGTAGCGGCGGTTCACCGACACCAGGTTGGCCGTCAGTGCCTCGACCTGGCCGCAGTTGCGCAGCCGGCCCGCGTACACCCCGCGGACGCCCGGCAGCAGGCCGGCCAGCGCCTGCACCAGGTCGGTCGCCTCCCGATCGTCGCCGAGCACGAGGATGTCCAGGTCCAGCTCGGCGACGTCCGGGTCGAGCAGCAGCACCGCCGAGACGTGATGGAACGCGCCCACGACCCTGCTGCCGGGCAGGACCGCCGCCGCCTGCTGCGCGGCGCTACCCTCGGGCACCGCAATCGGGTACGCGCCGCGATTGTCGAACCCCAGCGGGTTCACGCAGTCGATCACGATCTTCCCGGCCAGCCGCCCCGCCAGGCTGGCCAGCAGATCCCGGTGCCCGTCCCAGGGCACGGCCACGATCACCACGTCCGCGGCGGCCGCGGCATCCTCATTCGACGCGCCCGTGACCTGCGGCGCGGTGCCCACGGTGGCGGCCGCCGCGGCGGCGCGGCCGGCGTCCCGCGACCCGATGATCACCTTCTGGCCGGCCAGGGCCAGCCTCCGGGCCAGGCCGCGACCCTGATCGCCGGTGCCGCCCAGCACCCCGATCACGAGCGCGGAAAGGTCGGTATCGGCTGCGGGCGCGTTCTGCGTGGCGGGCATGTCACGATCTTGCCAGAGCCCCCGTGAGCCCAGTGCCGGGCACCCGTCGGCTCGGCCGGACTACTGATGGTTTTCCGCGGGCGCGGCGCAGGCGGCGGGGGTCGCCGCCGGCGTGCCGTAGTCAAATAGTCACGAATGGCGTGCGGGCCCCCAGCCGGTCGGGCACGATGGGGGCATGAACGCCGATCAGGTCGCGGCCCTGCGCGTTCTGCTGGCGCCGACCGGCTGGCTCGACCGGACCAGGTCCTTCGCGCGGGCCCTGCGCGATTATTCGCGGACGCCGCAGGGGCTGCTGATAGTCGGGACGCCGCAGGACGAGCCCTGGCACATGACCGCGCATCTCGCCGACGAGAGCAGATTAGCGGAGATCCCCGAGCTCGCGCCCACCCTGATCCGCTGGTCGCACCCGGCGGGCGCGCCGCCGCACCTGCGGGTGGGCATCGAGCGGCTGGAGGCGGCGACCCGCCAGGAGACGCTGCTGGTGGTCAGCCCGCAGGCGGCGCCGGCGGAGCTGCTGGAGCGCGTCGACGACGCCCGCCGTATCGGCGCGACCATCCTGGCGCTCGACCGCGGCGATCCTGAGCTCGGCGCGCTCGCCCACGAGGCGCTCGCCGTACCCGAGGGCACCTCGCCGCTGTCATTCGACGCCGCCCAGCACCTGGTGAGCGCGGCGGCGGGCGAGCCGTACCGACCGCGCGCGCCGCGCCGGGGCAGTCACCGCGCGAGCGACCGCCCGGCCGCCTCGCGGCAGGAGGCTGGCCAGGGCGCGGCATCCCTGCGCAGCCGGCTGGCTCAGCTGCTCGACGCGGTGAGCGGCCCCCCGGCCGATCCATCCGACTAGCGCCCAGGGTTCCGGGGGGCGCCGGAGGCGCCGGAGTCGCCGCGGCGGCGTCAGGCCGCCGCGGCGAGGCAATTCACGTGCGTGTCGGCAGATGGTCGGCGGCCGGATCGCGGGCAATGGCATGCTGCAGTGTGCGTCATCATGGATCACCTGCAGACGAAAGGATCCAAATGTCGAGGAGCCGGGGGCCCGGCACGCTCTGGGCGCACATCTCGGCGCATCAGGGCGGATCTGAGCAGGCCCGACCAGGGACCTACGAGGCGTATGAGCAGTCGGCGGCGACCGGCGCCGAATACGTGGAGTTCGATATCCGACGGACCGCGGACAGGACCCTGGTGGTCTATCACGACGGCCGGGCCGGCCAGTCCCGCCGACCCGTGTCGGATCTGCGCTACGGCGAGCTGTGTCAGGCCGCCGGCTACCAGGTCCCCCTGGTCGAGAATGTGATGCGGCTGCTGGCGGGGCGGGTGAACGGCCACCTCGACCTCAAGGAGACCGGGTACGAGACGGAGGTCATCGAGCTGGCCCTGGCGACCTTCGGCCCCGCGAACTTCGTCGCGACCACGCTGGAGGATGCCTCGATTGTCACCATCAAGCAGTCTTTTCCCGAGGTCAGGACGGCGCTCTCGCTCGGCCGTGACCTGCGGGAGGTCCCCCGGACCCGGCGATTGCGCGTGCGCGCCAGCGAACTGTCACCGCTGTCACGCATCCGCGGCTGCGGAGCGGACTGGGTCGCGGTCCACTACCACATTGCCCGCCTGGGCGTGCTGCGGGCCTGCCAGCGCAACGGGATCGGCGTGATGGTGTGGACGGTGGACTCAGACCGCCTGATCGGCAGCTTTCTCGCGAATCAGGCGGTGCAGGTCGTCATCACGAACCGGCCGCGCCGGGCGGTCCAGCACCGCGCCAAGTATCACGAGCCCGGCAACCACGAGCCCAGCAACCACGAGCCCGGCAACCACGAGCCCGCCTGCCATTCCGAGGTCAGCAGCTGAGCTAGCAACCTGAGTCAGGAGTCGAGGCTCAGCACCATCGTCGGGGTCTGGATCACGTGATCGTCGCGCAGCGGCCGGACCGCCGTCCCGATCGCGAAGAACTCAGTCGTGTGCGATCCCCAGGTGTGGCTGTGCTGCCGTAGCTGGACCCCGACGATTCCCTCCGCCTTGAGTTCCTCGGCCTCGGCCTGCATCCGGGCCATGGCCAGCTCCCGCGCGTCGTAGAGCGCCTGGGTGAACTGCTCGATCTCGACGTTGCGCCCGATGTTCCCCATCTTGCTGCCGAGCCGCTGGTGCGCGATGTGGTAGACGCACGTGCCCATCGTCATGCCGAGCGGCGCGTAGCCGGCCCGGATCAGGGTCCAGAAATCCTGCCCGGAAAGGTCGGAGGTGAAGGGGACACCCTTGTTGTTGCGCCAGTTCGTCACTCCCCCGCCGCCGGCGCCCGGCTCCGCCTTGACGGCGGTGCCGACCGCGATGAACTCGGCGATGTCGGCGCCGAACTCCTTCATCTCGACGTCCAGGCGGACGCCCACCACCCCGTCGGCGCCGAGCGCCTCGGCCTCGGCCTCCATCCGGGTCATCGCCAGCTCGCGCGCGTGGTACATGGCCTGCGACAGCACGTCGAGCTCCTGGCTCTTGCCCCACCGGGCGACCTGCAGGCCGACGTGGTAGATCGAGCTGCCCAGCACGAGCCCGAGCGGGCGGAACCCGACCTCCCGAACCAGCAGGAACTCATTAACGGACAAGTCCGAGGTAAAGATGCCGCCCGGCTGGCCCGGCCGCAGCTCCGCGAGTCGGCGGATCGCATCCCGGGGGACGCCCAGCGCTCCCATGTCGCCGCCCTGCTGGGCCGAGGGGGCAATCCCGGGCGACTGCTGCTGGTCTGTCATCGCGCTCCTATCGTTGCCCGCTGAGCAGACACGCTGCCCATCCCTATGGTCCTAGCCGCACCCGCGCCGCCTGGCGGCGCTGCGGGTCGAGGGACATGATCGCCAGCGGGGCGGCCTGCGAGCGCCTGCCCTCGGCGAACCTGGTGATCGCCGTCCCGATGATCGTCGCCTCGACGATGTGATCCCGGCGTCCCTCCTGCATGGGGCACTCACGCTCCCGGACCCGCACAGTCATCTCCTGCACGACCACGCCGCCCGCGCCGTGCCGCGTCACGTCGCGCTCCAGCTGGCTCCGCGCGTCGTGCCGGGTCTGGTTGACCAGGTCGGTATAGCCGCTCACCTCGGTGTTGCCGCCCGACCAGCGTGTCTGGGTGATGGTCAGCCAGTCGTCGTGCCGGGACCCGATGGAGATGCCCAGCACCAGGCCGGCCGGCACCCAGCCGGCCAGGGCCAGCTTGGCAAAATCCTGGCCGGACAGGTCCGAGGTGAACGGCCGGCCAAGCGGCGCCTCGCCGGGGGCCCGCACGGCCGTCCCGATGGCCTTGAACTCCAGCCCGCCCGCCGGGAAGGAGCCGATCGTCAGCCGGACGCCGACGACGCCGTGGCCGCCTAGCTCCTGGCACTCGGCCTCCATCCGGCCGATGGCCTTCCGGCGCGCCTCGTAAAGGGTGGCCACCATCGGGCCATACGAGCCCACCGAGGAACGGCCCGACACCGCGGTGGCCCCGCGGACGGGCGCCAGGAACCCGCCGTAGCCGGCCCAGGCTCCGGGGCAGTTATAGCCGCCGGTGTAGCCGATGTTGTAGACGGCCGCGCCGAATACCTGCCCGGCCGGCTCAAAGCCCGTGCTCTTGATCGCGGCGAACTCATCGGCGCTCAGCGCCGAGCTCCAGGTGCCGCTGCGGCGGATCTCGGCCATCCGGGCCTCGGCAGTCGCCGGCAGCTCCTCCCCCGAGTGCTGCCCTGTCACCGCACGCCCCTTCCGGCTGGCTCCGCCGCCGGACTTAACGATACCCGGCAGCGGCGCCCGGGCGGCGGCCCGTCGTCGCGGCGGCCGCCGGCCCTGGCGCGGGGCAGCCGCTCAGCGGTCCTGAGCGTCCCACTCCCTGTTGCGTTCGGCCACGGTCTCCAGCGCGCGCGCCGCCGCTTCTCTGGTCGGATACGGGCCCAGGCGGTCCTTCCCCGCGCAGCCGTCCTCCGGCTCCACGGTGTGGTGTACGAGGCAGAAGTACCAGTTCTGTTCACCTTCCATGACTACTAGACTCCCAGATCATGGCCACGACGCTCCAGCCCGGCAGGCTTTCCCCGATGCGCCAGGTCCCCGCGGGCATCATCCGTCCCGAGTACGTCGGGAAACGGTATCCGCGAACCGGCGAGCCAGAGGTCAAGGACGCCGAGACGATCGAGCGGATGCGTGTTGCCAGCCGGATCGCGGCCCAGGCGCTGGCGGAAGTGGGCAGCCGCGTCGCGCCCGGCGTCACCACCGACGAACTGGACCGGGTCGGTCACGAGTTCATCTGCGACCACGGCGCGTACCCGAGCACCCTGGGCTACCGCGGCTACCCCAAGTCCCTGTGCACCTCGCTCAACGAGGTCATCTGCCACGGCATCCCCGACGACACCGTCATCGCCGACGGCGACATCATCAATGTCGACATCACCGCCTACATCGGCGGCGTGCACGGCGACACCAACGCCACCTTCCTGGCCGGCGACGTGGACGAGGAGTCCCGGCTGCTGGTCGAGCGGACCCGCGAGGCGATGATGCGCGGAATCCGGGCGGTGGCGCCGGGCCGCCCGCTGAACGCCGTCGGCCGGGTCATCGAGTCCTACGCGCGCCGGTTCGGCTACGGCGTGGTCCGCGACTTCACCGGGCACGGAATCGGCACCACCTTCCACTCCGGGCTGATGGTCCCGCACTTCGACGACCCGGAGGTCAGCGTCACCATGGAAGCGGGGATGACGTTCACCATCGAGCCGATGCTGACGCTGGGCACTATCGACTACGAGATCTGGCCCGACGGCTGGACAGTGGTGACCGCCGACCGCAAGCGTACGGCCCAGTTCGAGCACACCCTGGTGGTCACGAGCGATGGCTACGAGATCCTGACCCTGCCCTGATTCAGGTGCTGTCGCGCCGGGACGCCGGAGCGACGAAGGTGCCGCGGCCCTGGCGGGTAATGATGAGCCCGCGATCACGCAGAACCTTCATCGAATGCCGCACTGTCTGGTAGGCGACTCCGTACTCCTGTGCCAGATCGCGCTCGGCCGGCAGCTTGTGCGTAATCTCGCCGACCTCGATTCGCGCGGCGATGTCATTCGCCACCTGTATGTAGGCGAAGTCCGGGCCGAGTGGATCAATCTCTCGCACGTGATCAACGTAGACAGTCTCCTAGCTGCATAAACCTCAGCTAGCTCTCAGAGCTATGGAGGTTTGCAAGCATAGATAGCTCTACATGCTCTATAGTAAGACCATGGTCGATCAGAGTCCCGACTGGTGGCCGCATGCGGCCGAGTTCCCGCGCTGGGAAGTCTGGCGCGGCGTAGACCGCCTGTGCTACGCCCGCCTGAGCGGGGCCTCGCCGCCGATCATGGTCCGCGGCGAGGATGCTGTGGACCTCCGGGACCAGGTCAGGGCCGTCGTACTGACGCGCCCTGACCTGACCGAGCCCGGCCCTGGGTAGCCGGGGCGGCCGGCCCTGCCGGTCGCTCCGGCTAGGGACCCCGCCTCGCCGCTCCCGTCCTGCCACTCCCGGTATCCAGCGAGCGGGCGGGCGAGCAAGCTACGACGCCGTAAATTGAGGAAGAGACTTGGGAAGTGCTTTAAGATCTATTAACCATTGATCAATTAGAAACTGATACCACCAGTACCTGTAACCCAATCCTCTTACGCGTGGCGTCCTGGCAGCGGCAAGACCTGCTCCAGGGCGGCGAACGGAGTAAAAGTGCCCTGCCCTGGCGTCGCACCGATGGCTGCCTACTCGTCAGCGGGCTCATGACGGGCTGGGCGACCTCGAACCTGTCCGCGCCAGCATCGCGAGGATCCGTCGGCCCGGCCGATACCGCGGCCGGGCGTGATCTATCTCGCACGCAGCGCTGGCATCTCGCCATGAGCTGGCTGACCATCCTCGTGCCGGTGCTGGCGGAATTGCTGGTCGGCGGCTATCAGCTGGGCCGGGCGTCGCTGTGGCGCGACGAGGGCTACACCCGCGAGGTGTCCCAGCGGTCGGTCGGCGAGATCCTCGCGCTGCTTCGCCACCAGGATGCCGTGCACGGCCTCTACTACGTCGTCATGCACGTGCTGATGGGCGCGCTGGGCAACTCGCCCACGTCGATCCGGATCCCCTCGCTTGTCGCCACCAGCCTCGCGGCTGGCCTGATCGCGGCCCTGGGACGGCGGCTGGCGATAGCGGCCGCGGCGCCGGCTGCCGCCGCGACCGGGCTGCTGGCCGGGCTGCTGTTCGTGGCGCTGCCGATCACGACGTGGTACGCCCAGGACGCCCGGCCCTACAGCATGGCCACCCTCTGCGCGGTCGGCGCCACCTACCTGCTCGTCCGCGGCATGACCGAGCCGAGCCGGTGGTGGTGGGCGGCCTACGGCGCGGTCATCCTGGTCATGAACCTGCTCAACCTGGCCGCGGTGCTCCTGCTGGCGGCGCACGGGGCCAGCCTGCTCATCATGCGCGCCCGGATACCCGACACCGAGCAGGCCCGCGCGCAACTGCGGGCCGCCACCCGCCGCTGGCTCGTCGCGGCGGTGACCGCGGTCGTGGCGTCCGGCCCGCTGATTTTCTACACGGTGCAGCAGTCCGGGCAGCTCAACTGGGTGACCAAGCCGACCCAGGGGACGATAGTGACCCTGATCGGCGACTTCTCCGGCTCCAGGTACCTGATCCCGCTGGCGGCGGCGCTCGTCCTCGCCGGCGTCGCCGCTGACGTAAGCCGCCGCCAGCGGGTGGTCTGCGTTCCGGCCGCGGTCACGGTGCCCTGGCTCGTGCTGGCGCCGATCTTCTTGCTCGTGGTGTCCCAGTTCGACCCGATCTACGTCGAGCGATACATCGTCTACTGCACGCCGGCGATCGCCCTGCTCCTGGCGGGCGGCCTGGCCTGGCTGGCCCGGCTGGCCGCCCTGACCTCGGCCGGCCGGCGTTATCCGCCGCTCGCGATCCTGCCGTCAGCGCTGCTGGTGGTGGTCATGGCCGCCACCGTCATCGCGCCCCAGCGGACCGCCCGGGACACGTCCTCGCGCACCGACAACCTCGCCAGGGTGGCATCGCTGGTCACCCGGTACGAGCGGCCCGGCGACGCGGTGCTGTACATGCCCTGGGACATCCGGGTGTCCGGCCTGACCTATCCCGAGCCGTTCGACAAGCTGCGGAACATCAGCCAGCTAAGGTCACCAGTCGCCACGGCCACGCTGACCGGCGAGCCGGTAACGCCGGCCATGCTGGTGCGGAGGTTCGCCGGGGTGCAGCGCGTGTGGACGGTGCGCTGGAGGCGCCAGGCCAAGGCGGACACCGCCCTCTACCGCAAGGAGAGCGCGCTGGTCAGGCGGATGCACCTGGTGCGCAGGTGGACCACCAAGTCGATCGTGCTCCGGCTGTACAGCGTCAGCGGGACGTAACCCGCCAGCCGCCAGACGTCCGCCGCCGGACTCGTCAGACCCCGGCGGCGACCCGCTGCCGGGCGCCGTCCCACCAGCCCCCGCCGTCCGGGCCGTCCGGCCGGGCCGACTCGAGCCACCAGGTGGCACCCGCTTCCTGGTAGGGCCCGGCGATCTGCGGCACGGCGGCGGGATCCGCGGCGATCTCCGCCCACACCACCAGGTCGACTCCGTCCGCCGCGCCGCGGTTCGCGCCGATCCGGGCGCGAACCTCCGCGATGTCGGCCGCGGACACCCGCGCGAGCTTGCCGTCGGCGTACCGGATCGGCACCATCCCGTCCCACCGGGACGCGCGGTCAACGGGCCGGGTGCCGGGCAGCACCCCGCCGACCCAGACCGGGATCCGCGGCTGCTGCACCGGCCGCGGCCGGAACCGCACCGGCTCGACGGTGAAGTGCTCGCCGGCGTAAGAGAACCGCTCTCCCGTCCACAGTCCCGCCAGGACGGCCAGGCCCTCGTCGAGCAGGTCGGCGCGGACACGGTCGCCGGCCAGCTCGTGGAAGATGCCGAAATCGCCGTAGGCCGGCGAGCCGATGCCCACCCCGAGAATCAGCCGTCCCCCGCTGAGCACGTCGAGCGTGGCCGTCTGCCTGGCCAGCTGCCAGGGCCGGCGCCGGGGCACCGGCGTGATCATGGTGCCCAGCTTGATCCGGGAGGTCCGGGCGGCCACGACGGCCAGTACTAGCCAGGGATCGGCGACGGGCGGGCCGTTACCGCTATCCGCGAAAACGATGTGATCCCAGACGAAGAAGCCATCGAAGCCCGCCCGCTCGGCGGCCACGCCCAGCTCGATGAGCTCGGCCGGATCGTCAGCGAAGTTCGGCACGGCGATCCCGCGCAGCAGCCCGGTCATGCCCGCTTCCTTCCGGCCGATTGCCCGCCGGCCCGGCTCGTCCGCCTCGACGCCACCGCCATGGTCAGCTGGCCCGGCTCAGCGCGCAGGAGCCGTGCCGCTCCGCCAGGATGCGCTTGAGCGCGGGCGGGCCGCCCGCCCGGCCGGCCAGGTGGACCTCGGCGAGCTCGCGCTGGGCGGCGCCGTCTCCCGCGAGGGCCGCGCAGCATAGTTCTGGCTCGACGTTGGCGGCGGCCAGGATCGCCCCGGCGCCGCCCATCGGCCCGGCCATGGCCAGCAGCGCGGACGACCCGGTGTAGGTCGCGCCGCGGTAGTACGCGATCTCCTCGATCAGCCGGTCTGGATCCCCGGAGGAGTCCTTGATCCCGACGACCGGAAGGCTGTCCAGCGCCTCGACCGGGACGCCCGGAGCGGATACCCACGGAATGTGGTAGGCGAGGACGGGACGGCCCTGGGCCGCCGCGCTGACCGCCGCGAAGTACCCCGGCAGATCCTCGCAGCCCGGCGGCGGCCAGGCCAGGATCGCCTCCGCCCCGGCCTCGACGGCCTCGGCGGTGAGCTGCGCGGCCCGCTCCGCGCTGGTGGCGCCGGTCCCGGCGAGCACCGGGATCTCCGGCGGCACCGCCGCGCGCACGGCGCTGATGACCGCGCGCCGCTCGGCATCGGTCAGCGTGGCCGGCTCGCCCGTCGTGCCGCAGGCCAGCACGGCGCGTACGCCGCGGCCGACCAGATCGGCGGCCAGGGCCCCGGTGGCCCGGGTATCGACGTCGCCGTCGCCGGTCAGGAGGGTGAGCAGGGCTACCCCGACCCCGGTGAACACACCCGCTGGCGACTCAGCCGCCCGTCGCCCTGTCATCCGTGACTCCGCCCTGTCATCCATGACTCCGCCCTGTCACCTCTGGCCAGCCGCCGTGGCAGCAGCTTCTAGTGACGTTAGCCGACAATCGACAACTGCTCATTGTGCAGGATCTGGTGCCGCGGCTCGCAGGCAACATCACCTTCGGCGCCGGCCTCGTCGAGGCCGTGGCCTCCCTGCCGCGGTGATCGGCTTGGCCCATGTCGTCCCGACGGGGCCCTCAGGCCTCGTGCCCTGAAGCCGCGCGACCGCGGCGTAACAAAACCTTTGCACGTCAATCGAGGCTCGGGCCTTGACCATGATCGGTCTGCTTGTTACGTTCCGCGAGCGGGTCATTGTGCCTTGCCGATAAAGGGGGGCCACGCAATGGCGTCGCGGAATCCTGCTCCCTACCGCAGGCGGTTACGAAAGTGAGCGCGCATGGATAAGTGGAGATCAGTGAAACGCCGGTCGGCTTGGGCACTAGTGGTAGCGCCCATTATGGCGCTGGCCAGCATTGGCATGACCGCGTCGAGCCAGGCGGCCACGGCGGCCGCCCCGGTGCAGCCGCATGCGGTCAACAACCTGGACTGCAACGGGTACAGCACCAAGTACCGGCCGCTCAACCTGGGCGGGAAGATGCACTGCACCGACCCGATGCTGCTGCACAGCTGGACCTACGACGGGAAGAAGTACCTGCGCGGTTACCGCTTCAAGGACAACGGCCACTACATCGGCCACGACGAGCCCAGCGTCAAGTTCATCTCCCACGCGGCCGGGTCGGGCAACACGATGACCTACCTCACGAAGCTGCCCGTCGACCCGCGCCGGCAGCCAACCGCCAGCGGGAGCGTGACGGACTACAGCGAGCTCAGCGTCGCGCCGTGGTTCGGGCTGCCGATGTGCGACCCGAATTCCTATCCGCAGAATCCCTGCACGCCAGACAGCGACAGCAACTCGGGATCGATCAGCGACCCGAACGCCGCCGGCTCAGCGTTCATGGAACTGCAGCTGTACCCGCCCGGTTTTGCGCCGTTCACGGACAACATCAGCTGCACCCGAACGCGCTGGTGCGCGGCCGTGACCATCGACAGCCTGGAAGCCCAGTTCAACTTCGCGAACCTCAACGCGGCCTGCGAGGAGCCCGTTAACTTCGCCTACCTGCAGACCAACGGCGTGCCCGCCGGGCCGCCGAGCCCGCAACTGGCCGATCTCGCGACCGACACCCCGAACGCGCACACGCTCGAGATGAACCCCGGCGACGTGCTCAAGGTATCCATCAGCGACCCGGCCAGTGGGTTCACCACCAGGATCACGGACCTGACCACGGGTCGGAGCGGCTTCATGGTCGCCAGTGCCGCCAACGGGTTCATGAACACCAACTACCAGACCTGCGCGGGCACGCCGCACACCTTCCACGCGGAGTACAGCACCGCCAGCCAGCAGAACCAGGTGCCCTGGGCCGCGCTCGAGGGCGGCGTCCTCATGCAGCAGGAGATCGGCCACTTCGAGTCCTGCAGCTCCGTGAGCAACCCTCTGCCGATCACCAATTTCGGCGGGGCGTTCTCCGACCCGAACGTGTTCCAGACCTGCGCGGGCGGCTCCGAGGGCAGCAGCGGCACGGGCGAGGGCCCGTGCGATGCGAATACCGGCATCTGCCAGAACGCCAGCACGGAGGGAGCGACGGGCCCGGTGGCCTGCCCGAGCAATAACGCCGGCAGCGGCCAGCTCTGCGAATTCTCCGACGGCGAGTGCTTCCAGAAGGGCACCAGGGTCGTCATGATGAACGGAAAGGCGACGAAGGAGCACGCCCCGGTCTCCGGCTGCGAGGACAACTTCTTCCAGAACGGCGACCTGGACTTCGACGGCACCGGCTATCAGCCCACCGCCTGGCCAAACGGGAGCGCGAACCACCCGACATCCTTCGCGTATATCGGCCCGTTCGATGCGGCCGGGAAGACCTATCCCAAGATTCAGTTCGAGACAGATGCACCGGGCTCGGAGTTCCTGTGCAACACCACCACCGGCGCCAACTGCGTAGTGAAGCCGCTGGGCTCGAACTTCTACCCGTTCTGGTCGCTCAACAACACCCAGCACCTGCAGGGTGTCCGCACCCCGTCCCGTGCGTGCGTCTGGAACTTCGGCAACGTCCTGCCCGGCGTGACCAAGCAGACCTTCGGCAAGGACGCCCAGTACGGGTCTTCTGACGTGGCGCGGTTTGGCGGCACGAACACCAGCCCCGTCCTGGCCAACCCGGAGGTCAGCGGCGGGTGCCCGGGGCTCAGCCTGCGGTAACCACCGGTGGCGCCCGGTTGCCAGCCGGGCGCCACCCACGCCCCGTTACATGTACCTATTCTCGTTAGCTGCCGACGGTGTCCGCCGCCGGCGCGGCACGAGAGGCCAGCACCGATCCGGCCAGGCCGGGCTGCGGTCGGCCCGGCAGGCCCAGGCCGCGGTGATCGCTCCCCCGCTCCCCCGCCGACCCCCCGGCGGCGCGCTCGCCGGTCCGGTCGGCGGCGCGCTCGCCGGGGAGCCAGGCGAGCCAGGACGGCAGGTACCAGGCCCGCTCGCCCAGCACCGCGAGGGCCGCGGGCAGGATCATGCCGCGCACCACGGTCGCATCGATCAGCACGGCCGCCGCCAGGCCGACGCCGAGCATCTTCACGTCGATCCCCGACAGGGTGGCGAAGATGGAGAACACCGCCACCATGATCACGGCCGCGCTGGTCACCACCCCGGCACTGCGGCCGATCCCGCTGACGACGGCATCAGTGGAGCTCATCCCGCCCGACCACAGTTCCCTGATCCGGCTGAGGATGAAGACGTGGTAATCCATGCTCAGTCCGAACAGCAAGACGAAGGAGAACAGCGGAACCCACGGAATGATCGCGCCGTAAGCGGTAAAGCCGAGCGGGCCCTGCAGGTGGCCATCCTGGAAGATCAGCGTCACCAGCCCGTAGGCCGCGCCGACCGACAGCAGGTTGAGGCCGATCGAGACCAGCGGGATCGCGAGGCTGCGGAAGGCGCACATCAGCACGATCAGGGCCAGGCCGGCCACCACGATGAACACCAGCGGTGTCCGCGAGTGCAGGGCCGCGGCCATGTCCCGGTGGGACGCGGTATTGCCGGTGACGGCGTAGCTGACCCCGCTCGCGCGGCCGACGGTGGCGGGCAGGACCCGGTCGCGCAGCGTCGCCAGCGCGGCGTAGGAGGCACCGTTCGAGCCGTTGCCGGGCAACGGCACCTGGATCACGATGCCCTTGCCGCCCGCTACGACGGTCGAGGTGATCGGGCCCCGGATCGCGCCGCCGGGCGTCGCCCTGGCCGCCAGCGCGGCGATGTCCTGCCGCACCGCCGGGCTCTGCAGGCGGGAGCCGGTCAGGACCACCTCGGCCGGCGCGGGCCGCCCCGGGAACTGCTGCTGGATCTCGTTGAGCGTGCGGACCACGGGCAGGTTCGACGGCAGGTCAATGGCCGGGGAACCCAGCCGCATCCCGAGCGCGGGCGCGCCGAGCGCGAGCAGCGCGATCACCCCGATCCCGCCCCAGGCGACCGGGCGCCGGACGACGCGCTGCGCCAGGCCCGCCCACAGCCGCGACGACCGGGCGCTGGTCCGGCGCCGGCCGAGCCACGGCAGGTGGCCGCGATCGGCCCACGGGCCCAGCCAGGACAGCAGCGCGGGCAGGAACGTCACCGACCCGAGGACGGTCACGCCGACCACCATGATCGTGCCGGCGGAGATGCCGGTGAAGATATCGAGGCCAGACAGGAACAACCCGGCCAGCGAGATCATCACGGTCACGCCGGAGATGACGATGGCTCGACCCGAGGTGCTGGCCGCGATGCGCAGCGCGGCCCCCCGGGAATGCCCGGCGGCTCGCTCCTCCCGTTCTCGGCGCAGGTAGAACAGCGAGTAGTCGACGCCGACCGCCATGCCGATGACCAGCACGACCTCCGACGTCCCCGAACTGACCGGAAACCACTGCGCCGGGATGGCCAGCAGCGAGATCGCGGCGGTCACCGCCGTCCCGGCCAGCAGCACCGGGATCCCGGCGGCCACCAGCGCGCCAAACACCCCGAGCAGCAGCACGAGGGTCAGCGGGATCGACGTGTCCTCGGCCTTCCGGAAATCGTGGCCGAGCATCGCGTTCGCGACGCGGTCGGTGCTGGCGTCGCCCGCCTCGCGGATGATCATCGCGGGATGCCGGGCCTGGATCCTGGCCACGGCCGCCAGGTCGGCCACGACCGTGGAGTCTGCCTGGGCATGAGGCCCGGCCACGTCGAAGGTGACCAGCGCCGCCAGATGGTTAGCCGACAGCAGCGCGCCGTTGCCGCTGGCGGCACCACGAGCACCGCCACCGCTGGCGGCACCACGAGCACCGCCACCGGAAAAGGGTGCCTGGATATTCCGCGCGTCCCGCGGCAGGCTGGCCAGCGCGCCGGTCACCTCCCGCGTTACCTGCCGCACCTCGGCCGCCGCGCTGGCCCGCGGCGCGTAGGCTCGGCCGCGGGCCTCGATCAGGACGCTCTCGGCCGACGCGGATACCACCTTGAGCTGATCCAGCATCTGCTCGCCACGGCCGGCCTGACCGGCGTCGTATTGCTGAGCGCTCGTGCCGCTGAGCAACTGGCCGACGCAGAACGCCGCCGCCACGAACAGCAGCCAGCCCGCGACCGCCACCTTGCGGTGCCGGACGCTCCAGCAGGCGATCTGCTCGACCACGGTCCGGTTGGCTCGGGTCTGGGGATCCTGGGTGGCGGCAGGCACGCTGACAGGCACGCTGGCAGGGAGGGGCTGGCGCATGGTGGCGAGGCAGACTCTCTAAGCGGCGGCAGAGCACGCCGCCCGAACAAGGGTCTGGGCTCGGGGGCTTGTCCCCCGGAACGAGCAGGCCTCACTCTAAGTTCCGGACCCCCGAAAAAACGAAACCAGTTTCGTTTGCGCGTCCCGCACCGCAGGGGCCCGGCCACATGAGAGGCCCCAGGCCCAGATCGAGCCCCCCCGTGGGCGATGATGGTCAGCCATGGGCCAGCTGATCCTGATCCGGCACGGCGAGACCGAGTGGAGCCGGTCCGGCCGGCATACCGGCCGCACCGACGTCCCGCTGACAGTTCGCGGCGAGCAGGCCGCCGCCGCGCTCGCGCCGGCCCTCGCCCGGTGCGACATCCGCGCGGTGTTCGTCAGCCCGGCGGGACGGGCGCAGCGTACGGCGGAGCTAGCCGGGCTGACCCGGCCCGACGCGTCGTGGCAGCTCAAGGTCGATCCTGACCTGCAGGAATGGGACTACGGCGGCTACGAGGGCCGGACAACCGCCGACATCCAGAAGGAGCGGCCCGGCTGGTATCTGTGGCGCGACGGGGTCATCCCCGGCGACCCCGCGCACCCCGCGCACCCCGCGCACCCCGGCGAGACGGTCCAGCAGGTCGGGCAGCGCGAGGACGACGTCCTGGCCAGGACCGAGCCGCTGCTGACTGGCGGCGACGTCGTGCTCGTGGCGCACGGTCACTCGCTGCGGATCCTGACCGCCCGCTACCTGAGGCTGGACGCCGACGGCGGCCGGCTGTTCCGGCTGGACACCGGCACGCTCAGCGCGCTGGGCACCGAGCACGGCATGCCAGTCATCACGTCATGGAACGTCCCCCCGACCAGTTGACCGGCCGGCTCGCCCGGCACCGCCCGACCCGCCAGCCCGGGGCGTCAGCCCGACCCGCTAGGCCGCGTCCTGACCGATCCGGGCCGCGGCGCGCCGACGGCGGCGGGCGGCCACCGCGACCGGGAGGTACAGCACCTGGCGCGGCATCCGGGCGCTGGACTCGTAGGCGGCGCGCAGGGCCACGTTCGTCGCGGCGTCGGTGAGCGGAATGCCGGGACAGCCGTACATCCGCCGCGCCCAGCGCGGCAGGCTGGCGAAGGCCAGCGCGTTCAGCGGCGGCAGCACCAGCCGCAAGGCGCGCAGTTCCGCCGGCATCTGCGGCGTGAACGACCGGCGCAGCGCCTGCCTGGCCTCCGGGGTGATGTGCAGGTGCGGCCTGATCCCGGCGTAATAGTCGTCGAGGTCGGCCATGCTCGCGGGCACGGCCGCAGGATCCAGGCCGACGACCTCGGCGCCGCGCCGCTGCTCGTCTACGAAGGCGTCCAGCTCAGCCGCGCAGACCTGGACGCCGCTGCGCCGGGCGATGTCCGCATAGGACGCGATCTCCCCGCAGTGCACCCACAGCAGCAGTTCCGGCTCGTCCAGCCGGAACTCGCGACCCTGCTCGTCCACGGCCGTCAGCGCGGAGTGGATCTTCCGGATCCGCCGCCCGGCCTGCTCGACCTCGGCTCTCGTGCCGAACGTCCGCACCCGGACGAACTCGGTGGTCCGGATGAACCGGCCCCACGCCTGGGCGGGGTCCGCGAACGAGGTGTGCTGCCAAGTGCCCATCATCACGGCGGGGTGCAGCGCCTGCAGGTACAGGGCCCGCAGACCGGCCACCCACATCACCGGCTCGGCCATAATCCGCCAGGTAGCCGACCCTGGGCCAAACAGCCCGTGATCCGCTCGCTCGACGGGGGGGCTGCCGCTGGGCTGTCCCGTTCCAGATGTCCTCATGGCCCCCCCTGTGCGCCAGCGTAAGCCCGGCCGGCGGGAGTCGCGAGGCTCACTCCGGGCGGGTTTCGTCTTCTACCCAGCTTAGATAGGCTTCCGAGCCCGCCACGATGGGGATGGCCACGATTTCTGGCTCGTCGTAGCTGTGCCGCTCGGCCAGGAAATCGGCGAGCTCGTCAAAGCGGTCCGCCGGCAGCTTAAGCAGGATCAGCCACTCCTCCGACCGCTCAATGGTGTCTTCCCACCAATACATGCTGGAGATGGGGCCCGACACTTGCGCGCAGGCGGCCAGGCGGGCTGCGACGGCCGCGTGGCCGAGTTCGATCGCCTCGGCACGCGAGTCAGTGGTCGTCTGCACCTGGAGAAACTGCGGCTCGGTGCCGGCCGCGGGGCTGTTGCCCGGCATGACCATGATCGTACGCCGTTGCCATGGAGCCCGGCATAGCGTTCACGCGCCCTTGATTCCGGCAGCCATCGACCCATTCATCGAGCCGGGCGGCGATCCTGGCGCGATCTCGCGCCCCCCGTGCCGCCGATAACCTGACCGCGCGGGCGGCAGAGGAGGATGTATCCGTGCCTGGCCCATTCAGCCTCGTAGTCAACCCGGCCGCGGGCGGCGGCCGGTCATTGCGCCTGCTCCCCGAAGTCGTCGCCGAACTGGACCAACTGGGCCTCGACTACGGGGTCGCCAGGTCCGCCAGCCTGCAGCACGCCAGGGAACTGGCGGCCGCGGCGGCCAGGGACGGGAAGGTCGTCGTCGCCGTCGGCGGCGACGGACTGGCGGGGGCGCTGGCCGGCGTCACGGCGGCTGCCTCGGCCACCTTCGCCATCATCCCGGCCGGCCGGGGCAACGACCTTGCGCGAGTCCTGGGCATTCCGGTCGAGCCGCGAGCCGCGGTCCGCGTGCTGGCCGGCGGCCAGACCCGGCGGATTGACCTGATCAGCGTCAGGACCCCAGGCCAGCCGGAGTGCGTCGTCGCGGGCAGCGTGTATGCGGGCGTGCCGTCGGTGGCCGGCGAGATCGCGAACGGGGCCCGCTGGCTCCACGGGCCCGCCGTCTACCCGGTGGCGGCGCTGCACGCGCTGGCGGCCTGGCGCCCGGTCCGGTTCCGGCTGGAGCCGGCTGCCGAGGATGCCCCGGCCCGCGCTGCCAGCCCCGGTCCCATCCCGGCTCCCATCCCGGCTCCCGGCCCGGTTCCGCGGGAATTCGCCGGTTACGCGGTCGTCATCGCCAACTCCGCGTACTTCGGCGCGGGCATGATGGTCGCTCCCCTAGCCCGGATCGATGACGGGATCCTCGACATCGTGGTGATGCGGGACGGCCCGAAGCTTGCATTCATCCGGGTGCTGCTCAAGATCAGGACGGGCTCGCACGTGTCACTGGCGCAGGTCGGCCTGGACCGAGGCGCCGCCATGACGCTGACCATGGACCGGGCGATGCCGGTCGCCGCCGACGGCGAGACCCTGCCGTGGGCCTGCCCGCTGCCAGCCGAGGCGGCGCTGACCGTCCGCGCGCTGCCCGCCGCGCTGACGGTCCTGGCTCCCCCGCCGACCTGACGTCACAGCTAGCGGCAGGATCCCGGGGTCACTGACCGGAGCG
>DATKRH010000194.1:0-28062 GCA_035532295.1 Streptosporangiaceae bacterium
GTTGCGTAATGTTCACCTGGGGGCCCAAACAAGTCTTTTGAGGAAGGGAAGAATGGCTGCCGTAATAATCGCATTCTCTGTTACGCCGCTGGGTATCGGAGAAGAGGTTGATCCCTCTCACCCCGAATCTTCATCCAAAGCCTCCCAAGCATATTTTGCCCCGAGCCATCCGCGCCTTCGCCCCAGAAATAGTCGTCTGGTGAATCCTCGATAATTTCTTCATCGCCGCTCTTTCGCAAGGCTTCTTGAGCCTCTGGATGCTGGGCCGCCTTGGCTCGCAGGATTTCCTCCAGCACGGCCACCTTCTTACTCCCCCAGTCCGGATCTCGGGCGGCCCTGTAAAATCCGTTCGCAAGCATTTTTGCCTGAAGCGGGCTACGCGCGTTACGAATTGCCTCACGACCTTGAGGGTCGGTACATTTTGCGGCCTGGTAGGCATGTTCGGAAGTCGGGTAGAGCCTTCCGTCGAACTCAATGGCATGTGCGGAGAAGTTGTTGAAGACGTAGAACTCAGGCGTGTAGAACTTGATTGGCATCGTCAATCACCGATCGTCAAGGAAATGTCTCGCATCGAGCCGACTTTGGACTGGCTTACCACGTCAGTGATCCTCGGCTTCCAACTCGTCCAGCAGGGCAGCAACGGCGGGTAGTGCGCGGTATGGAATCAACTCGGTACCGACGTTCTTGATCTCACCGACGATGCGCTTAGATCCCGCGCTTCGAGCGACCGGCAGGGCCGCATGTGCAGTATTGGCCGCTTGCTCAGGCTGACTATCCGCTGCGTAGGCCGCTGCGAGCCGAGTCAGTGTAGCCGCGCGATTCCGCTGATAGACCGTCGGCAGTGTACGAAGGCTATCCTCGTACAGGGAGATTGCTTTCTTCGGCTGGCCGGTTGCCAACCAGCAGTGGCCACGCTGAATTTCTATATAGCCCGGTGTGCAGTACGAGCCGTGCCCTTCGCGGGCGTCGCCAACAGTGTCGCCCGCAGCCCAGGTATGCGCCTCGTCCAGTAGCCGTTGCGCAGCCTGGTCATTGCCGTCGAGCGCGTGCCCGTAGGCTTCCTGGACGCGGATAGCAGCCCGCGTGGGCGTCGCCAATTTTTCCTCATCGCGGCGCGCAGCCTGAGCCAATCCGATGGTCTGCGCAGCGTCGGGTATGGCGGCAGCCTGTTGAGCGCGCCTAAATATTGTCCACGCCAACATGCGCTCGTCGTTGCCCTCGTACGCCCACTCCATGGCCTGACTCGTCCAAGAGTGCGCCTGCGTCATGTTGTCGGTGTCTTCGTACAACCAGGCGGCGGATTCTGCATACTTCGCGCCGAGTCGAGCCACCTCAATCCGTTGCTCATCGCGGAGAATCGAGCGCAGAGCCTCTACCACGGATATCTGAGTGAGCACACCTGCTAGAGCAAAACGTGGTCCAAGCAAGTTGTCGGTCTTAACCAAGGCGTGCCATTGCTCGCGCAGATGGATCAAGATCTCCTGAAGATGTGCAGGGGACGCAATGGTAAGCCGCTCGGCTCGCCTGGAGCGCTGCATAATATCATTAATCATGTCGAACTGCTGGTCGAGCGCGAACGCCTCCACGAACGAATTGACGCCTGCGCGCAATAGAAAGCGGCGACTGATCGGTACGATCACTTCCTTGCCGCCGAGGCGCAAATTCAGAACAATGGTATCCGGCCCTGGCTCGGGGGAGTCGATCGCCATGCTACCAGAGGGTGACGATGCGGTTGTTCTTGCTCTTCTTGCGCCTTGTGGTGCGGACGCTATAAGCTGCCCGTTGGCTTCTAGCACGTTATCGAGTACGTCGACTGCATTCGTCGATGGCAGCTTTCTTCCATTACGTATATTAGATATGTAACCACAGTCGTAATGCGCCTGGCGCGCAAGTTCACGTACGCCCACGCTGCGCTCCTCCATGAGGCGCGTCATTTTGGCCCGGAAATCAGTCCACTGTGGTTCTGGCTCTCGCTCGCGTTCGCGTGTTTCTCCTGGTGCAGTTGCGTCGCCTCTGCCTGTCTCACCCCGATCCGGAAGAAGGCGGTCGGGCATTCCGGGCGCAAGCTCGGCGGGCGGCACTCGTAAAGCCGCTGCCAGGGCAATTATATCGGAATAGCGATTCAGCGACCGCTGCCCCCGCTCGACCATGGACAGGAAGCTCTCCGACAGTCCCGAAAAGTCAGCTAGCGCAGACTGGGTCATTCGCCGCTGCTCCCGAAGCTGCCGCAGCCTGGCACCCAGTCCGGCCGGCTGCGGCGCATTCGCGGCCGACGAGCGATGGGAACTGGGATGTCCCGTCTTATCCGTCTCATCTGCACGGTGGCAAGCCTGGCAATACTGCGCGGCGTTGTACCGGCTCAGCGGCCGGCCGCAGCCCGCGCAACTGCGCCCAGGCCCAAGATCCGAACCAGGCACGACGCGACCCCTCCCGCAGCGGGAATTGCTTACATGACGTAGCGTACGACATGGGCATCACGCGCCACGCTCGTATTCGTGCACGTGCACGGGGCTTTACGCGCCTCTGCTGCCTCTGCACGTATAGGCCGCATTCGCGCCGTGCGCTAACCCCATGCGCTACAGCGCACAAAACGGAGCAAACCAGGCACCGTCTACATGCCGTAGCTGCGTCTCTGGTCACGTTGAGCGATCGTCTCAATGTCTCGTCTCAGCGTGTCTATGTGCCCCTTACGTGCAGACACGCGCGTAGACAGACGTGAGACGAGACAACCGCGAGACAACGCTCTGTAACTGATCCGGCCTGGTGCACGACGCCCGCCCTTACATGCAGGACACGCGCGAGGGATGAGACAACGGGACGATCAAACAGAGTCCGGCTTGTGCACGTGCACGAGCCTCGCGCCTACGCGTATAGGGCACATTCACACCATGCACGTGCACGTCCACAAACCCCGCCACGGACACGACGGGCCGGTCACATTCCGTGATGCTTCGTTCGTTCGTCCGCCCCCCTTGCGCCTACGCGTATAGGGCACACATACGCGGACGGACGGACGGACGGACGGATGATCACCCGACGCAACCGGGGGGAGGGGGATCGTCCCTTCGTCCCTCGCGCCTATGTCCTCATTGGGGACGGGCGAGCGCGAGGCGCCCGCCGAAGTTGCGGCTGACGCCGGTCAGGGCCAGCAGCGGAGGGACATTGCGGTGGGCGATTAATCCGTGGCGCGCGGCGGGCCGGACGGTAACACTGCCTGTCATGACTCCTGCCGAACGCGATCCTCAGCCGCTGGGGCGGGACCCCTTCCCGCTGCGCGGCCGCGCGGCGCTCGTGACCGGCGCCAGCCGGCGGGCCGGCATCGGGCATGCCATCGGCCGGCGGCTAGCCGCCCTGGGCGCCAGCGTGTTCCTGCATCACTACGCGCCGCACGACCGCGAGCAGCCCTGGGGCGGCGATCCGGACGGCCCGCAGGCCGTGGTCGCGAGCGTGGCCGAAGCCCTGTCCGGCGAGCACGCCAGTGTCCGCGACGCCGAGCTTGACCTCGCCGCGGCGGACGCGCCGCAGCGGCTGATCCAGGCGACCGCGGGGGTCAGGCGGTCACGGGTAGCTGACCACGTCGCTGGGGCCGCCGAAGCTGGAGCTCACGGCGGCGCCGGTGCCGTTGATCACCGACTGGATGCCTCCGGACCCGCTCAGGAACACGGTGAGCAGGTCGTGGAAGTCGACACCCGGAGTGTCGGGGGCCTGGAGGGCCATCGCGTTCTCGATGTCCACGCCCTGGTTGAAGAAGCTGTAGCTGCCCATCCCGTATCCCTGGAAGCTGGTGACCCTGCGGGGGATGTAGAACGACGGGTAGCCGTCCTGGGTCGGGCTCGTCATCCAGGCCGCCTGGCTCGGCGGGTCGTAGGGGTTCTCGTTCTGGAAGAAGATGACCTCGCCGCCCTGGCCGTTCCAGACGACCTCGGTCTTCTGGTAGTGCTCGACGGCCAGACCGTAGGCGAGCACGTCGTTGCCGTTGACGGTGAGCCCGTTGGCGGCGACGTTATCGGTCCAGCCCACGCCCGCGCCGTGGTCGGCCCGCCAGGCCCAGATGTCGTCGAGGATGACGTGGGAGCTGTTGACCACCAGGCTGTGGGTGGCCCTGCCCGCCGTGGCCCCGCCGATGCGGAAGAACACGTCCTGCACCAGCGTGGGATCGGCCGCGCTGCCGGTCCACGCGGCCCGGGGCCCGCCCACCTGCAACAGCACCGGGGAGTTCTTGGGGCCGGCGTCAAAGATCATCCCGGACAGCTTCACGCCCGGCACGCCGAGCACCCGCATCGCCGCCGTCCCGTTCTGCGGGACGAGCGTGGGGAAGCCGAGGCCCAGCACCACGGTGTTCGGGTGCGAGACCAGGATGGGGGCCTTCAGGTCATACACGCCGGGGGTCAGGATCAGGTTCCTGCCCCGGGCCAGCTCGGCGTCGATCGCCAGCACGGACGTGCCCGGACTGGCGATGAAGAACTTCCTGATCGGAATGGACGTGCCCGCCGTCGGGCCGCTGCCCCACGTGGTGCCGGAGGAGTTGTGCCGCAGCGCCGGCACGAACACGCTGTAGCTGCCCGCGGAATCGGTCTGCAGGAATGGCTCCTCCTGCGAAACCGGGCTGGTCGCGAGCGTCGTGTACGGGGCGGGACCGCCGGACAGGCCGGAGTTGGCGGAGAAGCTCTGGGCCGGGGCGCCCACGTCACCGGCGAAGACCTGGTTCCAGACGCCGTTGGACCAGCCGTCGAGGTTGCTGTTGCGGACGATGAACTGCTGCTGGGAGCCGTTGATCACGGTGCCGCCGGAGAAGGCCGAGTCGGCAATGAACCCGCCGCTGGCGTACTGCGGGCCGGCTGAGCAGTAGTCCATGAGCGACAGGTTGCCGCCGGTGACGTTGACCCGCCGCATGGGCGCGGCCTGCGAGACGGCCCAGAAGTCGGTGCCGGACTGGCAGCCGGACTGGCCGGCGACGTTGATGGTCAGGTTCGACAGCGAGCGCCAGAAGTTGTCCAGCGCGATGCAGTTGCTGGTGGCGGGCGCTGTCGGCGGGAAGCACTGGTTGTACACGTCGATCGTGCCGTTAATGGTGACGTCACCCGGCGAGCTGCCCAGGCCGGCCACCTCGGTGTAGTAGCCCACCTGGAAGGTCAGCGGGTCGGCGGCCGACCCGTAGGTGCCGGGCTCGAACAGCAGCGCGTAGCGCTGCGTGCCGAACTGGTTGGAGATCTGCTGGCTGGCGATCGAGTCAACGGTCGCCTGGATCTGGGCCTGCGGCATGCTCGGACTGAAGATGTAGACGTTCGGGCCGAGATCCGGCGCGCCCGCGGGCGTGGTCGCGGGCTTGACCGCAGCGGCCTTGTGCGGAGCGGCGGCGGTCGACGCCGCGGCGGCGAGGCCGCCAGTGCTGGCCGCCCAGACGACCGTGACAGCGGCCGCCATGAGGATTCCGAAGCGGCGCAGCCGACCGCGCTGGCCGCCGTTCCCCCTGGTCCCTCCCGGTGTGGTCTCGTCGACCCGAGTCTGTCGCATCAGCGGTCCAGCCTCCTCCCCCCGGCCATGAGCCGGGCTAGTCGTGGCGCTCTGCCGCCAGCATTAATGCGTGCATGCAAGTGTCAACGACTTTGGTGCGATATCTCTGGAACGTTAATGCTTCATCTCCGGCAGGTTACGGCTGGCCAATGGCGCGGGGCGGCGGCGGCATGCAG
Organism: Streptosporangiaceae bacterium; assembly: GCA_035532295.1. Taxonomy (GTDB): domain Bacteria; phylum Actinomycetota; class Actinomycetes; order Streptosporangiales; family Streptosporangiaceae; genus DASUBV01. Next base: position 5,691 of record DATKRH010000194.1, read on the forward strand.
GCGCGCCGACCGTCGGCAGCCCGGCACCAGGCGACCGTAATAACCCATTTCGCGAATAACGGGGACCTTGGAGTAATCACAGTCGATAGAGTCGGCCCTGCTGAGCGGGGGCGCCGCATATCCGACAACTGGCTAACTCACGGAGGTCCGGAATATGAAGCCCCACCTGGCCCGCGCGCTGCCGCGCGCCCGTGTCTTCATCCCCTTGATTAGCCTGGTCGCAGCCCTGGTCGCCGCGGGCGCCTGGACCCTGGGAACGGGGCCGCTGGGCGGCTGAGCACCGATGGCCGACGGCGCCGCGTCAGTCGATGGTCGCGGACTGCCGGTGCGCTCCGTGCCTGGCCGGCGTCAGGGTCTTCCCGACGCCGGCGAGGTGGACCAGGACGTTGTAGGTGACGACCGCGATCGCCAGGTGCATCAGCATCAGCACCGCGACCGCCGCGACCGACTGGCCCACCACCAGCAGGTACAGGTCGGGCAGGTACAGCACGAGGGTCACCAGGATGGCCAGCCGGAAGAACAGCCACCTGGGCGACGAACTGACGCGCGTCACGACTGGCCACGCCGCGCACGCGATGAGGACGCCGACAATGGTCAGCTTGGCGTAGTCGAAGAACTGAAAATGGGCGTAGCCCCTGGTGGACGGAAACGCCGCCGTCCCGATGACGACCAGCAGCGCGTCCGCCAGCAGCGACCCGGCGACCGACACGAACGTGGCCACCACCACCCGCAGCGCCGGCGGCTGACGGTACCGCGGGGCGAAATCGACCCTGGCCAGCTCCAGGGCCCGCCAGACCAGCGCCGGCAGAGGCATTGGCTTCTCCTCGAGGTCTCGGGCGAAGGCCCGCGTCAGGCAAGGACTATATGCTCAGCGGCCCAGCGCGCCGCAGGTGGCGGCGCCGTTCGCGCTGGCCAGCACCGTTACCTCCCCGCCCGCCGGTCCGGGTCGCGGTCGCTGGCGGCCTTGTTGAATGTCCCGCTTCCGCTACATCATCCTGATTGAGCTGCATAGTCTGGACTAATGACAATTCCTGTCCATGAGGGATACGCGGGCTTCGAGGACCACCAGACCTGGTACCGGGTCGTCGGCGACCTGGCGGCCGCCCGCTCCGGCGAAGGCCCCGCCCCGCTAATCACCCTGCACGGCGGCCCTGGCGCCACGCACGACTACCTGGTGTCGATGACCGACCTGACGGCCGGCGGCCGGGCCGTCGTGTTCTACGACCAGACCGGCAACGGGAACTCCGGGCACTTCCCCGACCGCGGCGCCAACTACTACACCGTCAGCCTGTTCGTCCGCGAACTGGCCAGCCTGATCAGCCACCTGGGCATCGGCGAGCGCTACCACGTGCTCGGCCAGTCGTGGGGCGGCATGCTGGCCCAGGAGCACGCCCTCACCCAGCCGGCCGGGCTGCGGTCGGTGGTGCTGTCCAACACCGGCGCCTCGTTCGCCTCGTTCGCCGTCGAGGCGAACAAGCTCCGGGCGGACCTGCCCCCGGAGGTCGAGGAGACGCTGCGCAGGCACGAGGAGGCGGGCACCACCAGCAACCCGGAGTACGGCGAGGCCTGCGAGGTCTTCTACAGCCGCCACGTCTGCCGGCTTGAGGAATGGCCGGCGGAGGTACTGCGCTCGTTTGAGCTGATCGACACCGACCCGACCGTCTACCACACGACCAACGGGCCCTCGGAGTTCCACGTCATCGGCTCGTTCAAGGACTGGTCGGCGCTCGACCGCCTGGATCGGATCAGCGTGCCTGCCCTGGTGATCTCGGGCCGCTACGACGAGGCCACCCCGAGGCTGCAGGAAGACCTCATCTCCGGTATCAGGGAAACCGAGCAGGTCATCCTGGAGGAGTCCTCGCACATGCCCTTCTGGGAACAGCGGGATGGCTATATGACCGCGGTGGATGATTTCCTCCGCCGGCACGACTAGGCCGCTTCGCCGCCACTGCGCCGCGCGACTCGCCTCCCTTTGTGAGCGCTGATCCCGGCGGCCCGTCGCACCGCAGCACAAGCGCTGACCAGGCCAAACGCCACATTGTTACCGTTACTAGGCCGATTCGCTGCGGATACGAGATCGGCGGCGATACGATACGAATCTCGGCCGGGGGGCCTTGAAAATTCCATCCAGGCAAGTGATACAGAGTTCCGCTGCCCCGTCGGCTCATCGGCGAGGGGCATGTTAGCGCTCTATACATCCTTTGCTCCCCCGGGAGGCATCATTGTCAGCTAGGCGCGGGCGTACTCGCGGGCAATACCCGCAGATGCCAGCAGCCCAGCAGCCGTCAGCGCGGCGCTGGCTTGGGGCCTGGCTCGTGATCACCGTCGTGACCGTCGTCCTGGTCCTGGTCGCGGAGCGCACCGGGCATGGCCGGTCGATCGTCAGCAGCGTGCAAGCGTTCCTGCTCAAGTACACGGGCGTCTTCGCGCTGATCGGGATGACGGCCGCTGTCGGCGTCGGCCTGCTGGCCACCGATCGCATCGTCATGCGGCCGGGCAGCCGCGTGGTGGCCCAGGCGGTGCACCGCGGCGTGTCGCTGGCCGCGCTGACCGCGCTCGCGGCCCACATCGTTCTGGAGATCCTGGCGCACAAGTCGCATGCCATCGATGCCATCGTGCCGTTCCTGGCGCAGCGCCGCCCGCTCTACATCGGCCTCGGGACGATCGCCTCCGACTTGTTCGTCCTGATCGTCATCTCGGGCTTCCTGCGCGGCCGGTTCGCCAGGAGTTGGCCGTGGGCGTGGCGCTCCATTCACGCCATCGCGTACCTGGCCTGGCCCTTGTGTATCGTGCACGGCCTGCTGGGAGGCCGGGCGGCCAAGCCGTATGTCGACTGGAGTTACGGAGCGTGCCTGGCCGGAGTGGCTCTGGCCCTGGCGGTCCGGTACGTCGCGACCTTGCGCACCAACGATGAGAAGGTCCCGCACCCGGTGTCGGACCGGCTCAGCGTGCCGACTGAAGGGCTGATCCCCGGAGCGAGCGTGGCCATGGCCCCGCTCGGCGGGACGCAGCTACCGCGCCGGGCCCTGCCGGTCGGCCCGGTCGGCCCCTCCGGCCCCTCCGGCCCGGTCGGCCCGGCCCGGACGGCCCAGGTCTCCGGGATAACGCGGCCGGGCCAGACGCTGTCGACGGACATGACGGACCCAGGCAGCTGGCGGTCCCCGCGGGACTGGCAGTCACCCCCGGAGTATCCGGCCACGCAGGAGTATCCGGCCACGCAGGAGTGGCCGGCTTCGCCTGACTGGCCGACGTCGCCCGGCTGGACAGCCTCACCTGGCGAGTACCAGCGATGACCCTGCCCCCCGTGCCCGAGACGCTGTCCATCGGCCAGGCCCGGCTGACCGCCGGCCTCGACCGGCTGAAGCAAGTCGATCTGGCGGCCTACCAGTCGATCTTCGGGAAGCTGCCCCGCCTGACGGCCGACCAGCTCATCGCCATGGCCGCGCAGGTCGACCTGCGCGGACGCGGCGGCGCGGCCTTCCCGGTCGCGAGCAAGCTGCGCGCGGTCGTCGCGTCGGCCCGGGCGCGCAAGCGGCAGGTCGTCGTGGTCGTGAACGCCACCGAGGGCGAGCCGGGCAGCTACAAGGACAAGGTCCTGCTGCAGAAATCGCCCTACCTCGTGCTGGGCGGCGCCCTCGTCGTGGCCTGGGCCCTGCGGGCGCGGGAGATCGTGGTCGGCGTGTCCGGCGACGGCAGCATGGCCCGCTGGGTCAGCGCCCTGGCCAACGCCGAGCCAGACCTCAAGCGGATGATGCTCGTGGTCCAGGTCCCGGAGCGATTCGTCTCAGGTGAGGGTAGCGCGCTGGTCAATGCCGTCAACGGCAAGATCGCGCTACCCAGCGGCCGCAAGGTGCGGGCGAGCGAGAGCGGAGTCGACAACCGGCCCACCTACCTGTCCAACGCCGAGACATTCGCGCAGATCGCCGTGCTGGCCATGCTGGGCCCCGAGAACTATGCGACGGTCGGCACGCCGGATGAGCCGGGCACGGTGCTGCTGTCGGTCAGCGGCTCGGCCACCCGCCCGGCGGTGGTGGAGGTGCCCGCCGGGCTGCCGCTCGGCGAGGTGCTCGACCTGTGCGGCGCTACGCCCGAAGACGGCGTGCTCGTCGGCGGCTACCACGGCATGTGGATTCCCGTCGAGGCGGCCTACGACGTGCCGGTCAGCCGCGCCGGGATGACGGCCGCGGGCGGATCACTGGGTGCCGGGATCGTGCTGCCCCTCGGTTCGGGCACCTGCGCGATGGGCGAGGTGGCCCGGGTCGCCAGCTACCTGGCCGGCGAGTCATCGGGACAGTGCGGGCCGTGCAAGCTCGGCCTGCCGAGCATCGCGCGCTCGCTGGCCGCGGTCGCCGACGGGTCCGGCGGCCTGGACGCCCTGGATACCGCCCGGCGCGCCGCGGCGGCCGTGCGGGGCCGCGGCGCGTGCGCGCACCCCGACGGCGTGTTCCGGTTCGTCCTGTCCGCGCTGGACGTGCTCACCGAGGACCTGACGGCCCATCTGTTCCGCGGCACCTGCGGGCGCCCGGTGCGCGGGGTCCTGCCGATGCCGCCGGAATACGCGGAGAACCGGCTGTCGGTGGACTGGACCCGCTGCCGCGGTCACGGCCTGTGCGCGCACCTGGTCCCCGAGCTCGTGCAGCTCGACCGGCAGGGCTATCCGGTGCCGCTCGACATGCCGGTGCCCCCCTGGCTGGCCCGCGAAGCCCGGCAGGCCGTCGACATGTGCCCGGCGCTGGCGCTGCGGCTGGCCACGGCCCCGCGCGAGGCGGCGCGGGCCAACCCCAAGGCCGACGACCGCCAGCAGATAGCCGAGACGCGGACCGACCTCATCGTGACGGAGTCGTGGATCGCCGAGCTGTCGGATGCCAAGGTCCCCCGCCAGCTCGGCTAGCCCCTCGCGGCAGGCCTCGCCTAACCCGGACGCCACGCCACCCCCAGCCGCGCAGGCCCCGCATTGCGCGGCTGCCCGGCTGGATGAGCTAGCGTTGCGGCTAGGCCCGTGAGGGCCGCTGATCCAGGAGGTCCGGCAGATGGCGAAGACTCCCGAGGTCGGCCAGCCAGCACCCGACGCGCAGCGCGGCCAGCCGCTCGTGCTGGCCTTCTATCCCGGCGATGACAGCGTCGGGTGCACCCGGCAGATGTGCTCCGTCGGCCTGACGTTCCCGAGCGCCGCGACCATCACGGGCAAGGTCGCCACGCTCACGGGCAGCTGAGACCTCGGCATGCGCATCCGCCGCGTCCTCCGCATCCTCATCATCGGCGGCACCTCGTTCGTCGGTCGGCACATCACCCAGGCCGCCATTGACGCTGGGCACCAGGTCACCTTGTTCCACCGCGGCCAGACGGGAGCGGACCTCTTTCCCCAGGCCACCCACCTGAACGGGGATCGCGACGAGGACCTGTCGGCCCTCCGCGACGGCCGCTGGGACGCCACCGTCGACGTCATCGCATACCTGCCCCGCCAGGTGGAGTCACTGGCCGCGACGCTGAACGGCCGCGGCGGCCACTACCTGCTCATCTCATCGGTGTCGGTCTACCGGACTCCGGTGGCTGCCGGCTTCACCGAGGACGCTCCCCTGGCTGAACTGGACGATCCGGCCACGCAGCAGGTGACCGCGCAGACCTACGGCGGCCTCAAGGCGGCCTGCGAGCGCGCCGCGCTGCGGCTTCACGGCCCTGTGGCAACGACGATCATCCGGCCGACCTACGTCGTCGGACCGCACGACAGCTCCTACAGGTTCACCTGGTGGGTGGAGCGGATGGCGCGCGGCGGCACCATCCTGGCGCCCGGCGACCCGGCCGACCCCATCCAGGTGATCGACGCCCGCGATCTGGCCGCCTGGACGGTCGCGCTGGCCGAGAAATCGGCGGGCGGCGTCTTTCATGCGGCCAGCCCGGCACCGCCGTTCGGGTTCGGCGACCTGCTGTCGACGGTCGCGGCCGAGGTCGCGCCCGCCGGGACCCGCCTGACCTGGGTAGACTCCGACTTCCTGCTGACGGCCGGGCAGGACGACGAGAGCCTGCCGCTGTGGCCAGGCGCCGATTCCGAACATGACATCAACGCGGCCGATCCGGCCGCCGCCCTGGCCGCGGGGCTCACCCCGCGCCCGCTGCGCGAGACAGTCGCCGACGTCCGCGCGCACCAGACCCGCTCACCGGACACGCCGCCGTCCCGGATCGGCCTTAGCGCCGCGCGCGAGGCCGAGCTACTGGACCGGTGGGCGGCAGGACCCACGTGAAGCCAGTCACCACTACGCCACCGTCTCGATGATCTCGGACAGGTCAAGGAACCGCTCGTCCAGGAAGCGGATCATGGCCTTCTCGCAGAATTCGGAGTGCTCGGGCAGCGGGCGGCCCCGCATCGCGTCCAGGGCCAGCCGGGGCATGTCCACCCCGCTGGCGATGGTCAGCGCCAGCGATCCCGGCGCCCGCGGATTTACCTCGAGCAGCGCGGGCCGGCTCTCCAGATCGCGGCGGACCTGGATGTTGGCGATGTAAGTCAGGCCGACGGCGGTGGCGACCGCGGCGCCGAACCGCTCGAGCTCGCAGTCGTGCAGCGTGCGGCCGGCCACCGACACGCCGGAGTCAACCCGGGCGCGGACCCGGGGCACGCCGGCCACGACCCGGCCGTCGGTATCGGCGAGAACGTCGATCGAGTATTCCTCGCCCGGCAGATACTCCTGGACGATGAAGTCAGCCGACGGCTCCAGGTTCTTCAGCTCCTCCGCGGACATGACGGCGGTAATGTTCCGCGAGCCACTGCCCGTGCGGGGCTTGATGATGACCGGGTAGGTCCACGAGTCCGGGCTGACGTCTGCGCTCAGGGCCTCGGTGCGCGGCAGCCGGACCACCCCGGCGCAGGCCCTGGCGAGGGCCAGCTTGTCTAGCGTCAGGGCCAGCGCGCGCTCGGGGGCGAGCATGAGCTGCACGCCGGCCTGTGCGAATGCCGCTCGCGCGGCGGCGAGCGGCATGAGCTCGGAGTCCACCGTCGGGATAACGACATCGACGCCCAGCTGCAGGCACCGGGCCAGCAGCAGCTCAGCGAACTCCGGTGCCGCGCCGGCCGGGATGACCGCCCTGGCCGCCGGCGGGACGAGGTACAGGCCGGCGGCCCAGCCGTCCGTATCGGCGGCGACCAGCCCGACCGACTGGTCCTCCCGCAGCGACTTAAGCACGGAAATAGCGGCGGGGCCGCCAGCGCCGGTGACGAGCACGCTGGTGTCGCTGGCCTGATCCCTACGTGGTGACATGGCCGTCCTCCAGGATCTGGTGGGCCGCGCCCTCGTCCGGGGCGTATTCCCCGACCGCGGCTGACAGCTTCGCGGCCCCGAGTGCGGGCTGGTCAGTCCAGCCGCCTGCCGGGCCAGCCGCATGGTCACGCACTACCTCGAAGGCCTCTGCGTAGCGGCCGCTGCCGAACCTGGACCAGTAACGAGCCGTCGCCTCTGTCAGGTCTGGCGCCAGGTGCTGCCGCACGGTCGCCTGCGAGGCGAAGGCGGCGATCGCGGCGAGCTTGCCGGACATGTACTCGTCGACGACTATGAAGCGCGTCGGCCGGAAGTCCACCGTCGCCGACGGCGACTGGAAGCAGCACACCGAGCCGACCTCGCGCGCGGCGACCATGACGGCCCGGTGCGTATTGCGGTGATCCTGGTGCACATCGTGGATGGAGTGGGTGTAGACGATCGTGGGCCGCACCGCCTCGATGACGGCGCTGATCGCGCTGATCGTCGGGTCCGATTCGCTGATCCTGGTGTCCTCCAGGTCTTCCAGGTAGAGCGCGGCGCGCAGGATCGTGGCCGCCTTCCGCGCCGCCCCGGCCCGGGCGTCATCCGGCCCGCCGCGCGCCCCTGCGCTCATCGTGAGGATCGCGACCTTGTGCCCGGCGGCGCGATGGGCCAGGAGAGTCCCGGCGGCGCCGATCTCGACGTCGTCGGGGTGCGCGCCCACGGCCAGGACGACCTCTCGGCCGCCCGGCGCGCTGCGCCCGCGCGCGATCAGGGCGGTGACGGTGGCGGCGAGCACGTCCGGCCGCAGCGGCTTGCGCAGGAATTCATCCGCACGGCCGCGCAGCGCCCCGAGGGTGTTATCGACGGTGCGGTGCGCGGTGGGGACGTACGCGGTGGGGACGTACGCGGTGATCACCGCGACGGGAAGCGCGGGCGCCTGCCGCCGCGCTGTCTCCAGCAGTTCGATGCCGGTCATGTCCGGCATCTCGATATCGATGATGAGCAGGTCCCAGTGCTCGGGGCCGATCCGGGGCAGCGCGACCGCGGGGTCGGGCACACGCTCGATGTCGAAGCCAGCCCGGTCGCCCAGCACGTGCATGATGAAGCGCGCCGTGTCGGGGTCGTCCTCCACCAGGAGGATCCGGCCGCGCGGCGTCGGCTCATACTCGGTGCCCATGCCTCGATCCTGGGCGGACGGCGTTGCAGCCCGGCTCGCCATCCGGTAGCAGTCCCGTTGCAGCGCCCACCGGGACCACCGGGACTGGGACCACCGGGACCACCGGGACCACCGGGACACCGGGACACCGGGACACCGTCAGCGTGGCGGCAGGTAGCGGTAGCCGAAACCGCGCACCGCCTCGATCGGTCCCCCGCCGTGCTGGCCCAGCTTGCGCCGCAGGCGCATGATCGTGAACTTGACCCGGTCCGGGCCGATGCCGGTCGGATCCTGCCACGCCTGGGCGAGCAGCTGGTCTGGCGACAAGATCCGCGCCGGGTGCCGCACGAGGGCGGCCAGCAGCCGGAACTCCGTTGGCGTCAGGCTGACCGGACGGTCGGCGATGCTGGCCTCGTTATCGGCGAACGCGACCCGCACCAGGCCGTCGTTATATACCTCTGGGACGTCGGGGGCGGGCTTGCTGCGGCGTAGCAGCGCCGCCACGCGGGCGAGCAGCTCGGCGTTGCTGAACGGCTTGGTGACGTAGTCGTCGGCGCCCGCGCGCAGGCCGCGTACCTTCTCGGCCTCCAGGCCATGCGAGGTCAGCATCAGCACGGGCACCTCGCTGAAGTCGCGAATCCGGTCCAGCACCGCCCAGCCGTCCAGGACCGGCAGGCCGATGTCCAGCACGACCAGGCCCGGCCGGCCCGCGTGAAAGGCGCGCAGCCCCGCCTGGCCGTCCGCCGCGGCCAGCACGTCCAGGCCGCCCGACTCGAACACGGCCCGGATGGCACGGGCGATGTCCGGGTCGTCCTCGATCACCAGGACCCGCCCGGCTGCGGCCTGTCCGGACGCCGGCCGTCCGGTCATCGCTCGATCGGCAGGTAAACGGTGAAGGTAGTGCCCTTGCCAACCGTGCTCGCCACCTCGATCCGGCCGCCGAGCAGCTCGGTGATGGCCTTGGCTGTGGGCAGGCCCAGGCCGGTGCCCGGCACCTCGGCGCGGCGCGCGTTCGAGGCGCGGAAGAACCTGTCGAACAGGTGGTCCATCTCGCTGGGCGGGATTCCCATACCGGTGTCGGCCACGTCGATCCGCCACTCGCGGGCGTCGTGCGTGGCCCGCACCTGGACCCGGCCGCCGGCGGGCGAGAACTTCACCGCGTTCGAGATGAGGTTGTCCAGGACCTGCTGCAGCCTGCTGGCGTCGGCCCGCACAATGGGACCTTCCTGCACCGATATGTCCAGGCTGATCCCGTCGACGGCGGCGATCGACCACCCCGTGCGCACCGACTCCCTGGTGACCCAGGGCACCGAGGTGGGCGCCAGGTCCAGCCGGGCGACCCCTTCCTCCAGGCTGCTGAGGTCCAGCAGGTCGCCGACCACCCGCAGCAGACGCTCCGCATTGCGCTGGATGACGTCGAGGTACTCGCCGGCCTCCTGGCCGAGCTGGGGACACTCCGACCGCAGCAGTTCCGCGAAGGACACGATGGAGGTCAGCGGGGTGCGCAGCTCGTGAGAGACCGTCGCCAGGTAGCGGAGCCGGGTGTCGTTAAGGTCGCGCAGCTCCACGTTCTGCTCGGCAAGCCTGCGCCGGTCTTGTTCCTGCGCGGCCTCCGCCCGCTTGCGGTGGTGCACGTCAGTCAGCGCGGCAACGCGGCCCACCAGCTTGCCGTGCTGATCCACGACCCGCCGGACCACGGCATGCACCCAGACCTCGCGGCCCGACGCCGTCCGCAGCCGGCAGTCGGTGGCGAGCTCCGTCGTCGTCCCGCTCATGTCCCGCATCGCGTCAATGCGCTCGACATCGTCGGGATTGATGGTGTCGCGCCAGTTCGTGCCGATCACCTGGGCCGGCCCGATACCCGCAAGCTCGCACCACTTGTCGTTCACGAACCGGCATACCCCTTTGACGTCGGTCTGCACGATGCCGACCGGAGCCAGATCGGAAAGCAGCCGGAAGCGGGCGTCGCCCTCGACGACCGCCACGGTCGCGTTCTCCAGTTCAGTGACGTGGGTCGCGTTCTCCAGTTCAGTAACGTCCCGCATGAAGCCGAAGAAGTACGTCTCCCCCGCGACCGTCACCGGCATCGGCGTGAGCTCGATGGGCCGATCGGTCCCGTCTGATCGCAGCGCCCGCAGCCGGGCGTGCCGAATGAACCCGCGCTGGTCCCCGGTCGCGAGATAGCCCGCCATGGCATCCACAAACAGGGGCCGGAACTGCTCCGGCATGAGTTTCTCGGGCATATTCAGGCCGATGACTTCCGCGCGGGCGTAGCCGAATAGTTCCTCCGCCGCCGGGTTGAACTCGCGGATCCGGCGATCCGAATCGACGGCGACGACCGCGGCCGGACATCCGGCCACCAGCGCCCTGGCCAGCGAATCGCGGCCGACCGGGCCGGACGGTTCCAGATCCGGCCCGACGACCTCCCGGGGCGCGCGGGGCCCGCGGGGCGCGCGGGGCGCGCGGGCGGGCCGGGGATCTGGCAGGACGGCCTCGGGATCGCGGCTGAACAGCGCCGCTATGACCGTGGCGACGGCCTTGAGCGTGGACCGGGCACCCGCCTTCCAGCGGGAGGAGTCGCCGACGAGCGCCAGCGCGCACGAAGACTGCCCGTCGGCCGGCTCGGCCGCGACGATGAGCAGGCCGACGCGCCGTGGACCGGAGTCCAGGTCAAGCTCGAACGCGCGGCCGCCGACGAACGCGCGGCCGACGGCTGACGCGTGGCCGCCAGCGGACGGCTGGCCGACGGCGGCCTGCGCGTCCAGGGTCGCCCAGGCCGAGCGGATCTGGGCGAGCAGCACCAGGTCACTGCTGAGGTCGGGCGGGTAGGCGATCCCCTCCCCCAGCGGCAGCGCGGCGCCAGGCGCTATGACCAGCGCGGCCTGCGCGCCGAATGCGGCGGCCAGACGCTCGACCAGGCGGCTCAGCGCATCCCGCGCTGGCCGCGGCGACAGCAGGTGCTCCACCGCGTACTCCAGCAGGGCCACCCGCACTCGCGCGGATGGCAGGCCAGCCGCGGCGGGCGGCTGCCGCGGGACGCGCTTGGTGGCCTGCTTTGCCCCCGACACCCTCATGGCCCCCCGCAGCTTCCTGGCTCGTTACCTCGCATTTCCCCGCTGTCGTCAGCTACAAGATTCCCGGCCGGCCGCAGGCTGAACCACTGACCACGCAGGCCAGCGGCCCGGGGCGCAGGCCTGATGCCTGTCGTCACCGGGCCGCCGCAACTGCCGGGAGCTGACCTTAGGAGGCCAGGACGGCCTCAATCTCAAGGTGGATCGCGATCTTGTCGGCCACGACCGCTCCGCCGTTCTGCATCGGAGCGCTGAAGTTCACGTTGAACTCCCGCCGGTTAATCTCGGTGGTAGCCGTGAAGCCGGCCCTGGTGCCGCCGTAAGGGTCCGGGCCGAAGCCGTTGAGCTCCAGTCGCAGCGCCACGCTCTTGGTCACGCCCTTGAGCGTCAGGTCGCCGTCGACGATGAAGTCGTCGCCATCGGCCCGCACGCCGGTCGACTGGTAGGTCATCGTGGGGTAAGTCTCGACCTCGAAGAAGTCGGCCGACTTGATGTGGTCGTCGCGCTGCTCGGAGCCAGTGTTGATCGAGGCCAGGCTGATCTCGGCCGTCACCGAGGAGTCCGTGGGGTTGTCGCCGGTCACGATCTCGCCCGAGAACTCAGTGAACCTGCCGCGCACCTTGCTGACCATCATGTGCCGGACGGAGAATCCGACCTCTGAGTGAACTGGGTCAATGCTCCACTTGCCAGCAACGTAGCCGGGGATCGCGGAGGTGCTTACTTCCGTCATTCGTGGGCCCCTACAGATGTTCGATGGACGTTCGATGGATGTTCGTTGAACACTCAAGCAAGCTATCGCAGGTTGACCAGCTTGTCAAACTCTCAACTATCTGCGCTTATACTGGACCCGTGAACCAGACGCAGAGCCGATGGCTGTCCGGGCAGGAACAGCAGACCTGGCGGACATTCATCAACGCCTGCCGGCGGTTGTTCGCGGAGATGGATGCCCATCTGCAGCACATAGCGGGCATCCCGCACGCCTACTACGAGATCCTCGTCCGCCTGTCGGAGGCGCCAGGCCGTGAGCTGCGGATGACCCAGCTCGCCGACGCCTCAACGTCGAGCAAGAGCCGGCTGTCGCACGCCGTGGCCCGGCTGGAGGAGCGCGGCTGGGTGGAGCGGGCGGCCTGCCCGACGGACCGGCGCGGCCAGGTGGCACGGCTCACCGACGAGGGCTTCGCCGCCCTCGACGCCGCCGCGCAGGAGCACGTCGAGATGGTCCGGCAGATGGTGTTCGACCAGCTCACGCCCGAGCAGGTCGAGCAGCTGCGGGTCATCAGCGCGGCCATCGAGTCGGGCGTCGAGACCATCAGCTCATCCCCGGCCGCCGCCGCCTGCCACGCGTCGCAGGACCTGGACCCCGACCAGCAGGACCCCGCCGACGACGGAAGCTGCCCCCTAGCCTGACCCAGCCCACCCGAAAGGCCAACGTCAACGTCAACGTCAACGTCACCCGCCTCGCGCACACCGAACAGCACAGCCAGCCGACGGCACAGACCGAAACCACGACACCGGCCCGTACCGGGCCCGCACCGGGCAGGCCAGGACCAGCCAGCTGTGCAGGCCGCAACCCTCCTTGCTGGGTATGAAGGAAGCGCCGATCATTCAATCCTGAACCTTCGGCGACGCTCCCTAATCTTCGCTGACCGTGAATGAAAAGCGCCCAGACGCGTCCCTGTCTAGAGGAAGGATCCTCGCGACAGCTTCTACGTTCAACGGCCCGTAGACATGCGGAAATGGATCTTCCCACCCTGGCACATGCTCATACCGGATCTCCGGCCCGACTTTGTCAACATCGATCACCAGGACCACCAGATCCGCGTCTGCCTTGTAGACGGCATTCGCGACAGGCGCAACCTGCTGCGCAGTCCCGGCATGGATGAATCCTTCGTCCGCCAGAGACTTACCGCGCGTAGATATCCGGTACTCACCGTCACGACACGCTTGCTCCCAGTCCGAGACAGCAGCTATGTGGTAAATTCGCGCCATTCAGTTGGCTCCCAGTAGCTTAGTGGCCCGCTCGCAGAAATCCGTGACGGCCGCCTCCTTTGGGTGGTGCCTGAGCAACCGCTTCCGGACATCGCCAATATAACGGACGATACGGCGAGACTGAAGACCTGCCGCCAGCCCAAGAGCGTCCAGGCCGACGGCGCACGCCTGGTCCGGGTCAGTCTCAACGTACGTGGTAGCGAGCACGGCCATGTTGAAGGCACGCGTCCGCGCCAGATCGTCACTCATGCTGACAGCCAGGCGCGCGTAGCGTCGCGCCTCGCCCCATTCTCCCAGCTCACGGAAGGAATGCGCGAACCTCGCCGCCAGGTATCCCTCGTCGAAATACCGTAGCCACACCGGCGCGGCGTCTGGGTCAGATCGCCGGAAAGCCAGCTCCGCCTCCAGCAGCGATGACGCGCATGACCGCGCGTCACCCAGCAGCGCATGGCTGTTCGCCTCCAGCGCGTATGCTTCTGCGAGCAGCGCCGGGACCGCTGCCTTATGGGCAATCTGCTGAGTTGCTCGCGCGAACTCTGCCGCCTTAACCGGATCACCGAGGTGAATAGCATGATGACTCCGCGCCGCGAGAATCTCCCCGCCGAACAAATGATCCCCGGCAGATGCAAGCTCAAGAGCCCTCGTGAAATACATCCGTGCGCGCCTGTGGTCGTCCATGTCATAAGCAGTCCAGGCAACAAGGTGAGCTAGCTGAGCAGCCACTCCGAATAGCCTCTGCCCGATCTCCTCCTTGTATATTCCTGTGCGCAGCATAGGAAGCACATTTGACTCAAGGTACTCGGCAGCCAGCATATGAGCGTGGCCACCGCCGAACTTATTATCAAGACCACGGAACGTCCCCGTGATTTCCGCTACCGCCTCAACATCAGCGAATGTCACGACTCCGCGCGTAAGCCAGCCACGCTCAGCCCGCCCCCGCCGCCCCGCTAATACTGGCGCCGCCGCAGCCGCTTTCAGCACACCCCCGGCAGCGAGCGCGTCATCAAGAATAGCGGCCAGGTGCGGCGCAGCGGGCTTGTGGCTGTTAGCAACCTTAGACAGGTGGCCAGGATCGCAATGCGCCCTGCGAGCCAGTTCTCGAAGAGACATGCCTCGCTCGCCAAGAAGACGACGCAGCTCTCCGCCGAAATCCGACATTTCTCCCTGCCAATCGCTACCCGATGATGACCACCCAGCCTGATGACCGCCTTGAAGGTGACAACGGTCAACATCTATCAGCCTAGCGCCGTCCAGGCTTGACTTACTGCGTCAGGAAAGCAACGCAAGGAGCGGCGCGAGTGCACGCACCAGATAGGCACGCGGCCATGACAGAGCCAGGCCACGGGACCACCGCTGACGATGCGGCCCGCTGGGAGGCCACCGCACAGGTCCGCCGCACCCGTGCGGAAGGTGCCAGGTCAGCGCTGCTATTGCGAGGGTTGACGGGTGATGAGAGCACGCCACCGGGACAAGCCGAGCGCCGTCGCGTGCAGCAATCCCCTGCGGACTATCGGCACCGACGGACACGATCGGGCGGCCCGCCCGGCCCGGTCATCACGCTTCCCACCTGAACCCGCCGCCCTGCCGCAGGACTGATCACCGACCCGAGGACACGTCATGAACGCCCCTACCCCGGCAGACGACATCGCCGAGACCACCGCCCGCCTGGAAGCGCTCGCCGCAGAGCTGACCGCACGCGGCTGGGCAGCCCGGCTGCACACACCCCCCGGGCGACCCCCGAGCCTGCACACACACAACCCAGAACCCGGAGCTGCAGCGCTGGCCGAGCATGTCTACGCCCAGCCTCGCGCCGACGGCACCTGGGCGTTCTGGTGGCCGTGGGCCGAGCCCATCGCCGCCACGCCGATCACGGCCGCCGACATCATCACCCGCGTCCTGCGCGCCCGGGACGCGCCGTGACCGCCCCCGCCACCCGCACCGCCGGGACAGCGCCGTGACAGGCAACGGGATTACCGCCTTGATGGACTCCGCCGCCACCGCGACCGCCACCGCCACGCCTCCGGCCGCTGCGGAGATCAGCCTCCCGGCACGCCCGCGTCAGTGCCCGCCGCCCGCCGCTTCGCCCGCGAGGCCCTGAACGGCTGCCCCCGCGCCGATGACCTCTCCCTAGCGGTCACCGAACTCGCCGGAAACGCGGTGGCCTGGTCGGCCGCCGGGCACCGCCACGGCGGGACCTTCACCGTCCGGGTCCGCACCGCACCCCGCTGGGCACGCATCGAGGTCACCGACCCCGGCCCGGCCACAGCCCGGCCCCCCGCACCCGGCAACGGCTGGGGCCTGGCCATCGTCGCAGCGGTCACCGACCGCGCCGGGACTACCGGCGGCCCAGGTCCGGCGCGCACCGCGTGGGCCGAGGTCACCTGGCCCCCCGGCGGCACGCCGTGACCGGCGTGACCCTGGCGTTCCTGCGCCACCACTGGGACCGGGTATACGACTTCACCCGCGAAGACGGCCAGTACGTCGCCACCGCCAGATACGGGCAGCGCGACCGGCTCACCGCCGCCACCCCCGAGGAATTACTCAGCCTCGTCCGCCGCCACTACCGGGATAACGCGACCCGCCGCCCCCGCGCCCTCGCCCCGCACGCCCTGGCTCGGGCCGGCCCCGCCCTGGCAGGCGCCCCCTGGCCGGCGTGCCTGCCAGGCCCCGCTGCGCAGCCCGGCCGGGTACCCCCAGCCCGGCCGACGCCTGCCCAGCCAACCCCCGCCACGTCGCCAAGGCCCCCGACCACCCCCGCGCCGTCATCGCCCGGGAAGACAAGCTACTGACCGCCATCCGCCAGTTCTGCGACGAACGCGTGTTCGGCCCCGACCGCGCCAGTCTCCTGGCCGCCAGCTACCCCGCCACCAGGGCCGCCGACACCGCCCGCAAGAACAGGGAAACCGCACGCCTGAACAAGCGCCTCAAGATGATCGACGCGTTCGAGGACGCCCACACCGCCGAGCTAGAAGCCCTCATCACCGCCGACAGCGCCGCCCACACCACCGCCCAGGCCGCCAGCCGCCCCGCCCCCGCTTCGGACTTAATAGCCCGACCTATCACCCGCCTCATCCGAACCACTGACGATGTCAGCTAGTCTGAGCCGCCGCGGGCGAGGTTCTCGGCCATGAGGTCGGCGATGGCTGCCGCGCCCGGACTTGGCTCGCCGCGCAGGCCCGTTACGGTGCCTTCCTGGTCGGCGGCACTGCGGTTCTGGCTGAGCTTCTGCTTGGCCTCAACCGAGGTGACGGTGACCTCGACGCCGACGATCGCCCGCAGCTGCCCGTCGATATACTCCGCCGGCGCGTCGGCCACCTCCCACGGCCGCGGCCGCCGGTCCTCGTACCTGCGAGTCAGCCGGGTCACCAGCTCGCGCAGCCACTGCGGGTCGCGGTGGATGGTCAGCGTCCCGGTCAGGTGCACCGCCTCGTAGTTCCACGTCGGCACGGTGCGGCCGTGCCGGGCCGTGCTCTCGTACCAGGACGGCGAGATGTAGGCCTGCGGGCCATGCACGATCGCCAGCGCCTGCGCGCCCGGCTGGGGGGTGCGCCACTGCTCGTTCGCCAGCGCCAGATGCCCCAGCACGCGCCCGAGATCGTCACCACCGGGCTCGGCGGGCCGGTCCCAGATCACCGGCAGCAAGGTGGCGACGGGCTTGCTGCCGGTGAAAGTGACGAGATCGGCGGCCCCGGCTGCGTCCACGAAGGCCGCGATCTGGGCGAAGTCTGAAACCGTGAAGTGGCGAGTCAGGTACACGGGTCCAGGTTAAGCGGTCGACAGGCCCGATATCGTAGGCCTAACGCGCTGACGGAGACGAGTAGCACGGGATCACGCGAGCACGGTCCAGCTGGACGCAGTCTCAGCTGGACGCAGAGAGCCGCCGGAAGCTGAGAAGGCGGCCTCGCGGCCCCGGACGTGAAGACCCTCCTGAGCGCGGGGAGGAACGGCCACCGCGCCCAGCGGTGCGCTCCATGCCCCGCCGGCCGGCCCCCGTTACCGGGCCAGAGCGAGGCCGCTGCGGGCACGCAGGCAGCGGCGAAAGTGCGGTGGCACCGCGAGTTCCCTTCTCGCCCGCGCTCCCAAGGGGTCACGCAATCCCGCAAGGAGTGTGATGATCTCTCGTGTCCTAGCCGCCGACCTGCGCCAGCACGTCGGCGAGCAGGTGATGATCGCCGGCTGGCTGCACCGCCGCCGGGACCTGAAATCCGTCACGTTCCTGGTCATCAGGGACCGATCCGGCCTGGCCCAGGTCGTCCTCCGCGCTCAGCCGCCTGAGCTGCCCGAGGAGACGGTCATCCGGGTCGAGGGCATGGTCACGGCCAGCCAGCAAGCGCCAGGCGGCGCGGAGCTCACCGACCCGGTGGTGACGCGGCTGTCGGCGCCGGCGGCTCCTCCCCCGTTCGACCTGTATCGCCCGGCGATCACGGCGGGCCTGCCCGCGATCCTGGATAACGCGCCGACCACCTTGCGTCATCCAGTCCTGCGGGCCGGCTTCGAGATCGCCTCGGCCAGCGTGGCCGGCTTCCGGGCCGCGCTGGACCAGCGCGGCTTCACCGAGGTCCATACGCCGAAGATCGTGCAGTCCGCCACCGAGTCGGGCGCGAATGTCTTCGGCATTGACTACTTCGGCCGGCCCGCGTTCCTGGCCCAGTCGCCGCAGTTCTACAAGCAGGCGCTCGTCGGCGTGTTTGAGCGGGTCTACGAGGTCGGCCCGGTGTTCCGCGCCGAGCCGCATGACACGGCCCGGCACCTGGCGCAGTACACCAGCCTCGACGCCGAGCTCGGCTTCATCACCGACCACCGCGACGTCATGGCCGAACTCCGCGACGCGATCGACGGCATGGTGACGGGGGTCGCGGACCGGGCCAGCTCGGCGGCTGAAGTGCTCGGGCTGACGCTGCCGGCCGTGCCCGGCCAGATCCCGGACATTCACTTCACCGATGCCCAGGAGCTCATTGCCCGGCAGGCGGGCTGGGACCCGAGAGGCGAACCCGATCTGGCGCCCGCGGACGAGCGGTGGCTGTGCGAGTGGGCTCTGCGCGAGTTCGGCAGCGAGTTTCTGTTCGTGACCGGCTACCCGATGGCCAAGCGCCCGTTCTACACCCACCGCGACGAGCGGCGGCCTGGCTACTCCAACGGCTTCGACCTGCTATTCCGCGGCCTGGAGCTGGTCACCGGCGGGCAGCGACTGCACCAGCACGCCGACTATCTGGCCGCGCTCGCCGAGCGCGGCGAGGACCCTGCGCCTTACGCGAGTTATCTTCGGGTGTTCGAGCACGGGATGCCGCCGCACGGCGGATTTGCCATCGGCCTGGAGCGGTGGACGGCGCGGCTGACCGGCGCGGCTAACGTGCGGCAGGTCACGCTGTTCCCGCGCGACCTGCACAGGCTGTCGCCATGAGGCCCTGCCCCCTGCGGCGCCCTTCAGGCCGCGTCCCCGCCCCGCCCCGCCCTGGTGACTGTGCCGGGGCGGGGCGGGCGCCCGGTAGGGTCGGCGCATGAGTGATGCGGACAATCTTGACCTGCTGCCAGCGCGCGAGCTGCACGACCTTGCCGTGCACCGGGCCCTGCGCCACCTGGACGTCAAGTTCCTCTGGGACCTGCTGCGCGAGCTGCCGGCGGGCGAGGCGGGTGCGGGCCGCGCGGACCTGGCCACCGCGGATGCGCTGCACCTGTCCACGCTGATCTCTGACGCCATCGACTCCGGCGAGGGCGACGTGGCCGAGTCGCTGCGGCCGTTCTACCTCAGCTACCTGCGCAAGCACGGCGTAGATGAGCACGGCGTGGAGGAGCCCGGCGTCAGGGAATGACGAGCACCTTTCCGATGGCGCCGGCCTGCACGGCGTCATGCGCGGCGGCAGTCTCCTCCAGCGGGAATCTCGTCACTGGCAGCTCGGTGAGGGCGCCATCAGCGAGCGCCTGGGTGATGTCCGCGGCGCCCTGCAGGAGCGCGGCGTGCGGCACCCCGTACAGCAGCACGAACCGCAGCGTGACGTTAGCGGTCATGCAGGCCCGCACCGGCAGCACCGGGTCCTTCGCCTCCGCGGCGTAATCCACGATGTGCGTCTGCGGCCCGGAGACGGCCAGGTCGAGCTCGAGGTTCGCGCCGAGCGCCAGCTCGACGATCCGGTCGAGCGGAGCGAACGACCGGATCTGCTCGACCGCGCCGGAGTCCTTGTAGTTCACCACAAGATCCGCGCCCGCCCGCTCGGCCAGCTCCGCCTTCGCCGGACCGCTGACCGTAGTGACGACCTGTGCGCCCGCGTGCTTAGCCAGCTCGATCGCGAAATGGCCGACCGCTCCCGCCCCGCCGGCTACCAGGACCTTCCTGCCGTCCAACGGCCCGTCAGCGAATAGGCAGCGGTGCGCGGTCATGGCCGGCACCCCGAGGCTGGCAGCCAGCTCGAACGAGATGCCGTCCGGCAGCGAAACCGCCTGATCGGCTGGAACGACACACCACTCCGCCGCCGTTCCCCACGGCCGCCCGGCCGCGGCGAGCCAGACCCACACCCGCTGGCCTTCCCGGCCGGGGTCAACGCCCGCGCCGAGAGCGTCGATCACGCCAGCCCCGTCCTGATGCGGGATCTGGAACTCGCCGATCGGCTGCGGCGTGACGCCGCTGCGGGACTTCCAGTCCGTCGGATTGACCCCGGATGCCGCTATCCGGACCCGAACCTCGCCCGGCCCTGGCTCCGGCCGGTCGATTTCCTCGACCCGCAGCACCTCATGGGCAGGGCCGTGACTGTTGAATACCGCAGCTCTCATCGCGAGCTTGCCTCCGCATCAGCGCTCAGTCTGCTGGACCACTCCCACCCTGCCGCACCGGACGTAACGATCCGCAGCCGGGTCGGCCGACCGCGCCGGGGACTGCCCATCGCTCAGGCCGGAAGCCGCGGCAGGCCCTGTTTCCCGCTTAGTCGGGTCCGGCGGCCGGAGCCTCGATGCAGATCCGGTTCCAGCCGTTCTTCCTGGCGGAGTCAAGCGCCGAGTCTGCCGCGCCGATCAGCTCGTTCAGGGCACGCCTGGACTCATTCATGACGGCTACGCCGATGGACACCGTCAGGCGGAACACGAAGCCGGCTTGCGTGCCGGACTCGATGGCGATGGACTCGCCCGCAACCCGGTCTCGGAGCCGCTCCGTCATGCGCTTCACCTCCGCCGCGCTCGTGGCGGGGAAGAGAATGGCGAACTCGCGCGCCCCGAAGATGCCGATCAGGTCCTGATCGCGCAGCTGCTCGGCCAGCATGTTCGCCACGTCGCGCCGGAGTTGCCGGGCGACGTCGTCGCCCACATTGGCCTGCACCGCCCGGAAGTCGTCAATATCCACCATCGCCACGGCTACCGGCGCGCTCGCCTGGGCGGCACGGAACAACTCGACCTCCGCCTCGCGCTGCCACGTGCCCGGATTCAGCAGGCCGGTGCCCTCGTCCACGCGGACCTGGGCCACGAGCTGAGATCGCATCAGGTAGCGGCGGCACAGGACGACCGAGGGCAGGGCAAGCGCCATGAGCGCCGGATTGACCGCGACAACCAGGGTGAGCGATACCGCGAGGCTGATCTCCAGGAGATCAGCTGTAATTGATTCCCGGGTTCCGAACAGATCGCGGACCCGGACTGCCCGATCAGAGAGCCGGATGGCCACGAGCAGCAGCCCATAGTTGATTACCCAGCCGACCAGCGCGCATCCAGTGACTATCGCGGTCCAGATCAGCACATGAGCGTTCGAGCCCGGGCGGGGACCGGCCACGCTCAGGGGCACCACCCGGAAGACCACGGATACGGCCCCGTACGCCAGGCTGATGGTCGCGTTACTGAAGACTCGCCGGTACATGAGCCCGCTGCGCACCCGCCACAGCCGGTAGGCGGCCATCGGCACCGGAGCCAGCATCGCGTAGGCAGGGGGCAGCGTGATGGCTGCTGCCAAGTACCACACCGACTGCAGGTCCCTGCCGACCGTACCGTGTACTTCGCGAACCCCCCGAGTCGACTCGATGGCGATGACCCCGCACAACAGGAGCCCGATAAAGATCAGGACCTGGCTCAGCCGCCACGGCATGCTCAGCATGGCGACTATGGATCCGGCTACAGCGAGCGCGATCGTGCCCACCAGATAGCTGCGAAGCGGCTCTGTCAGCGACCACAGAGGCCATCCCGCGAAGCGGCCCAGGTCCGTCCGAAACCGGCTCCACGCTTGCTTAGCCAGTCGCAGGACGACCATACGCACTCCGCAGGGGCGGTATCGATGCAGGCAGCGGGGATCTTACGGATCGGATGGACCTAATGCCGCATCGTGACAATAATCTCTCCGGCTTGTCAAGCCTGCTGGCAGGCTGACGAACGCCCCGCTCGCGGACTGGCGTGGCTCCATAGTAAACCAGACCAGGCTAAAACATCCGACTATGAAATATCACCATTAGCAACGCCATGTCACTGCGCGTCATATCAACCGCTTGTCACAATCCCATGCGGCACACGCTGCTCCCTCTGCGCGGCGAAGGATAGTACTGACTAACGGTACAGACCTACGCGGGGATTCCCGGCGGAGCACGAACTCGTGCAACGGCGCACGACGGCATAGCCCTGCTCCGACCGCCCGACCACCCCCAGCCCCCCAGCCCCCAGCCCCCGACCACCCACCGACCCCAGGGAGGAACCCGATGCGCGGCGAATGGCAGTAGCACCCCCAGCACCCCCCAGCCCCCGACCACCCACCGACCCGAAGGAGGAACCCGATGCGCGGCGAATGGCAGTAACACCCCAGCCCCCCGACCAGCCCCCCAGCCCCCCGACCACCCACCGACCCGAAGGAGGAACCCGATGCGCGGCGAATGGCAGTAACACCCCCCAGCCCCCCAGCCACCCACCGACCCGAAGGAGGAACCCGATGCGCGGCGAATGGCAGTAACACCCCCCAGCCCCGACCAGCC
>DATKRH010000195.1:0-8264 GCA_035532295.1 Streptosporangiaceae bacterium
CGCCTTCGTCGCCTGAGCCGGCCGCGCATCCGAACGCCCGGTTCACCGTCCCCGCGGACCAGTGCCCGATCATCGCGCCGGAGTGGGACGACCCGGCGGGCGTGCCGATCTCGGCCATCCTGTTCGGCGGGCGGCGGGCCACGAACGTGCCGCTGGTCACCGAGTCGTTCGGCTGGGATCACGGGGTCTTCCTCGGGGCGAACGTGGCCTCGGAGAAGACGGCCGCGGCCGAGGGCACGGTGGGCGAACTGCGCCGCGACCCGTTCGCGATGCTGCCGTTCTGCGGCTACAACATGGGCGACTACTTCGCCCACTGGCTGGCCGTCGGCGCCATGACCGACCCGGAACTGCTGCCGCGCATCTACTACGTCAACTGGTTCCGCAAGGACGCCGCCGGCCGGTTCGCCTGGCCCGGCTACGGCGAGAACAGCCGCGTCCTGAAGTGGATCACCCAGCGCTTGTCCGGCCAGGGGCAGGCCGTCGCCACCCCGATCGGGAACCTGCCAGCGGCCGGCGCTCTCGACACCGAAGGACTGACCATCAGCGAGCGTGACCTGGAGCTGCTGCTGTCCGTCGACGCCGGGACCTGGCAGGAGGAAGCGGCGCTCACCCGTGAGCACTTCGCCACTTTCGGCAGCCACCTGCCCGAGCAGCTATGGGAGGAGCACGAGGCCCTGCTGGACCGGCTCAAGAGCGCTAGCTGACCGCCGCCGGCGGGTTAAGCGGTCTCCGCTAACGAACTGGCACGTCAGCACGGTCGCAGCGGGTACCATGTCTCGGTCAGGTCTTCACGTTTGGGCCTGATCTGGTGGTTTAGCGGTCCCAGCGGGGGGTCGGCGTCGGCGATGGACAGGGCTCGGCGCCCACGCCCAGAACCACCGTTCGTGGACAGGGACCCTGCTTGACTGGAGGGCGCTCCGGGCCTACCTTACATCCTTCAGAGCCGCCATTTGGACTGTACTTCTTCAAACTGGCTTATGAATAAGCTTAGTGTGATTAGCGACAAACTATGCCGCTTCGGATCTATCCAAGACAGCCAGCTGTGCGCACCGGAGACTTCCGCATAATCGTCATCGCGCTGGAACTCTTCTCCGGAGGTCGTTATATTGAGCTGGCAAGTAGTGGTTCGGCCTCTTTTGAGAATGGTGGCTGGCATGTGCAGAGCGGTCGATGCGGGTACCTGGGCAGGCGGTGGCAGGCGGCGCCACCACTGTGCCAGCGGGACGCAAGGTGGCGCCAGAGGCACGGCCGGCGCGGGCGGGCGCTGGTGACAGGGTGAGCGGAATCCCTGATCGCATCGGGCGGGCCGCCGGAGTCGCATCCGCGGCCGGCGGTGCCGGTGGCGCGGTGCGCGCTACCACCGATGCGCCAGAACCGCTGACCGACTGGCCGCTCATGGTCTTCCAGCCGAACGCGACCAGTGTGGAGGCGGGATTTTTCACCTGGGAGGTCGCGACGGGCGAGGTGATCTGCGATCCGGGTACCTACCGGATGCACGGCTTGCCCGAGGCCACGTCGGCGAGTATGGACGCGTTCTTGTCCAGGGTCCCCGAATCCGACCTGCCCGACGTTGTTGAGGCCATGAAGCGCATGGTCGCCTCGTGCGGCACGTACCAGATCGAATACCGCGTCGCGCGTGAGGACGGCAGCCTGCGCTGCATCGAGGCGCGCGGGAGGGTCCTGCCCGGGCCGGACGGCAGCCCCGTCCGGATGATGGGAGTGGCGATGGACACCACCGCCGTGCGGGCCAGGCGCGAGGCGGAAGAACGCCGCTTGCGTGAGGGCGCCGACCGCGCCCGTCGCGCGCGAGAATTCACCGCGGCCCTCGCGTCCGCGGTGACCGTCGAGGCCATTGTCGCTGCCGTCCGGGATGGACTGCACGCCTATGGTGCGGACAGCCTCATCATGGTTGCGGAGAAGGACGGCCGCCAGGAAATAGTGGCCGCCTGCGGATTCGACGACGAAACCACTCAGGCGTTCAGCCGTTTTGAACCCGCGTTGCCGACACCGATATCGACGGCGATCCAGTGGCGGTCCCCGGTCTATTTGTACTCGCCCGAGGCGCTTGTCGGGGATTATCCGCATCTGGCAAAGGTGGTGGGCCACTCCCCGCAGCAGGCGTGGGTGGCCCTTCCCGTGACCGACTCGAAGGGCCGCGTCGGCGCCTGCATGTACGGTTTCGGCGCGGCGCACGACTTCCTGCCCGATGAGCGGGCGCTGCTCTTCTCCGCCTCTGGCCTGCTCGTCCAGTCGCTGGAACGGGCCCGCATGTACGAGTCCGAGCATGCGCTTGCGAGTGAACTGCAGCGCGCCCTGCTCCCGCGCGGCAAGCTCACCGCGCCGGGGGTGTCCATCGCCACGCGGTATCAGGCGGCGACATCCGGAATGGAGATCGGCGGCGACTTCTACGACGTTGTGGAACTCGGCGGCGGCCGGGTGGCGCTGGTGATCGGTGATGTCCAAGGGCACAACCTGTTCGCCGCGTCGCTGATGGGACAGCTGCGGACGGCCGTTCATGCCTACGCACGCGAAGGCCACGGCCCCGCCGAGGTGATGGCCCGTGCCAATCAGTGGCTTGTGGACCTGAACACCGATCCGGACAAGGCGCTGTTCGCGACCTGCTGCTACGTCGTGCTCAGGCCGGCCACCGGCGAACTGGCCATGTGCCGGGCAGGCCACCCACCGCCGGTGCTTGTCACCCCGGGCGCGGCTCCACGCATCCTGGACCGCGACGGCGGCTTGCCGCTTGGCCTCGACACGAGCACGGACTACGTCACCGTGAAAATGAACATGGCCAGGGGATCGGTCCTCGTGCTCACCACCGACGGCCTGCTGGAAACGGACGGGAAGGACATGGACTTTAGCGTCCGGTGCCTGTTCGACGTGCTGCAGCAAGGCGCTGCAGGCGATCTTGAAACGCTCGCCGACGATCTTCTCGGCAGCCCGCGCCGGCCGCCCCGGCATGGTGACGATGTGGCGCTGCTTCTCGCCCGGCTGGATCGGGCCATTCGCGCGGAGAGCTGAAGCCGCGCCCCTCCCTAGCACCGGGTTCCATTACGGGACTGATCGTGGCGCATGGGCACAGTCCCCGGCAAGAGGTATCATTGACCGTAATCCCGGCTGCTGCCCGTCGTTGCCCTCGCGATGCGAAGGCTCCGTCGCCACAGCGGCCCAGCTTTTCTCGCACGCCGCGGAGCCGAGCCGGAGGGCGCGTATCACGATGACCAGCGGGATTGCGTTGCCGGCGCTTGAGTGTCCTTTTGGCGGCGAGATCAGCCCTTACGCGGAAGAGGCGGACCGTCACGTTCTTGACTGGGCGCGTCGGTTCGCACTCCTGACCAGCCCGGTGGAGACTGACCGGTTCCGCCGGGCAAAGGTGGGATGGCTGGCCGCACGCACCAGCCCAGGCAGCACTCCGGAGGCGCTGAACCTGCTCGCCGATTGGCAGATGTGGCTATTCATCTTCGACGATCGTTACTGCGATGAGTCCGAAGCGGGCACTCACCCGGATCAGCTCAGCCGCATCATCACCCCGTTCGTCCGGGTCCTGGACAGCCCGGACGACCCGGCCTGCCGCGCCGAACCGTTCACCGCCGCGTTAGGCGATCTGATGGACCGCCTCGGGGCCATGGCGAGCGGGCAGCAGATCTTCCGTTTCCTGAGCGCGGTCCGGGGTTATTTCCTCGCGCAGTTCTGGGAGGCCGGTCACCGTGCCAACGGCCGGCCCGCCGGCCTTGCCGAGTACGAGGCCATGCGGCGGCACAGCGGTGCGGTCCCGACCTGTATAGCCCTGATCGATGTCGCCGGCGGGTTCGAGCTCGCCATGCAAGAGTTCTGCCGCCGCGACGTGCGGGCGGCGACCGATATCGCGGTCAACGTGACCTGCTGGGCGAACGACATTCTGTCCTTCCCCAAGGAGTCCGCGCGCAGCCTGACCGTGCACAGCCTGCCTGCCGTCCTTTCGCACGAGCGGCGCCTGCCATGGGCCGAGGCGATCAAGGTCGCGGCGTCTATGCACGACGCGGAGGTGGTCCGCTACCTGGAGGCGGAGGAGTCGCTGCGCCGGAATGCCATGCCCGAACTTTGCCAGTACCTGGACGGGCTGCGGAACTGGATGGGCGGCAACCTCCGCTGGTCGCAGGAGACTGGGCGCTACGATCCCGCGGCCGCCACCCCAGGCCGGCCCGGCATCCCAGACCTGCGTTTCGTGGTCTGAGAGCGGCCCGCGCCAGGCCCCGGAAGATACCCTGATGCCCGCGCGGCACGGGATCGTGCCGGGCCGAGGCGACGCGCCCTGGTTCTTGGGACACCGTCTGCCCGGCACCAAGAAGAGGCGCGCTGCTCAGGTCAGCGGGTTGCGCCAGCGCAGGCCGGAGAAGCGGGCGAAATCGGTGTCGTTCGAGTACATGTCTGCGTCGTATTCGAGCGCGAGTGCCGCCAGCTGAACGTCGGTGGTGAGGTTGCCGCCGGTCCCGACTCCGTGCAGGAGACTGACGGCAATCTCGATATGCCGCGGGCCGGGGACGAGGTGGCTGACGCCGGGCTGGCCGAGCCATGCGGATACGTATCCCGTAGCGGCGTCGACCGTCAGCGGCGGAGACAGCACTCTGGGGTTCGTCGCCATCCGGATGAACCCGAAGATAGCCGGGGAGGCGAGGCCGATCTCCGCGGGGGAATTAATCGTTTCCTCCCACCACGCGTGGGCGGGCTCGTGCTGCGGGAAAGCCGACACCACCGCGTAGAGCAGCAGGTTCACGTCGGGGACGATCACGCCCTGGGGCGCTTCCCGGCAGCAAGGATCGCCTCGTCTTCCAGCTCGTCGGTCAGGCGGTTGAAGCCGGCCAGGTCGAAGCCGGGCTGCAGCGTCGCCTCGTGAACAGGAAGGTGATAAAACTCCCGGCGTGACGGCGGCGGGGACAGCGCCCGCCGCAGGGCATCGTTCACCACCTGTTTCATCGACGTACGCGCGCGGTGGACAGCCTCGTCGACGAGCTCCGCGACGTCGGGATCCAGGGTGAGAGTGGTGCGCACGAGTACATCATAGTGCCATCCAATCCGGGCATCAAGATGCCATGCTCGGCCGGCATGCGGCGGACGCGGCGCCCTGGAGAGCAGAGTCAGACCCCGAACGGGGCCTGGAGATCTTTGATCATCGGGAAGTGACGCACGTTGAGGGTCGCGAGATCCAGCCCTTCCACGTCCGCTGTGGCCGCGATCAGGTAGTCGCCGAGCCCGATTCCCTGATGCGCGCGCCGGTGCTCGCGCATGAGCTCCGCGGCGCGCCATGCGACCCGCTCCGTCACCGGGAACGCCCGCATGCTGGACAGCAGGCGGCTGACCTGCCGCCGCTCCGCAGATCTCATGCCGCCGGCGACTTCAGCCAGGCTGACCGTGCTCACCGCGAGCGGGCCGGTATCCCGCCGCGCCGCCAGCAGCCATTCCCGCGCCGCGGGGATGCCGCGCAGGTTCGCGATGAGAACATCGCTGTCGACCAGGATCACAGCTCAGCCATGCGGTCCAGGTGCCGCGAGCGCTCGTCGGACCCGCGGCCGAGAGAGACGTCCTCGTCGCGAGCTATGCCGTAGGAGTCCCGGATGGCGGCCAGGTCCGCGTCCAGGTCAGCCGCCCCCGACGCGCCAATACTCCGATCAATGAGCTGCCGGATCAGCTCAGCGCGCGAGATGCCCTGCGTGCGTGCGACCCGCTCCAGAGCGGCAGACTGGCCTTCATCCAGATAGATATTGGTCCGCTTCATACACCACATTATACATCAGTAGCCACCGCGACTGCTGCCCCGCTCACTGGGGCACCATCCTTGTGTCGGCGATCTTGAATGGATTGCTGATGCACCCGAGGTGCCGCCAGGCCACCGCCCCGCTCGCTTGACGCCGAGACGTCCAGCATGAGTTCTGCGGGGCCTGGTGGTTACCCGGGGCGCGCCGACCGTCGACAGGGCTGAGCGCCACCGAGCGCCGATCAGTGAGCGAGCCGGCAGCCACGTCCCGGCACCGGAATGAGGGTGCCTCCCCACTGGGTCTAGCAGCGAGGAGGCAGGCTTGCAGTCTGCCAGAACCACCCTTCCCGAGGAACCGGCCGGCGGCGTGACCGCCGGGATCGACTGGGCCCGCGACGATCACGCGGTGCCGGTCGTGGATGCCCGCGGCCGCGAGATCAGCCGGTGCACGATCGAGCACAGCGCGGCGGGCCTGCGTGAGCTGGCGGCCGTGCTGGCTCGCGCTGGCGCCGGCGAGGCCGCGATCGAGCGCCCCGACGGCCCTGTCGTTGATGCCCTGCCCGGCGCGGGGATCACCGTGGTGGTGATCAGCCCGAACCAGGTGAAGAACCTGCGCGGCCGCTACGGGCCGGCTGGGAACAAGGACGACCGGTTCGACGCGCTCGTGCTCGCCGGCACCCTGCGCACCGACCGCGCCCGGCTGCGCCCGCTGACCCCTGACAGCCCCGCGACCGTCGCGCTGCGCCGCGCCTGCCGCGCCCGCAAGGACCTGGTCAGCCACCGCGTCGCCGTCGCGAACCAGCTGCGCGCTCACCTGCGTAACGCCTTCCCGGGCGCGGTCGGGCTGTTCGCCGATCTCGACTCCCCGGTCAGCCTGGCGTTCCTGGCCCGCTTTGACACCCGGGACCGCGCTGACTGGCTCACCCCCGTCCGGCTGGGCAAGTGGCTGGCCAGCATCAGCTACAGCGGCCACACCGACCCCGCCGTCCCGCACGCCCGCCTCACGGCCGCGCCCCGCGGCCTCACCGGGCCCGGCGCCGCCGCCCGGGCGGGCATCACCCGCGCACTGCACGCCGTCCTGGTCACCCTCACCGAGCAGATCAAGGCCCTGTCCGCCCAGATCGGCACCCAGCTCGCCGCCCACGCCGACAGCCACGTCTTCACCAGCCTGCCCCGCTCCGGAACCGTCCGCGCCGCCCGGCTCCTCGCCGAGATCGGCGACTGCCGCGCCCGGTTCCCCACCCCCGAGGCCCTGGCCTGCCTCGCCGGCACCGCTCCCTCCACCCGCCAGTCCGGCAAGATCCGCGCCGTCACGTTCCGCTGGTCCTGCGACAAGCAGCTCCGCGACGCCGTCACCGACTTCGCCGGCGACTCCCGCCGCGCCAGCCCCCGGGCCGCCGGCCTCTGCAACCGCGCCCGCGCCCGCGGCCACGACCACCCCCACGCCGTCCGCATCCTCGCCCGCGCCTGGCTGTTCGTCATCTGGCACTGCTGGCAAGACCACACCGCCTACGACCCCGCGCGCCACCACGCCCTGCAGCGCCTGCTCGCCGCCCAGCCCAGCACCGCCGCCCGGGCCGCCTGAGCCCCGATGAGCACCCCAGCGCCCCGCCCCCGGCGTCAAGGCAGCCCTGACACCACCACCGCCACCCGGTGCCACTACGCCACCGACCCGGCCCGCCGCCCGCACTGCACGCTGACCGCCGAGATCATGCTCGGCCCCACCCCGCTGTGCGGTACCTGCGCCCTGGCACGCTCCACCCTCGGCAAGGGCACCGCCCCCCGGCCCCTGCCGCCCGGCCCGCCGCTCGACGTCCTCAGCTGGGTCACCGAAGCCGACGCCGCCACCCGCCAGGCCCAGCGCGACCTCACCGCCGCCGTCACCCGGGCCAGATCCCGGGGACACTCCTGGACCCAGATCGCCAGCCGGCTGGGCATCACCCGCCAAGCCGCACACCAGCGCTTCGGACATAATCCATCGCGCGGGGCTTGACACAGGGCTACTCATGCGAGCACGGCGTCGTCGTTGCGGTCACCGATCACGACCTCGTCCCCCGATCGGCACCCCCGATCAGGGATGAGGCAGCAAGCGGGGCGGCCGCAAGCGGCACCGATGTCTCGGTGGGCCTAACGTGGCACAACCCGAACTCCGCGGTCCTCGGTAGGAATCGCCGTCTGTGACTACCACATTCGCGTGATGGAGCAGCCGGTCCAGGAGGCTGGCGGCGGTGGTGTGCTCGGGCAGGAACCGGCGCGGGAAGAGCTACGGCACGTGCAGAGTGAGTACCCGAGCACGTGAGCTGGCTCTACCGGGAAGCCGGCGACCTGGGCGCCTGCCGGCGGTGGGCGGACCGCGCCCGACGCCGCCGCGTACGCCGCGATGAGATCATCGTGCACGGCTGGCGGGAACTAGCTGCCGCACCTCAGGCCGTCCTGGACGACTGGGGCCGCCGGCACCTGGACGACCTCGCCGCCGCCGAAACCCGGTGGCTGGCCGCCGCCGACGGCAAGACGCTCGTGCACGGCGACA
>DATKRH010000196.1:0-29975 GCA_035532295.1 Streptosporangiaceae bacterium
CAGGTAGTAGTCGTACAAGCGCGCCGGGCTCGGCGTCGAAGGGTCGACACCAGGGGGAACCCGCTGCGCCTCGGCCATCGTGCCTCCTCCATCAAGTCGTGAACTCAAATCCTGGCATGCTTTGCGAGAGCCGCGAAATCAGCGCAAATCGGCGCGGGCCAGCGCCGCGGCCTCCTCCGCGCCCCGGCCGGCCAGCTCGTCGGCCCGCTCGTTCTCCGGGTGACCGGCATGGCCCTTGACCCAGAACCACCGCACATCGTGCTGGCGGACCACCGAGTCCAGCCGCATCCACAGATCAGCGTTCTTGACGGGCTGCTTCGCCCGAGTCTGCCAGCCATTGCGCTTCCACCCGGTCACCCATTCGGTGATGCCCTTGCGCAGGTACTCGCTGTCGGTGTAAACGCGCACGCTCGAGGGCCGGGTCAGGCTCTCCAGCCCCTGGATCGCGGCCATGATCTCCATGCGGTTGTTCGTCGTGGCCGGCTCGCCGCCATGCAGCTCGCGCTCATGGCGGCCGTATCGCAGGACGGCGCCCCACCCGCCCGGTCCCGGATTACCCAGGCACGCGCCATCGGTGAAGATCTCCACGTCCGGCGCCGCCCCCGTCACGGCCTGCCTCCTCAGCCGGTCACCGAGATGGCCACATCGCGCACGGTGTGCACGTCGGTGAGCCCGCCGGTGCCGCCGGTAAAGGCGAGCCGCGCGGTCCCCCACTGGGCCAGCAGCGGCTCGGCCTGCTGGAAGATCTGCGCGCCATCCAGCGTCACGATCAGGATGTCGGTCCCGCCGCTGCTGGTGACGCTGATCCCGACCAGATGCGTGCCTGCCCGCAGGGGCGCGATCCCCCTGACGGACGTCTGGAAGGCGAGCAGCCCGTTACTGCCGGTCCCGGCGGAGATCGCGGCGAAGTTCTTCGACGGGTACCCCGGGTCCCGGTAGGTGACCAGGGCGACGCCGACCCCGGACAGGCCGCCGAAGCCCAGGTCGCCGCCGACGCCGCCGACCGAGGTGACGCTGGTGCTCGCCGGGTTGAGCAGGGCCACGGTGAGTCCGTTGGCACCGCTGCCGCCGCCCAGCTGGGCGTCGAACTGCACCTGCAGCCCGCCGACCGTCAGCGGCGCGGGGTAGACGACCGAACCGGCCTTGCTGGGCGCCGCCGTCGTCAGCACGCTGTCCGAGGCCGCCATGCCAGCGGCGCCGTTGTACGACCAGCCGCCGCCGGGCGGCGGCACGGCGCTGCCGTTCGCGCTGATGGTGGCGCTGGTCACCGAGTGCACGTCGGTCTCGCTCCCGGTGGCCCCGGTGAACGCCAGCAGCACCTTAGACGGCAGCGACACGGCCTTGGAGAGGAACCGGGTGCCGTCCACGGTCACCGTGATCTTCCCGCCGGCGACCCGCACCCCGACGACATGGCTGCCCCGGCGCAGCCTCGGCAGGCCCCTGGTCACGGTAGCGGCGTACCGCAGCCGGCCGCCGGCGGCGCCGGTGGCGATCCCGACGAAATTAGCCGATGGGTTCCCGGCGGTCTTCTCGGTGCCCAGGGTGACCGCGATCCCGGACAGGCCACCGAAGCCGAGGTTGCCGCCGGTGCCGCCGAGCGCGGCCGGACTCAGGCGGGCGGCATTGAGCATGCTGAAGGTGAGCCCGTTGCCACCGGTGCCGCCGCCGAGCCGTGCCGTGAAGCTGACGTTCAGGCCGTCACTGGGCTCGGGGACCGGGTAGACGGCCGAGCCGGCGCGGTTCTTCGCGGCCGGGGTCAGCACGAGGCTGCGGCCCGACATCTGCGCGCTCCCGTTGACGGTCCACCCGCCGCCGGGCGGGCTCACCGCGGCCTGCCCGGCCGCGGGCGCCGCGCCGGCGCCGGTGACCGGCACCGTCAGGCTGTGCCTGCCGCGCGCGTCCGTCCAGGCGATCCGGTAGCTGGTCGCCACCGACCCGGTGCTGGCGGGGCTGAACGTGAGCGGGATCTTGAGGTCGTAACCCGGGTTGACCGGCAGCCCGGCGGCCACCTGCTCCGGCGCGCCGAAGGGCGCGGGCAGCGTGCTGGCCGAGGTGATCGTGGCGGGCAGGTTGCCGGTGTTGGTGATGTCCAGGGTGGCGGTGCCCTGCTGGCCCAGTGGCACCGAGCCGAAGTTCACCGGCCGCGCGGACGGGCTCAGCTGGCTCGTGCCCGCGACGGCGATCCCGGTCAGGCCGACCTGCACCGTCCCGCCCGAGCCGCGGATCGCGAACGCGGACCTGTCCGTGCCCGTCCGGGTCGGCGCGAACGTGACCGCTACCACCAGTGACTGGCCGGCCTTGATCCTCGTCCCGACGGCAGGCAGGCCCTTCGCGCTGAACGGCCCGGCGGGCGCGGTCACGGCCCGCACCGTCTCGGTGGTGGTCCCGCCGTTGATGATGTCCACGCTCTTGGGCACCGCCGTGCCGTCCACCGTCTTGCCGAAGGACAGCGCGGCGGAAGCCGCGAACAGGCCGGCCTGGGTCCCGTCGCCCGTCAGCGCCACGGTCACGGCGGGGAAGTTCGGCGAGCTCGTCGCGACGGCCAGGAAGCCCGTCACGCCGCCGGGGCTGGCGGGCGTGATGCGAACCGGCACGCGCAGCGAGTCGCCGGCGGCCAGGGTCACCGGGAACGTGACCGGGACGGCCTGGCTGGCGCCGGCCGGGATCTCGGTCGCCGCGGCGGTGCTGAACGGGTCCGGCGACGAGGCGGCGGAGGCGCTGACCCCGGTCACGGTGACGCTCGTCGTGGCGTGCACGGTCACCGTAACGGCGCGCGACGCACCGACCCCGACCTTGCCGAAGTTCACCGGGGAGGCGCCGGTCAGGGGCGCCGTGCTGGGGCTGCCGAAGCCAAGCACGCGGCCGTCCCCGGTACCCACGTACACGCGCCCGCCGTCCGTGGCCGGGATGGTGAACTTGCTGGACTTCCCGATCGGCGCCGACCAGATCGGGCTCATGGTGCACGGGCTGGCGGCGGCGCAGGCGGCGGGCGGGACCGCGTCGAACGCCTCCAGCGACCCCTGCGTGGCCTGGCCCGACGCCGCGACTTCCCAGACGACGGCGCTCGACGGGCTGGTCCCGTTCGAGGTGACGACCGGGGAGCCCGAGGTGTAGCCGAAGGTGGCGGTGCTGTTGGCCACGTCAGACAGGACCGGGTCACCCGCGGAGCCCAGGCCGAGCTTGAGCACCCGCAGGTAGTCGTTCGCGCCGACGTAGTACACGTAGTCGCTGGCGCTGGCCACATTGCCGGCCGTCACCGATGGCGTGTCGCCGAACGCAGCCGGGTGCCCCCACTGGCCGCCGTACGGGCCGGACTGGCTCACCGCCAGGTCCGCGCCGCCGCTGCCCTGTTCCCGGCCGCCGAGGTTGCCGGAGTTCAGCAGGAACACTCGCCCGTCCTTGCCGGCCTGGACCAGCAAGCCCGGATCGGCGCTCGTGCCGAAGGGCAGCCCGGCCGGGCCGCCGGACCCGAAGTCGGTGTCCGCGTTATCCAGGGTGGGCGCGTTCGCGGGGCTGAAGAAGTCCTGAGCCTGCAGCGAGCCGTCGGGCTGCACCCCGAGCCGGATGACGGACTCGGCGAGCTCCGGCGGCGGACTGCTGCCAGGCCCCGGCGCCGGGGACACGCCGTTCCCGGACGTAAGGAAGATCCGGCCCGCCCCGTCGGACATCAGCCCGCCGCCGCTCTGCCAGATTCCGCCCATGTCGTCGGTGACCCCGGCCTCGTCGCTCCACATGGTGAGCGCCCGGCTGGCGGTGCTGACCCCCACCACGTAGCCGACGTACGGGGTGATGTCGCAGTGCGAGCCGAAGGCCGCGTAGACCGAGCCGCCGAGCAGCAGCAGGGCGGGCCGCTGCAGTTCGGTGAACGGGTTGAAGGGCCGGCCCGGGTCGTTAGCCGGGGCGCCCTGGATGGGCACCGGCCAGCCCTGCCGTTCCGCGCCGGTCTGCGCGTCGAGGGCATGCATATAAAAGGCGGGGGTGTAGGCGGAGTTTCCCTGCGGAACCTCCTGCGACACCAGGTACACCGTGCCGGTGGCGGGATCGTAGACGGGAGTGCCGGTGACGCCGACGTCGGGGGTCAGGTCCTTGCAGCCTTCCGCGGCCGCGGGCCACGCCATGCCCAGCTGCCGTGACCAGGTGATCGCGCCGGTCGCCGCGTTGAGGCCGTAGACCCAGTCGTTCTCGGTGGCCACGATCACGTTGGAGCCCGCGACCACGGGCTGGGCATACACCTGGCCGCCGACCGGGGTGGCGAACAACTGGCCGAACGTGCCGCCCTGCAGGGTGGCCGGGGCCAGGCCCGGCTCCTGCGGGTCCCATCCGGTACGCAGGTCGTTCTGGGAGGCCGTGACCTCATCGGCCCGCGCGCTCGGCGCCGGCGTGTGCGGCAGGAGGCCGACGGCGGTGATCCCGCTGACCGCCAGCATGGCCGCGGCGAGCAGGGCCCGCCCCCCGCGCGCCGTCCAGGTGAGCCGCCCGCGGCGGGCGCTGCCGCGCCGCGGGCCAGTGCCGTGGCCAGTGCCGTGGCCAGTGCCGCGGTGAGTCCCGTGGGCCATGGTCGATCCCTTCCAGCATGAATGAGCGCAAAGGGCCCTGGAGGGCTGGCGCGACGTGGCTGGCAGTCATGATGACACGGGACGGGCCGTTCCACGGCGTTATTCCCGGTCGTGTCCTGGTCCGAGGTGGGCTGCGGTCTATGGCGCGAACGGGTGCTCGGCGTCCAGGTCGGCCTCGGCCAGCAGGCGGGCGGCGGCGCCGGGGTCACGCAGCAGGGCGGCGAGCAGCTGGCGGGCCGGCCACCGGCCGCAGGCCCAGGCCAGCCCGCAGGCGAGGCCGTCGGGCCCGGCGGCGTGCAGATCGCCGAGGGTGTAACGCCACGGCACGCCGACTCCGTCCACGACCAGCGGGTCATGGTCGTAGTAGGCCGCGGGAGCGTCGGGCAGCACCGCGGACACGATCGCGGGGACCGGGCGGCGGGTCGGCGCCGACTCGACCCGGCCGGGCACCTCCTCCGAGACCAGCGGCAGGTCCAGCAGGTCAGCCAGGTACGGGGCGCTGCCGCGCGGGGCCAGCACCAGTGGCTGGTCGGCCACCAGCGGCCACAGGTCCGCGGCGTCGAGGACCAGCACGTCGGCGGCGTCGGCCACGATCACCTCGTCCCGGCGAACCGCGCGCACCCGGTCGGGGGGCGTGGCCTGCTCGGCCCCCGCGGGGGCCGAGGGGGCCGCGAGAGCCGCCCACAGGGCCCGCAGCTGGGCCCGCGTCACGGGCCGCGCGGGGTCGGCCAGCCGGTCCAGCAGTTCGTCCGCGCCGCCCGGCTCGGCGAGCAGTTCGGTGAGCGAGGTGCGCACGCCGAGCGCGCGGGCGATGGCCAGGTCGGCGGGCAGGGCACCCTCGTCGTACAGGCCCGCGAGCAGCGGGTCCGCGTCGGCGACGCGCACGTCGGCGGGCCGGTGCCCGGACAGGACCGGCTGGCGGCGGAGCCACCAGGCGGTGTAGGACGGCACGTCGGCATGGCGGCCGTCGGCGAGCAGCACCCGGGTGGGCTCGACGAGCGCGGCCCGCAACGACGGCGCGGCCAGCATGTCCAGCGCCTGCGGCCAGCGGGCCGGGTCGACGAGCTCAAGATCGCGGACGGCCAGCAGTTCCGTCGCGACCGGCGGCACGCTGCCGGCGGGCAGCCGCGCGCACGTGTCGGCCGCCCACTCCTGCGCGCCGTCGAGGTCGAGGTCGGGGGCGTCGAGGGCCACGTCGCTGGCGACCAGCAAACCGAATGACGACAGCACGCCGACTGCCTCCAGCGTCGCCGCGCCGTGCTGCTGGAGGAGGTCTGAGTCGGCGGTGCCGAACGGCGTGTCCGCCGCGACCACCTCGGCCAGCGGCCCGCCGGGCAGCAGCAGTTCGCCCGCCGGGTACCACTCGCCGTCGGCGCCCGGCAGCGCCAGGTCGGCGAGCCAGGGCTGCTCCCCCGGCCGCAGGTGCGCGGCCGCGACGAGGCCGAGCACCGCGTCGGCGACCGGACCGGGGTCCTCCTCGTCGTAGGACGCCGCGACCGCGGCGCGGACGGCCGGGTCGGTGAGGACGCCCCGCGGCGTCGCCTCCACCGCGCCCAGCCGGGCCAGCAGGGGATGCGCCGCGCCGGGATGCACGACCCGCAGGCCCAGGACCGCCAGCCGCCCGGCGTCCGCCAGCCCCGGCCCGTCCGCCAGCCCCGGCTCGGGCAGCAGGCCCGGCCCGTCCGCCGGCCCCGGCCCGGGCAGCAGGCCCGGCCCGGGCAGCAGCAGCCCGCGCGGGCCTCGCACGAGCCGCCCGTCGGTGAGCGGCACCGGCAGCGCGCCCAGCTCGCCGAGCTCAGCCGGGTCCGCGGCGGCCAGCGCGTCATACAGCCGGCGCCACCAGGCCGGGTCACGGTCGAGGGAGGCGAGCGTGTCGGCCAGGTCGGCCAGCCGCAGCCGCCGGGCGCCGAGTACCCCGTAGGCGGGATGCCGCGCCGGGCCCGCGACCAGGCCGGGCAGCACCGGCGCGAGGTAGGCGGCGAGGCCGGGAAGGCTGGCGTCCAGGATGACCGCGTCGCGCGGCCGGACCCGCGGGCCAGGCTGCGCGGCGGGCAGGAACGCGGTCTCCGGCAGCCGCGCCAGGATCGCGCGCCCCAGTTGCGCGTCCAGTTCGCCCCTCGCGATCGGGCCGGGAACCAGATCGAGCAGGCCGGGCCCGGGGGCGAGGCCGGGCAGCAGCCGAGCGTAGACCTCGGCGGCCCGGTCGAGCAGGAAATCGGTGAGCGGGCCCGGCGCGACGTGGCGGCGGTCGGGACTCAGCGGGAAGGAGGCGAGCAGCAATGCCGGAAGGCTGAGCGGCTCGTCCGTCGGCGTGGGCGCGTGCAGGACGCCGCTGACCCCGTCGGGCAGGCCAGCCGGTGACTCGCCGGCCGGCGTGACCGGCACCGCCCAGCGCACCGACCACGACGGGCGCGCACGCTCCTCGGCCGGGCGGTCGGCGAGGAGCCGCGGATCGGCCACGCCGCCCGCGGTCGCCGTGCGCCACCGGCCGGCTGCCCCGTCCACGGTGATCGCCACGCCGTCGCCGTCGTGCACCGCGGTCAGCACCCGCGTCGCGCCGTCGACCTCGATCTCGATGGTGGCGAGGGCGGGCAGCGCGAGCAGGAGCGCGGGTCCGGTCTCGGCGAGCAGCCGCTCGATCAGCTGACCGGCGGCCTCGTCCCGCAGCGGCAGCGTGACCGCGGTCGCGAAGCCCTCGGGGGGCGCGCCGTCGGAGGCGAACGGCAGCCGCAGCACGGGCAGGTGACCCGACCGGCTGGCGAGCTCGGCGGCGAGCGCGGGCACCTGCCCGACCAGGTCGCCGGCGGCACTGCGCGACCAGGCCACCGCGCCGGTCCGCGAGCAGATGCGCGGCTCGTCGCTGACCGCGACGGCGGCGGCAAAACCCACCCCGAACCTGCCGACCGCGGTCTCCTGCGCGTCGGATCCTCGCTTGCTGGAGGCGCGCAGCGTGGACAGCGCCGCGACGCCCGCCGCGTCCAGCGGCGCTCCGGTGTTCGCCGCCACGAGCGTTCCGGCGCGCAGTGTCAGCCGCAGCCGGCCCGCGACACCGTCGCGCGCCGCCGCGTCGGCCGCGTTCTGGGCCAGTTCCACGACGACGCGGTCCCGGTAGCCGCCGAGCGCGTAGTCCTCCTCGGCGTTGGCGTCCTCACGGAACCGCGCGGGCGACGCCGCCCAGGCGTCGAGCACCTGGCGGCGCAGCTCCGCGGTGCCGAACGGATCGGGCTGGCTGGCCTGCACAGCGCTGATCGCCTCTCCTTCGGTGGTCCCGGTGTTGTCCGTGGTCCCGGTGTCGCCCGTGGTCCCGGTGTCGCCCGTGGTCCCGGTGTCGCCCGTGGTCCCGGTGTCGCCCGTGGTCCCGGTGGTCTTCGGTGGTCCTCGCGGAACCTTGAGGATATTCCCGCCGCGATCCCAGGCTGATACTGGATCTGCGGCGCGCGGGAGTTACGATCCGGTCAGACGGCGCGACGGCTGCGCCTGCCCACGGCGGTGGTGAGGTGTCATGGCGAAGCAGATTCTCGTCCCGTTCGAAGGGACGAGCTCTGGCATCGGCGAGCTGACCTGGGGGCAGCTCGATATCTGGGCCGCCATGCAGCGCCAGCGATCATCATTATGCGTCGGCGGCGCGTTCCAGCTTCGGCCCGGCATGACCGTCGCGGACGTAGCGGCTGACCTGAGGTTCCTGATGTGCCGCCACGACTGCCTGCGGACGAGGCTCCGGTTCGCGGCCGATGGCCGCCCGCTGCAGGTGGTCTCCAGGTCCGGCGAGGTCCCGCTCGAAGTCGTCGACCCGGGGGACGCCGACCCGGCCGACATCGCGGCGGCCATTCACGCTCATTACGAGGAAAAGGTCTTCGACTACGTCCACGAGTGGCCAATCCGCTGGGCCGTGCTAGCCAAGGGAGCGACCGCCACCCATCTGGTGACCGTTATCAGCCATGTCGCTATCGATGGCATGGGCGCCCTGGCCCTGTTTGACGACCTGGCCCGCAGGGACCCCGCGACCGGCCAGGCGAACGCGCCGGTCACCGCGCTGCAGCCGCTAGAACTGGCCCGGCTGCAGCGCGCCCCGGCCGCCCGCCGGCAAAACAGCGCCGCGCTGCGGTACTGGGAGCGGACCCTGCGGAGCATCCCGGCCCGCCGGTTCGCGGGCTCAGCCGACCGGCGGAGCCCGCGCTACTGGCAGGCCACCTACGACTCGCCCGCCTCCTACCTGGCCGTTCAGACGGTGGCCGCCCGCACCGGGTCGAGCACATCCGCGGTGCTGCTCGCCGCCTTCGCGGTCGTGCTCACTCAGGTCGCCACCAGCAACCCGGCCGTCATCCAGGCCGTGGTAGGCAACCGGTTCCGCCGGGACCTCGCCGCGGTGACCAGCCCGCTCTGCACGTCCACCCCGTGCGTGATCGACATCGCTGACGCGACCTTCGACGAGGTAGTCGGCCGGGCCTCGCGAACCGCCCTCAGCGCCTACAAGCTGGCGTACTACAACCCGGTCGAGCGTGCCGAACTGGAGGCCAGGATCGGCCGGGAGCGCGGCGAGACGATCGACGTCGGCTGCTTTTTCAATGACCGGCGGATGAACAGCCGCACGGAGCCGGCCGACGGGCAGCCGCCACCCGCGGCGGCCGAGGTGCGCGCCGCGCTGCCGCGCTCCGCCCTGACCTGGGGATGGCAGCGGGACCTGCCCTGCGACAAGTGCTTCCTGAGCCTCAATAGCGTGCCGGGCACCTTGCTCTACGAGCTGTACGCCGACACTCATTGCCTGTCACCCGCCGACATGGAGGCGTGCTTGCGCGGGCTGGAGGCCACGGTGGTCGGTGCGGCGCTCGACCCGGCCGCGGACACCGGAATGCGGTCCGCGCTGAGGCAGTCCTAAGGCGATCCGCGCTCGGGCAGTCCTCGGGCGTCCTCCTCGGGCGGTCCTGGGGCGGTCCGGAGCAGGTGACCGGTCGCGGTCGCTGAAATTTCAGCGTACGGGGCCGGGCCCGCGGCCGACCGCGGCGAGTCGCGGCAGGTCATCGCCGCGGTGCGCCGGCTAGCGTCGGCAGCGCCGCCGCCTGGCCTGGCGGCGTGCGCGGCGCCTGGTTACGTTGTGGGCGCGCGGTGACCCCGGCGCCCAGGCAGGGCCGGGCACCCGCCGCCGGCCCGCCGCAGACTGGAGCGCAGCCATGCCGATGCCCTCGTCTCTCCGCTTGCCCCGCCGCGGACGCCCCGCCCGCCCCGCCCGCCCCGGCCGCCCCGGCTGGCGCACCCGCCCCGCCCGCCCCGGCCGGCGCATGACGGCTCTCATGGCGGCCAGCGCGCTGGTCACCGCGCTGTTCAGCGCGGTGCTCGCGACCCCGGCCAGCACCGCCCTCGCCAACACCGCCCTCGCCAACACCGCCCTCGCCAACGTGCCGGATTACAGCCTGCCGCTCGCGTTACAGGAGTCGCTGTACTTCTACGACGCGCAGAAGTCCGGCCCGGCCCGGACCGACGGCGACCAGCCGCTGTCCTGGCGTGGCGACTCCGAGCCGAGCGACAGCTGCGTGCCGCTGCAGCCGAAGTCGGCCGCGGTCCCCAACGGCGTGAACCTGTCGGCCGCGTTCATCGCCGCGAACTCCGCCGTGCTCGACCCGAACCACACCGGCTGCGTGAACCTGTCCGGCGGCTTCCACGACGCCGGAGACCACGTGAAGTTCGGCCTGCCGCAGTCGTATGCGGCCTCGGTGCTCGGCTGGGGCATGTACGAATTCCCGCAGGCCTACCAGGCGACCGGCGCCTGGGCGCACGGGCTCGACGAGATGAAGTGGTTCAGCGACTACTTCCTCCGGTCGACGTTCCTGAACCCCGCTGGCCAGGTGGTCGCGTTCGCCTACCAGGTCGGCGAGGGATCGGTCGACCACGACTACTGGGGCCCGTCGGAGCTGCAGAGTCCCGCCAGCTACCCGCGCCCGGCCTACTTCGCGACGACCCAGACGCCGGCCGCCGACCAGACCGCGAGCGCGGCCGCGGCGCTGGCGGTCGAGTCCCTGCTGACCGCGAGCAGCAACGCGAGCTACTCGGCGCAGTGCCTGCGGTACGCCCAGGCCCTGTATGCGTTCGCGCGCGCCAGCCCGGGCACCGGTTACTCCGGCGGCTTCTACAACTCCAGCGGCTACGTGAGCGAGGAAGCGTGGGCGGCGGACTGGCTCTACCTCGCGACCGGCAACTTCAGCTACATCAGCGACATCATCTCGACCAACGCCAGCGGCGCCTACAACGGCTACCTGACCAGCATCATCAGCGCGCCAGGCTCCAGCTGGCAGAACACCTGGGTAATGAGCTGGGACGCGCGCTGGGGCGGCGTGTTCTCGGTCCTGGACCCCATCGTCGCGGGCAACTCCAGCGTCCCGGCGGCAACCCAGAGCGCCATCCACTACTTCAACAAGTGGCAGGTCCAGTACTGGTCCCATGTGCGGCACGACAGCCTCACCGACACCAACTTCATCGCGACGACCCCGGCCGGGTTCTCCTACCTGACGAACTGGGGCTCGGCCCGCTATAACACCGCCGCGCAACTGGAAGCCCTGGTCTACCGCAAGAGCTTCCCGGCCGACCCGCAGAGCGTGCTGTTCTCCGACTGGGCCATGGGCCAGATGAACTACCTCATGGGCGACAACCCGGCGAACTGGTCCTACATCGTCGGGTTCGGCAGCACCACCCCGGGCGTCGGGACCGAGGTGGGCGGCACCGCGACCGCCGCGTCGCACCCGCATCAGAGCGACGCGCAGGGCTCACTGGACAATAGCCAGACCGACCCGCTCAACGACCGGCACATCCTGTGGGGCGCCCTGGTCGGTGGCCCCAGCGCCACCGACCAGCCCGACGACGTCACCACCGACTACGTCCTCAACGAGGTGGCCGTGGACTACAACGCGGCCTTCGTTGGCGCGCTGGCCGGGCTCTACCAGTACTACGGGCAGAGCCAGGCCATGACTGCCTTCACCCCGCCCGCGGAACCCGCAGGCACCCCCTACTACGCGACCGCGACCCTCAACCAGGACAGCAACCAGGGCACCCAGCTCACCGTCAACATCAACAACATGGCCGACGAGCCGCCGCACTTCGAGAGTGACCTGAGCGCCCGGGTCTACTTCGACGTCAGCTCGCTTTATGCCGCGGGTCAGACCATCAGCGCCGTGAGCACGCCCGTGTACTACGACGCGGCCGACCAGATCGACGGCCGGCCCACCTCGATCAGCGCCCCGACCCAGTGGGGTGATGCCAGCAGTTGTCTCTACTACGTCACCGTCGACTGGTCGGGCGACCAGATTGGGCTGCCCCCGTCGCGCGCCTTCGAGTTCGGCATCAACTCCGCCATCGGGCCCAGCTACAAGTACTACTGGAACTCCGCCGCCTCGCCGGGCTTCACCGGGCTGGCGGCCGGCACGTACGCGAGCACGCCCGACCCGTATATCCCGGTCTACGCGGGCGGCAAGCTCGTCTACGGCCAGGTGCCATCCACCACGGCCGACGAGAACTGCGGGTCCAGCGGATCCGGTGGGGGGTCCGGCGGGGGGTCCGGTCCCGCGACGGTCACCGCCGAGTACGAGACCTCGACGGCGAGCGCGACCACCTCCACCATCAGCAACCAGATCAAGTTGGTCAATAACGGCACGAGCGCCATCCCGCTCGCGAACCTGACGATCCGATACTGGTTCACCGAGGATGGCAGCCAGCCTCTGGAGTATGCCTGCGACTACGCCCCCGTCGGCTGCTCGAACGTGGCCGGCTCGTTCGCGACGGTGAGCCCGGCGGTGACCGGCGCCGATCACTACCTGCAGATCGGCTTCACGAGCGGGGCCGGGTCACTAGCCCCCGGCGCCAGCACTGGCGGTCTGCAGAATCGCATCTATCAGGCCAGCTACGCGACCATGACCCAGACCGACGACTACTCGTTCAACGCGGCTGACACCAGTTTCACCGCCAGCCCGGTCATCACGGTCTACGACAACGGCACCCTCATCTACGGAACAGAGCCATAACGACCCGCGTGCGCGAGCGCCTCGCCCGAAAGCGGGTGGCTCTCCCGGCCATGGCTGGGAGACATGCCCGCTGTGGGCACGGCCGCTATCACGCCAGCGCTCGTGTCCGCGCTGATAGCGGCTTAGTTTCGCAGTGGGCCGACCTTCGCGTCCGGCCGGTCGAGCTCCGGTACGCCCTGCGGGTCGATAAGGAGCACCGGTGGATCGAGGGCGACCCCGCGACCATCTGCCGCGTCCCCGATCTCACCCAGTTCGCGGCCGACCTCAGCGACTTCCTCACGGCCCTGTACCAGGTCGACTCCTCCGGCGGCCCGCCGCCGGGCGAGCACAACTTCTTTCGCGGCGGGCCGCTGGCGGTCTCTTTCGCGGCGGGCCGCTGGCGGTCTACGACTCCGAAACCAGGGCGGCACTCGCGGCCCTGGACGGGCAGATCGACACCGGCCGCGCGGCATGGCCTGGACATTC
The DNA here is from genome assembly GCA_035532295.1 of Streptosporangiaceae bacterium. Lineage (GTDB taxonomy): Bacteria > Actinomycetota > Actinomycetes > Streptosporangiales > Streptosporangiaceae > DASUBV01. The sequence goes on from DATKRH010000196.1 coordinate 13,028, forward strand.
TTCTCCGGCGACAGCCGGCGGATGTTCCAGACCCGGCTCCCGGTGGACCAGGCGACCTGGGCGGTCATCGAGGAAGTGCTCGCCGCGCATGACTGTTCCCCGGACCGCCCGGCTGCTGCCGGGAAGTTTTGCCGGATAAGTTTTGCCGGATTAGCTCATGGTCCCGCTGCTGGCGGCCGGAATGTCAGTGCCATGCTCTAGCATCGAACGTATCAGCTAGTTAGATGACTTGATCATTGCCGGGAGGGAGGTGGCAGGCATGTACGAGCCGAGCGCCCCGGGCGAGCCCGCCGCGGCCGGCGGGTACGCGAGCATCAGTGCGGCGCTGGACGCCGCGCAGGCCGCGCTGGCCTTCGCGGCCCGGGCGAACGCGACGCCGGTGCCGTTCGCCGAGCTTGCTGCCTCGTTGCGGGTGTTAGAGCGGGCGGGGTCGGCGCTGGTCGCGGCGCGGGCGAGCGTGCTGGCCGCGTTCACCGCGCAGGCCGGGTATGCCGCGGACGGGCACGGGACGGTGAAGTCGTGGCTGGCCTGGCAGACCCGGGTCACCGGGGGCGCGGCGGGCGGGGCGGTGGGCTGGATGCGGCGGCTGCCTGAGCACCGGGCCGTCGCTGACGCGCTGGCCGCCGGCGTGCTGTCGGAGTCGTGGGCGCGGAAGATCTGCCAGTGGTCGGACCTGCTGCCCGGGGACTGCCGGAAGGACGCGGACCAGATCCTGCTGGCCGCGGCCACGGGCGGCGCGGCCCTGGCCGACCTGGCCGCGCTGGCGGACGAGATGTTCCGGCGGACCGCGCCGCCCGGCGACGACGACGACGACGACGGCAGTGGCGGCGGCCGTGGTGGTCAGGGTGATGACGGGTTCGGTGACCGGGGCGTGCGGCTGGACCTGCACTACCGCGGCGCCGGGCACCTCACCGGCGACCTGACCCCCGGCTGCGCCGCCGCGCTGATGGCCGTGCTCGAAGCCCTGGGGAAGAAAGCCGGCCCCGAGGACGACCGGACCACGGCCCAGCGTCACCACGACGCGCTGGAGGAAGCCGCCCGCCTCCTGACCGGCAGCGGCGGTCTGCCCGACACCGCGGGCCAGCCCACCTCCATCCAGCTGCACATGACCCTCGACCAGCTCCGTCGCCTCGCCGGCCAGGACGACGCCCGGGCCGGGAGCGCATCCGGCGCCGCGGGCGACGGCGCCTGGCTGGCCGCCCGCGGCACCGGCGCCGGGCAGCCTGGCTGGCTACCGGATGCTGACGCCGCCGCCTATCTCTGCGACGCCGCGATCACCCCCGTCGTCTGCGGTCACCTGGACCCCGCAGCACTCGCGAAGCTGACCAGCGACATCCTCGCCGAGCTCCGCGGCGGCGCCCCCCGCATCCCCGCCCCCCGCATCCCCGGATGTCCCGCGCCGCCGGGTCCGGACGGCCTGTCACCCGAGACCATGGCCCGGCTCAGCGACCTCCTGCTCCGCTCCGCCGCCGGCATCCTGTCCGGGCCCGGCGGGCTGGCGTCCGCGCTGCGCGCCGGGATCCTCACCGGGCTGCCCGCCGCCAGCCTGCCCCTCGACGTCGGCCGCACCCGCAAGATCCCCGGCTACCTCCGCAACGCCGTCATCCTCCGCCACCCCCGCTGCGCGTTCCCCGGCTGCCGGCGCCGCGCCCGGCACTGCCAGATCCACCACCTCATCCCCTGGGCCGAGGGCGGCGCCACCGAACTGGGCAACCTCGTCCCCTTGTGCTCGTTCCACCACCAGGTAGCAATCCACCGCTGGGGCTGGACCCTGATCCTCAACCCCGACGGCACCACCACCGCCACAAGCCCCGACCGAAAACGCACCTGGCACAGCAACGCACCACCAGCAACCACCGCCGCCTGACGCGGTACAGCCTGACGCGGTACAGCCTGACGCGGTACCCCCTGACGCGGTACCCCCTGACCGGGCGACGCGACGTGCATACACCTTATGGAGTGATAACGGACGGCCGCAGTCAGTGCGGCCGACTGGCCGGAGTGTCAGCATGCGGGAATGGACCCGGAAGTCGTCGAGGTACCCTGCCCGAACTGCAAGATCACCAGCGAGTCATCCGGCCCGGGCCTCGCGCACTGGGACTGCCCGGGCTGCAGGCGCTCCTACTTCCTGCGGCGGTGCTTGGCGTGCGGCCTGGTCAACCACGTCGGCGCGCTCCAGGGCCGACACCAGCCGTGGGACTGCGTCTGGTGCGAGGAACCCAACACCGGCTTCACCCCGCACGGCGACCCGGCCGCCGCGACGATCGCTGATCTCGCCGCTGACGTCACCAGCCACGGACTCACGTTCGTGCCGATGGCGCCCGAGCGGGAGACACAGCCCGTCCCGGTCGTGACCGCTCAGTCGGCCCCGGTCGTGACCGCCAGCGAGGTGAACGACGTGCCCGCGCTGCCCGCGCTGCCCGCGCTGCCCGCGCCGAAAGGGCCGATGCGGGACTGTCCCAGCAACCAGGGAGCGCAGCTCCCTGGCCCGGTGGCGGCGGGCCGGTCAAGGCGGGCCGCACGGCGTATCGCGATGCTCGCGGCGGCCACGGCTGTCTTTGTCGTGGCCGCCGGCGCCCTGGCGGCGGCGGGAGGCCCCGGCCGCGACGGCCAGACCGGGATGACCGGGATGAGCCGCGCGGTCTCGGTCAGTGCCCAGGCCGTCGGTACCGTCGACCTTCAGGGAGTGCCGGGGCAGCTGACCATCGTCGGCACGGAGGCCGGCCGGGTGAAGCTGACCGGGCGCCTGCACTGGACCGGGCACGCTCCGGTCGTCATGACCCGGCTCGACCGGCCCTCCGGCGTGCTCCAACTGTCGTACCGGTGCGCCGCGGCCAGCCCGTGCACCGAGAATTACCGGCTCGCCGTGCCCGGTCGCACGGCCCTGGCCTTGCGCCAGCCATCCGGCCACGTCGTGCTGGCCGGCCTGGCGGGCCCGCTGCGCATCACGGCCGGCCACGTCGACATCAGCGCGACCGGCCTGCGCTCCCCGGCTCTGGCCGCCACGATCATCGCGGGGCATCTCAGCGCCAGCTTCGATGCGCCGCCCCGGCATGTCAGCATCGCGCTGACCTCTGCGCAGGCCACGCTGCGGCTCCCTGCCAGCGTTCGTTACGTCGTCAGCAGCCAGGTGGCCTCAGGCTACATTTACATCGGCATCCCGCAGGCCAGCAGCGCGATCCGCGCCGTGACCGCCCATCTCAGCTCCGCAGAGCTGGAACTGCTGCCTGCCTACCCGGCCAGCATGTCGACCGAGACCCGCCACAGCCGGGCTGCCGCCTCGGGGTCGAGTGCATAAGCGGCGACGCCGGAGCCGCTGCTGCCCGGGGCGCCGACGTCGAGGACGGCCGCCTCGCTGGCCCGCAAGCTGCCGGGTTAGCAGCCTCCGCTGCCGCCAGCCGCACCTTGCCGTCGGCCGCCTTCCCAGACAGGCGGCCGACGGCACGGCACCACCGTCAGGGAGTGCCGGTTGGCTTGCCGGTGGGGTGGCTGGTCGGCTGGGCGCTGGGGTGGCTCGTCGGCTGGGCGCTGGGGTGGCTCGTCGGCTTGCCGGTGGGGTGGCTCGTCGGCTTGCCAGTGGGGTGACTGGTCGGCTTGCCGGTGGGGTGACTGGTCGGCTTGCCGGATGGCGTCGCCCCCGGATGGGCGACCGCCGCGCAGTAGGCCGTCACCTTGACCGCCCCGCCCGCGGCGGTCGCCAGGTTCCGGAACGCCACTGCCTTCTGCTTGGCCGTGCCATGCGCCTTCGCGTGCGCGTACGCGGTGCACAGGCCGTAGGCGGCATGACCCGTTGCCGTCGGCCCCACCGGGGTCGACGGATGCGCTGGGGTCGACGGATGCGCGGGATGCGCCGGATGCGCCGGATGCGCCGGATGCGCGGGATGCGCCGGATGCGCGGGATGCGCGGGGGGCGCGCCGAGAGCGTCGTGAGCGAATTTCTGCACCGGGGCGGGCAGGACGCCGCTATAAGCCGCGGCGGCGGCACCGCCGAAGGTGGCGGCGGCGGCCACGGCGGCCACGGCGAGTTTTGCACTGAGCAGCGAGGTGAGCACGGGGGGTCTCCTACGGAGTGAATGGACAGGTTCGCTCGACCTGCCGATCTCGCTGCGGAACACCGCCAGGGCGCTCCCCTCGGAAGCCAGCTCGCTAGTCAACGGCGTCCCGTTGAGTGCCGCGATGACCTCCGCCACCGGGCGCAGCCATCCGGCTGCGGCCTCGGGCAGCGATTCCCCGGCGAGCAGCGCGTCGAAAGCGGGGTCCCCGATGGGGGGGACGTCGCTGGGCACTGACCACGAGAAGATCGGCATGTCACCGTCCGAAACGCCGCCGCCGGTCACAGTGTTACACCCCGCTCGGCCAGGGTCTGGGCCAGCCGCCGCAGGCCGCGGTGGGCAGCGACACGCACCGCGCCCGGACTTCGGCCCACGATCCGGGCGACCAAGTCGGTGTCCAGTCCGGCCAGGACCCGCAGCAAGATCACTTCTGCCTGGAGCGGCGGCAGGGCCGCGACCGCCGCGACCGCCGCCGCGGTGCCGAGGCTCTCCATCGCCAGCTCGGCGGCATCCGCGGTCCTCGGCTCCCGGCCGCCGGTTACCTCAGCCAGCGAGCCAGCCGGATGGCGAGACCGGCGGCGGCCCTCGTCGATCGCCCGCCGGCGGGCGATCGTGAACAGCCAGGCCCGCCACGCCCCCTCATCTCCGCGGAAGCTGGGCAGGCCCCGGACCACCTGCACCCAGGTCTCCGAGGCGACGTCCTCGGCGGCGTCGGGCGCGAGCACCCTCAGGTAGCGCAGCAAGGCCGGGTTGACATCACGCCACAGCGCCGAGAAGGCGGTCTCACCGCCCTCTTGCGCGCTAGCCAGAACGGCCGTGAAATCCTCCCCGATCACGTAGCTGAGTATCGTCTGGTCACCACTGGCCGGAGACGACCGCCACCAGGCTGACCGCCACGGTGACCAGCGCGGCCGCCACGACAGCCAGCTCAGCGACGACAGCCGCGCGCTCCCAGGACGCTGCGCGACGGAACCGGCGAGCCGGTCGCGGCGGGGCATGAACCGGACCGGGAGAGCTCCCGTTGGCTGCAGTCACCTGATTCCTTTCCTGTGCAGTGCGCCTGGCCGCTGCACGAGTCCGCGACAGGGCGGCAGCAACCTGATGTCCGTTGCCGCAGGACAGACCTCGCCGCTGCTAGCTGATGCCGCCTCATAACGGAGAGCGCCGCGGAGCGCGCAGGCGTTACGGGAGCTGTGTAACGCCATGACCGGGCCCGGCGCTTCTCCCGTTGAGTCGCCAGAGGTCCCGTCTCCGGCCGGTCCGGGCCGGAGCTGGGCGAGCAGTTTGCCGGCACCATCCGGGAAGCATCAACTACCCCCCGATGCCCCCGGAGCAGCCGCACCCGGTGGCCGGAGTGCTCACCAACCCGGGCGGGCTGGGCGCCCGGGACGGGCCCGGCGGACTCCGGCGGGGAGGGGGCGGCGCGGACGGCTTTCGCCCGCGCCGCCCCCCGCGCTGGCTCCCGCGCGCCCCCCGCGCCGCCCCCGCGCTAGCTCATTCGTAGGTCAGGCAGCCGTCGTCGAGATCGGCGTTCGGCAGCAGGTCTTTCTCGGTCCAGTAGTCCTGGCTGTGCCGCCACTCTGGCTTATCGCCACTTCTAGGCAGCAGGTCCATCGAGCGGGACAGGTAGCCGGGATTGAAGTTCTCGGGATCCGCCCACGGGAGGATCGGCATGCCGGCATCCTCGGGCCGCAGCGCAGGGGTGACCCTGCTGGCCCCCAGCGCGGTCATGTGGGCCAGGAGCCGGCAGGTCAGGTCGCTGACCAGGTCGGCCCGCAGCGTCCAGCTCGCCCGGAAGTAGCCGAAGATCCACACGAGGTTCGGAACTCCCGTGAACATCATGCCCCGGTAGGTGACGGTCTGCGCCAGGTCGAGCGGCTCGCCGTCGATGACAAAGTCGATGTCGCCCAGGATACTGAGGTTAAAACCGGTGGCGGTGATGATGATGTCGGCGGCAAGCTCCTCGCCCGACATGAGGAGAATGCCATCTTCGGTGAACGTCTTGATCTCATCGGTGACCATGGAGGCTTTCCCGGACGAGATCGCGGCGAACAGGTCGCCATCCGGCAGGAATGCTATCCGCTGGCGCCAGGGCCGGTAATGTGGCGTGAAGTGCGTCTCGACGTCGTAACCGGGAGGCAGGCGATCACGTACCTGGCTGATCAATTCGGCCTTGAGGAAATCGGGATTCTCGAACGACAGGCGAGTGATCTCCCGCTGGTCGTGGAGGACCTTCCGGCGGACTATCTCGTGCACCCACTCTTCGGGGATCTCTAGTTCCCGGAGCATATCGGCCACCTCGTTCGAGTTGCGCCCCGAGAAGTAATAAGTTGGCGAGCGCTGCAGGACCGTGACATGCGCGCTGTCGGCGGCAATCGCCGGCACGAGGGTCGCCGCCGTGGCGCCCGAGCCGATCACGACGACGTTCTTCCCGGTAACGTCCAGGCCGTCCGGCCACGTCTGAGGGTGAACGATGAGTCCCGAGAAGCGGTCCATTCCGGGCCAGTCAGGCGTGAACCCGCGGGCGTGACGGTAATAGCCCTGGCACATCCACAGGAAGTTCGCCAGGAACCGGCAGCGCTCGCCGGTGCCGGTTCTGGTCGCCTCGATCAGCCACGCATTATCGTCACTTGACCAGGACGCCGAACTGATCCAGTGACGGTAGCGGATATGGGCGGACAGGTCGTTTTCGTCGATGACCTCGCCCAGGTAGGAGAGGATTTCGGAAGCAGTGGCGATCGGCGCTCCCGTCCACGGCTTGAACCCGTACCCGAATGTGTAGAGATCGCTGTCAGAACGGATTCCGGGGTACCGATGCGTGAGCCAGGTGCCACCGAAGCTCGCCAGCCCTTCGAGCACGAGGAAGCTTTTCTCCGGGCATCGCTGCTGGATGTGGTATGCGGCATCGATTCCCGAGATGCCGGCTCCGACGATCAGGACATCGAAATGCTCGACCTGCACTTCGCCGAACACCTCACCGGCATTGACCTGAGTCATATAGCTGAGACTCTCTGACGAGCCAGGCAAGCACGGAATATTCCTGCACTCATACTGCTATACATACTGCTATAACGGCAATCTGACTGTCAACAGGAGATAACCAGGCCACGCAGGCCGCCACGGACTGCGGCCTCGGCGGGCGGGTGCACCCGCAGATCGCCGGTCACCGCGTACGGATGACGGGCCGGGAGATGGCCAGAGATCAGCCGTGGCGACCCCATTGGCCGCGATGGATGACATCGGCGCTGTCCCGGCGACGGTCCTGAACCCGAGCGCCTTGCGGGGGAACGTCGACGGCCCGGTACCCGACCGTGATGCCCCCGATCGGGTTGTAGTCACCCGGCACTCCGAACTCGGCCCGGAATGGATCCAGGAGCTCAGGCATGATCCCGAAGAAGCAGGCACCGAGACCTTCGTCTACCGCGGTGAGCAGCATCAGCAGCGCGGCCATCCCGGTGTCGATGTACCAGTACGGCGCGGGCCAGCGAGCCTCGGCGCGATCGGCCCACCCCTTGTCGGGCTCCGCGTAGCGTTCGAGGTAGGCGGCCTTGTGCGCTAGCGGGACGACCACCAGCGGCGCGTCCTGCATCGTCGGGGTCTGCTCGACCCGGGTCGGTACGAAGGGCCAGAACCGGGCCCGGTCCGCCGGCTCGGTGAGCGCGAGGAACGCCCAGCCCTGCGAAAAGCCCGCCGACGGCGCGCGCAGCGCGCTCGCCAGCACCCGCTCGATCACCGCTGGCGCTAGCGGGCGGCTGGAATAGTGCCGGATCATGCGGCGGCGGCGAACGACCTCCGAGAACTCCATGTCCCGATCCTGCCATCAGCGGGCGGCGGACCTGGCTCAGGGCGCCGGCGGCATGCAGCGCAGGACAGACATCTCGCCGTCGAACCGGGTGGGCCCGGCGCCGTAGGGCACGAACAGCGTCATGCCACGCTCGGCCGGGAGGGAGCCCGTCTGCCACACCAGGGCACCGCTGCCCTCCAGCACGACCAGCACGGCTACCTCGGGCGGGAAGTCCACGGGAGCGGCACCGGGCGTGACCCGCTCGACCCGGAAGAAGTCATCGGCCGCCGCGGGCAGGAGCCCGACGACGCCCGGCCGGCCGGGCTGCTCCGGGCGCGAGCGCAGCAGGCCGGCCAGCCGGCCGCGATCCCAGCCGCTGTAGTCGAGGGCCTCCAGGGCGAGGTCGTAGCCGAGGCCCAGATGACCCGCGGCCGGCCCGTCGATGGCGTACCCCGCCCACTCCAGCAGGATTGAGAAGTCGGTCGGTTCCTGAACTTCGACGACCGTGACGCCCGCGCCCACGGCATGCGGCACCCCGGCGGGCACCAGGCAGGTGTCACCCGGCGCCACCCGGATCTTGTTCAGCGCACCGAGCAGGGCCGCCTTGTCCTGCGCGTCCACCCACTTGCGGACCGTGCCCGGATCGGTGTCCTCGCGGAATCCGACGTAGACGTGGCCGGAGCTTTCGTCCGCGGCATCCTGCGTTATCTGCGTCACGATCCACGCCTCGGTCTTGCCGTGGCAGCTGCGCAGATGCGCGCTGGCGAACTGGCGCGGCGGGTGAAAGTGCACAAGCAGCCGCTCACCGGTATCGAGCAGCTTCACCAGCAGCGCGAGGTCGCTCCCATACCGGCGGACGTGATCAGGACCAAGATAACGAACGGGCTCGGCGTCAATCGCCGACAGCAGCGTGCTGCCATCGTCCAGGATGGTCAGGCCGGCGCCGACCCGGCCGAACAGCTCGGTGGTGGAGCCGACGAAGTCCTCGGGCAGATACGGTGAGCTGAGCGTGATGCCCCGGAACCGGGCGATCCTTTCCCCGCCGCGGTAGAACTGCGCGGGCTGATTGGGGCCGAGCACCAGCGGGGCGAGTGACCTGCGGTCGCTGCGCGGCATCAGGCCTCGCGCCAGGACAGGACGGCGACGCCGGCGGCACCGGTGCGGCCGGACCAGGAAACCTGGCCCCCGTCTGCGGTGACCTTCCAGTCCGCGCCGGCGAGCAGGTCAGCGACGGCGAGCAGGTCAGCGCCGGCAGCAGTGCCCGCGCCGGGGTCCGGCTGGATGGTGACCGGCTGGATGGTGACCGGCTGGATGGTGACCGGGGTATCTTCCCGCTGCGTCAGCACGAACAGCAGCCGGGTGCCGCGGCCGTCCGTCCCGGTCCGCCACTGCAGGACCTCCCCGTCGTCGGTCGAGAACCGGAACGCGCGCCGGACGCCGGCCCGGGAGAGCTCGGTCGTGAGCAGTCGCTCCAGGGCGGCCGAGCGCTCGCGGGCCGCCGGCTGACCCGGGAAGCTGCCGATGGCCAGCACGGCGCCGGCGCCAACCGCGGACCGGACGACGGCGGGCTCTCCGGCGGCGTTGGTGCCCAGCACCTCGCCGGTGTCGCCGAGCGCCTCGACCAGCACGGCGCTGCGCAGTTCACCGCCCTGCGGTCCGAGCGACAAGACCGGGCTGGTCTCCAGCTGACGCCGCCCCTGGTGCTCGACGCCGAGGGCCACCGCGAAGCCGCGGTCGGGCCCGTAGCGGTAGAAGCCGAGCGTGTCGTAGGCCGCCAGCTCGGCCTCGGTGACGACGTGGCCGCCGGCCCGCACCCAGTCCGCGATGCGGGCCGCGGCCTGGTCCTCGATCGCGAGCGGCCACGGCAGCACCAGCAACCGCAGGCTGTCGAGGCCGTCGAGGTGGCCGGAGTCGAGCACCCGGTAGGGCAGCTGGAGGCGTTCCAGGGTAGTCATCCAGCCGACGACGCTGGCCTGTGCCGACTCGGAGTGGCCATGCTGCGCCCACTCCAGCTGGTAGGCCGGGCCGGAGAAGAGCACGCCTACCTCGGGGAGGTCGGGCTGGTAGGCGCCGAGCAGCTCGCGGTGCTCCGCCAGCGCGCCCGACAGCCGACCGAGCGCGGCCAGGCGGCTGGCCGACCTGCCATCGTTGCCGACAATGCCGAAGCCCCCGGACTCGTAGCCGAAGACCTCATCGCGCCACGCCCAGAAGATGGCACCCTTGATGCCGCGGCTGATCGCGGACCAGACCCAGCGGGCCTGCCGGTCGCCCTCGACCGGCTCGTAGACCTCGAAGCCCCGGCAGATCCCGCCGCCCTGCAGCTCGGAAACCCAGGCGTCGCCCGCCCCGGCGGCCCAGTACGCGGCCTCGAAGCGGGTGGCCAGCTCGATGTCGGACCCGGTCTGCCAGGCCGGCGTCATCCCGCCCCAGGCGGGGAACTGGGAGCAGCCGAAGGCGTCGACGAGCTCGGCGAGCTCGAAGTCGTTACCGCGCGCCAGGCACATCTCCTCGTCGATGCTGCCTGACAGCGTGGGCGGGAAGGCGCTGTGGGCGGTGACCGGATGATCACCGCCGGCCGAGCGGAAGACCCGCGCCCGCATGGCCAGGTGCTCCCGGGCCCGCCACTGCAGGAAAGCCTGGAACTCCATCAGGTCGACGAACGGCCTGCCTGGCTCCTTGCCGGGCATGACGTCCTCGATGGTGTCGTAACGGCGCTTCCAGGCCGCGCTGATGCCGTCGAGGTCACCGTGGCGCCGCAGCAGCCAGCTTCGGAACGATGCCAGGGTCGACGGGCAGTAACAGGCATAGGCGTCGGACTGGACGGTCCAGCGGGTCTCGTTCCAGATGTCCCAGGCCGCCAGGGCCGGGTGGTCGGCGTAGCGGCCCGCGACGGTGGACAGGAACAGCTCCATGCGCTCGCGCAGTTCCGGGTGGTCGAAGCAGCCGCCCGGGGTGAGGCCGACGTTGCACTCCCGGCGGGCGGAAGAGACGATCGGCACGCCGAGCTGATTCACCATCGTCGCGCCGGGGATGACCCGGGGCACCCAGAACGGGTGAATCTCGGCGATGGTGGACAGCACCACGCCCAGCCCGGCCGCCCGGGCCGTCTCCATGAGCTCGTCGTAGTCGTCGAAGCGGAACTCGCCGGGACGCGGCTCGACCCAACCCCAGCACACCCAGAGCTGCACGACATCCAGGCCGGTCTGCCGCATCTGCTCCATATCGGCACGCCACAGCCCGTTATCGGGGAATGGGGGGCGATAGTACTGCGTCCCGAGAAACGGTTGTTGCAAGTTCACTTGGGCAAAGCCTCCGGTCGGGTGGTGGTGCGCCGCCGGGACCCGCTGAAGGTCCCGGCGGCGCACGGCTGAGACGTCGACGCCGCGCTAGCTGGTCGCCCCGCTGGTCTTCAGCAGGGCGTCGAACCCCGAGAGCACGCCGGACGGGGACTTACCCGAATAAAGGGTCTGGGTCGCGTTGTCGAACTGCTCGCCCGGGGCGACGCCCAGCAGTGTGTCCCACGGCGCCATGGCCGGGGTTCCCTGGGCGAGCGCCGAGTGAATAGATGCCGTGACCGGGTCGGCCACGGACGCCGGCAGCGGGTACTTGCTGGCGATCGAGTTCCCGGCCTTCGCCTCCGCGAGCTGGACGCCCTGGGTCTCCAGGTACTCGATGAACTTCACGGCCTCGGCCTTGTGCGGGCTGTTGGCACTGACGGAGATCGCGTTGTTGGGCAGCTCGATCAGCTGCTGCGCGGAGTTGTCCTGGCCGCCGGCGATCGGGGGCAGCGTGAACCAGCCCAGGTTCTTGCCGAGGCCCTGGTAGAGCGCGTAGGTCTCCCAGGTGCCGTTGACGAACATGCCGGCCTTGTTGGAGGTGAGCAGCGAGGCCGCGTAGCCGATGCTCTCGCTGCCGTAGTTGCTGTTAAAGGCGCCCATCTTGACGAGCTGCTGCAGGTAGGTTCCGGCCTTGACGAACGCCGGGTTGTTGAAAGGCGTCTTCTGGCTGACCACCGCGGCCTTGTACAGGTTGAATCCGCCTAGCCGCTCGGCCAGCATCGTGTAGATGATGCTGCCGTTGAAGCTGTCGGTGTTGCCCAGCGCGATCGGCGCCACGCCCGACTTCTTGAGCGCCTGCACGTCGCTCAGGAACTGCGCGTAGCTGGTCGGCACGGTGATGCCGGCCTTCTTGAACACGGCCTTGTTGTAGTAGATGATCTCGGCGTCCTCGGTGAGCGGCACCGCGTAGAGCCCGCCGTTAACGGTCGCGGAGGCCAGCGCGAACGGCGTGACCTCGTTGTAGGCGGCGCTCTTGGCCAGGTAGGGCTTCAGGTTGAACAGCCGCCCGCCCTTGGCGTACGGGGTGAGCCGCTGATAGGTCCAGCCGATGAACAGGTCCGGAGCGGTCCCGGCGCCGACCTGCGAGGACAGCTTGGCCAGGTAGTCGTTGGACGGCAGAGTGTCCGCGGTCTGGAAGTGGACGTTCGGGTGCAGCTTCTCGAAGCCCTGTTCCACCCCGAGCAGCCAGTTGGGGGCACCGGGGGTGGGCTGCTGATACTCGAACGACAGGGTGACCGGCTTGCTGGTCGAGCCGGTGAGACCCTGGGACGATGACCCGCCGCCGCTGCTCCCGCAGGCGCTCAGCGCCAGCGCGCCGGCGGCCAGCGAGACGGCGGACAGGGCGACTCGGCGCCCGGCGCGGCGGGCAGTGGGTTGCTGGGCGTTACGCATGGTGTCTCTCCCTTGAGAAGGACTGTCTTATGGGGGAAGCAGGGCATGGAGGAAGCAGGGCATGGGGGAAGCAGGGCATGGTCGGATTCCGCAGAGCCCGTCGTGGTCTCTCGGTTGCCGAAAAGGGGAAGGTCGTTAGCCGATGCTGGCGCCGCGCAACATTCCTTCCATGATGTAGCGCTGCAGGCCCAGGTAGATCAGGAGCGTGGGGATGACGGCGAGGGTGATGCCGGCGAGCTCGAACACCCAGTTGTTGCCGAACGTGCCGGTGTATTTCAGCAGGCTCAGCGGCGCGGTCTGCTCGGCCGGGTAGTTCAGGAAGACCAGCGCGAACAGCAGCTCGTTCCAGCAGGTCAGGAAGGTGAACGTCGCGGCGACGACCACCGACGGCAGCGAGACGGGCAAGATGATGCGCAGTAGCAGCCGCGGTGTCGAGCAGCCGTCTAGGACGGCGGCCTCCTCAAGCTCGTTGGGCAGCTGCCGGAAGTAGCTGGTCAGGAGCAGGACCGAGACCGGCATGCCCAGCGCGATGTAGGGGATGACCAGGGTCAGGCGGGGACCGATGACCTCGGATATCGGATGCAGGTAGATGTACAAGGGCACGAGCGCGGCATAGACGGGGATGAGCAGCCCGCTCATGACGTAGACGAGAGCCACCCGCTGCAGCCGCCACTCCAGGCGGGCCACCGCGTAAGCGAACCCGCTGCTGAGCGCGATGGTGATGACCGTGGCCACGACGGAGATCCACAGGCTGTTGAGCAGGTTCTTGTAGAACCCGTCGGTGACCAGGACGGTCTCGTAATTGCGGAACGAGAACGACTGCGGCAGCGAGAACGGGTGCTGCAGGAACGCGACATTGGTCTTGAAGCCGGCCAGCGCGATCCACAGCAGCGGGTACACGACGGTCAGCGCCAGCACGATCAGGAAGACGTAACGGCCGGCGTTGCCGATGGTGTGCGCACGCCAGCGCGACCTGCGCCCGCCGGGCGGCGTGGCCACCGGCGCCGTCTTCGGGGCGGCCAGCGTGTTCATGGCGTTCACCGGGCCACCTCCAGCCGGGCCTGCTCCCGGCCCTTGCGGGTCAGCTTGCCGGAGAACAGCCCCGTCACGCCGCCGACGAGGATGACGTTGAGCACGAACAGGATCACGGCGATCGCGCTCCCGTACCCGTACTGCTGGTAGAAGAACGACTGGTTGTACATCTCCAGCGCCACCACGGTGGAAGCGTTGTCGGGACCGCCGTTGGTCAGCGCGATCACGTTCGCGAAGATGATCACCGAGCTGCTGATGATCAGGATCAGGCTGACGAGCAGGAACGGCTTCATCAGGGGAACGACGATCTTGCGCAGGCTCCGCCATTCACCCGCCCCGTCCACCTGGGCCGCCTCGAGGACGCCCGGCGGCAGGCTGGTGATCCCGGAACTGAAGATGAGCATGTGGTAGCCGAAGTACTGCCAGGAGACCGAGACGACGACGGTCCAGATCGCGAAATTCGGGCTGGCCAGCCAGGACTCGTTGAAGTGCGAGAACCCGACCACGCGGATGATGCCGTCGATCAGGCCGATGCCCGGCTGCAGCAGCGCGCTCCACAGCAGCCCGACGGCGGTGCCGGAGACGACGACCGGGAAGAAGAAGATGTTGCGGAACACCCGCATCGCCGCCACCTTGCCGGTGCCGAACCAGTACGCCAGGACGAAGGCAAGCGGGATCTGCAGCACGACGGACCCCGCGATCAGGTAGATCGTGTTCAGCAGGGAGTGCTTGAAGATCGGGTCTACCGTGAAGATCGTGATGTAGTTCCGCAGGCCGATGAAGTGGGCCGGCTCCAGCACGTTGTAGGAGTAGAAGCTCAGGAAGATCGTCCGGATGAGCGGAAGCGGCAGCACGAGGCTGTAGACGATCAGGGCGGGCAGCGCCAGCACCGTGATCGTCTTCCAGTTCCTGCGCATCGATCGCACGACCGGCTCCTAGAGTAATCGTTGACGTAAGCCGAGAGTTTCACCCGCATGTCCGGCATGTGTCAAGGGCTCGCCCCACCTTGAGGCCCAATTTTTATCGGCTAAACGGATCGTAATCGGACGAAACGACTGGTTCAGTAGGGTTGACTCAGGCGGCAGGACTCAGCAAGGATCAGGACGTGAAGTCAACGATTACCCATGACGGCCGGGACGGCAGCGGCCGGGACGGGGCGGGCGGCCCCGCCGGGCACGGCGCCGGCCGGGGTGGCCTCGGCGGGCGGCGGCCGACCATGAGCGATGTCGCGGAGCGCTGCGGCGTCAGCGTCAAGACCGTCTCCCGGGTGGTCAATGACCTGCCCGGCGCGTCGCCGGCCACGGTGGCCCGCATCAAGGCCGCGATCGACGAGCTGGGATTCCGGCGCAACGACCTGGCCATGGACCTGCGCCAGGCGCAGGCGACCTCGACGATCGGCATCGTCATCGAGGACGTGTCCAATCCGTTCTACGGGCCGATGATCCGGGCCGCCGAGGAGCGGGCGACCCGCGAGGGCGTATTCATCGTCACCGCCAGCTCTGACGAGGACCAGGAGCGCGAGGAGGAGCTGATCCGCGCCCTGTGCGCGCGCCGGGTCGCGGGCCTGATCGTGGTGTCGTCGGCTAACGACCATTCCGTCCTGGCCGCGGAGATCGACCGCGGGCTGCCCGTCGTACTGGTCGACCGCCCGTCGGAGGACCTGGCCTGTGACACCGTCGTGCTGCAGAACGTCCTGGGCGCGCGCAGCGCGGTCGAGCACCTGATCCGCCAGCAGCATCGGCGGATCGCGCTGGTCGGCGACTACGAGCACGTCAACACCGTGCGCGACCGGCGCCGCGGCTACATCGAGGCGCTGCAGGCGCATGGCATTGAGATCGATCAGTCGCTGATCAAGGTCGGCCGCCATCTGGCGGGCGAGGCGGCCGCCGCCACGCATGAGCTGTTCGGCGCCGCGCAGCCGCCGACCGCCATTTTCGCCACGAACAACCGGGCCACGGCCGGTGTCTTGCGGGCGCTGCGGGACCGGCATGAACAGCTAGCCGTCGTCGGCTTCGACGATTTCGAATACGCCGACATGCTCGTGCCTGCCGTCACCGTCGTCTGGAGCGACCCGGCCGAGATGGGCCGGATCGCGGTGGACCGGCTGTTCGCCCGCCTGCGGGGCGACCCCTCGCCGCCGCGGATGATTGAGCTGCCCACCCGGCTGATCGTGCGCGGCTCCGGCGAGATCCGGCCTCGATAACCGCGGCCCGGCCGGCCGTTACGCACCACCTAGCGGCTTCTCCACGCGGATTGCACATACCCAACGCCCCGGGCTCATGACCGAGCGTAACGGTGCTGGGCAATACTCAACCCGTGGAGGAGGGCCTCATGGCCAGGAAGATGGTTGACTGCCGCAAGGTTCCGAGCGAGAACAACTGCACCCTCACCATTGCCGGCACCGAGGACGAGGTCCTGGACGCAGCCGTGGCGCATGCCGTCGCCAAGCACGGTCACGAGGACACGCCGGAGCTACGCCAGATGATCGCGTCGGGGCTGGAGGACGCCGAGCCCGCGCTGGCCTGACCTCGGCAAGGCCGCTCAGCAAACCGGGGTTACGCAGGGCCTGTCATACGCCTGCTACAATGTAGTTCATGAGTGCGCCGCTGTCGATCCGCTTCGACGCCGGATTGCTGGCCCGGCTGCGGCGCCGCGCCCAGTCACTCGCCGGCTCCAGTACCTCAGCCCTCGCGCAGCGGCTCATCGACGAGGGCCTGCGGATGGCTGACCACCCTGGGATCATCTTCAAGGACGGCCCGTCCGGCCGCCGCGCCGCCCTCGCCTACGGCCCCGATATCTGGGAGATCATCAAGTATCTCCGCGAGATCGACGACCGCGGCCCGGCCGCCCTCGACGCCGCGGCCGAGGCATTCGCCGCCGACGCAGGCCGGATCGCCACCGCAGTCAGCTACTACGGCGATTACCCCGGCGAGATAGACGCCGAGCTCACCGCCGCCGACGAGGCATCGCTCCGCGCCGAGCAGGCCTGGCGGGTCCGCCAGCAGCTCATCACATGAACCACCCAGCTCTCGCCCGGCTGCTCCTCGACGAGATGTTCTCCCCCGTCATCGCCGCCGCCCTGCGCGACCTCGGCCACGACGTCACCGCCGTCGCCGAGCAGCCGGCCCTGCGCGCCCTGACCGACGAGGAAGTATTCGCCCTCGCCGCGGCGCACGGGCAGTGGCTGCTCACCGAGAACGTCAAGGACCTCCAGCCCATCCTCCAGCAAGCGCTGCAGGCCGGCACGCCTGCCGCCGGCCTCCTGTTCACCAGCAGCCGCGCCTTCCCCCGGTCCCGCAAGAACCCCGGACCCCTGATCCAGGCCATCCACGCCTGGCTCACCACCGGCG
>DATKRH010000197.1:0-14921 GCA_035532295.1 Streptosporangiaceae bacterium
CACCGCGTCCACCCGGCGCCACGTCCGTGTGGGGCTAGGCGACGTTCTCGCAGAACGGGGGTAGGGTCGGGTGTCGTGTCCGACCGTGAGCTGGTGGTCCTTGGCACGGCGAGCCAGGCGCCGACCCGCAGCCGTCACCACAACGGCTACCTGCTGCGGTGGGATGGCGAGGGGCTGCTGTTCGACCCGGGTGAGGGGACCCAGCGGCAGATGCTGCTGGCCGGGGTGACGGCGAGCCAGGTCACCTGGATCTGCATCACCCACTTCCACGCAGACCACTGCCTGGGCCTGCCCGGGGTGCTCCAGCGGATGGCGCTGGATCAGGTGCCGCACGTGGTGGACGTGTGCTACCCGGCCGAGAACCGGGAGGTCTTCACCCGGCTGCGGCATGCGGCCTTGTTCCGTGACGTGCTGAACCTGCGGGAGCGACCGGTCGGCGTTAACGGCGCCGTTTTCGCCGGCTCCACGTTTCGCCTGGAGGCGCAGCGCCTGTCGCATAGCGTGCCCGCGGTTGGTTACCGGCTGGCGGAGCCGGACGGCCGGCGGATGCTCCCGGACAGGCTGGCCGCCGCGGGCATCGCCGGCCGTGACGTCGGGCGCCTCCAGCGCGAGGGGCGGCTGATGGCCGGCGGCCGGCTGGTAACGCTGGAGGAGGTGAGTGAGCCGAGGCGGGGTCAGCGGGTCGCGTTCATCATGGACACCCGGCTGTGTGATGCCGTGTTCGCGCTCGCCGACCAGGCGGACCTGCTGATCTGCGAGTCTACGTTCGCCGACGCCGACGCCGGGCTGGCGCGCGAGTACGGGCACCTGACCGCCGGGCAGGCCGGGCGCATCGCGGCCGAGTCCGGCGCGCGGCTGCTGGTGCTGACCCATTTCTCCCAGCGTTACGACCACGATCCGGGCGGCGCTCAGCGGCTCGCCGACCAGGCGGCCGCGGCGTTCGGCGGCGAGGTCGTGCTCGCCGCCGACCTGGACCGGATCCCGGTCCCGGCCCGGCGTTCGGCGACACCGGGCTGACCGCTGCCCGGTGCCGCGAGAGCAGGTGCTGGTCGTGGTTACCTGGGGGAGTGGACAACCCGGAGGCAGACGTCATTGTCGCAGCCGAGCTGCGCCTGTTCCTCCGGCCGGGCCGGCGGCATGGCCCGGTCCGCGTGGCCTGCGACGGGGTTTCGTCGCTGGGTCATGTGGTGGAGTCGCTGGGTGTACCGCTGACCGAGGTTGGCAGCCTGACGGTCAACGGCGCGCTCGCGGGACCCGGCTACCGGCCCGGCGCCGGGGACGTGGTGGAGGTCGGTGCGGTGCGGCGACCGCAGCCGCTGCCGTCGGCGCGGTTCATCCTCGATGTCCACCTGGGGACGCTGGCGCGCCGGCTGCGGCTGGTGGGCGTGGATACCGCCTACGCTAACGACGCCGCCGACGACGTCCTGGTCGAGCAGGCGAACGCCGGGCGGCGAGTGCTGCTGACCCAGGACCGCGGGCTGCTGCGGCGCCGGAAGCTGTGGCTGGGCGCCTACGTCCGGGGCGGGCGGCCCGATGAGCAGTTCGCCGACGTGCTGGACAGGTTCGCGCCGCCGCTCGCCCCATGGACCCGGTGCCCGGCGTGCAACGGGCAGCTCTCCCCGGTCCGCAAGGCCGACGTCGAGCCGCTCCTGCGGCCCGGCACCCGGCGCACCTACCAGGCGTTCTCGCGCTGCCAGGCCTGCGGCCGCGTGTACTGGCGCGGCGCGCACAGCAAGCGGCTGGAGGCCATTGTGGAAGCCGCCGTCCGCGGCTAGGTATCAGGCCAGGCCGTTCAGGACAGGTCGTTCAGGCCCGGTCGTCCGCTCGGCGAGGCCGTCCGCTCGGCGACCGTGGCCTTGATTCCGGGGGGCGCCAGCTCCAGCGGCCTGTCAGGTGGAGATATCCGGGTACGGCAGGCTCCAGTGAGACAGTCGCGCCGCATACTCGCGCTGGAAGGCCAGCGGCTCGTCGTAGTCGCGCTCGAACATGGCGATGAACAGGGTCAGCGTCAGGAAGTTGTGCGCGCCGAGCGCGAACAGCGCCGGGTAGTCGTGGGTGGCGAGCGCCTCGCGCTCGGTGTCGCTGAACTTCAGCCAGGTGCTGCGCTCGGCGCCGGGGCAGTTCAGGATGACGTTGGCCTGCTCGGCCTCCCACCAGGCGACAGTGCCGCGCGGGTCGTCGCGGTACCGCTCCACCAGGCCCGGGTCGCGGTCGATGGTGTACAGGAACTTGTTCAGCAGGTACTTGCTCACGGCGCGTCCACTCCGTTCGGGTACCAGGTGAAGTAGGCCTCCATCGTGTGGAACAAGTCGAGGGAGTCGGTGTAGTCCGCCTTCGCGTTTTCCCCCGCCACGCCCATCATCAGCATGAAGTCCATGAACCCGTGGGTGGCGTTACCGGGTTCCCAGAGGCTGTCCAGGCTGACCTGCGCCAGCGCGGACTGGATGTCCCCGGACGCGATCCAGCCGACCGCCTTGCGGTCGAATTCCGGGTCGGGGCCGTGCGGGCCGAACTGCCGCGGGCCGCCGAGCTCCAGTGACAGGTGCCCGGTGCCGATGATCGCCACCCGCTGATCACCCGGCCAGGCCTCGACCAGCTGGCGGATGGTCCGGCCCAGCTCCACGAAGCGCCTGGGCCGCGGCATCGGCGGGGCGAAGATGTTGGTGTAGACGGGCACGATGGGCAGGTCCGCCTCGGGCCGCAGGGTGATGAGCGGGCAGGTGATGCTGTGATCGATCCGCAGCTCATTGCTGAAGGCAAGGTCGAAGCCCGCGTCGATGCCTTCCCGGAGCAGGTAGGCCGACAGGTCTTCCTGCCCCTTCAGGAGCATGCGGGGCAGCCCGAACTCCCGTTCCTCGTTGTAGAAATTCGCGTCGTAGAAGGGCGCCTTGCCGATGAGGAACTGCGGCATGTTGTCGAGCCACAGCTGATGGAAATGGTCGGACCCGACCATGACCAGCACGTCCGGCCGCGCCCGGGTCAGGGTCTGCCGGAACGCCTCGATCTTCGCGACCCACTCGTCGGCGAACGGCGGGCGGTCCGCGCCGGTCGAGGTGCTCGCGCGGTAGTAGAAGGGGTGATGGGTGGAAGCGATCACCGCGGCGACAGTTGCCATGGCAGGTCCTTATCCGGGTCCTTAGCTAGGGTCAGGGGGGAGGTAGTCGGTATTCCGGTCGACCGTGAGGTACATGTCCATGCCGAGCGGGTGGCGCTGCTCCTCGGCGAGGTGGCCGAGCAGGCCGGCGGTCCGGGCCAGCAGCGCGAATCCGCGCAGCAGGCCGGGCGGGAGGTCCAGGTCGGCGAGGGCCGCGCCGCACGTGCCGGCCCCGTTGAGGGGCAGCGTGCGGCCCAGCACCTGCGGGTGGACCCGGCCGATCGCCTCGAACAGGCGCAGGTGCGGTCCGCGCAGCCCTTCTTCCTCGGCGATCGCCAGCAGCACCGGGGTGCGCGGGTCGGTGACCTTGTGGACGGGGTGCCCGAGCCCGGGGATGAACTTCCCGGCGGCCCGTGCCTCGGTCACCGCGGCTAGCGCGAGCGCGTCCCAGCCCGCGTCGCCGGTGGGCAGCGGATGCCCAGCTGCGGCCAGGGCCTGCGCCAGGAACAGGGCACAGTCCTCGGTCACGCCCAGGAAGCGGGAGCCACCGCCAAGCAGGCCGGCCGCCAGTGCCCCCTGCACAGAGTCGGGGGCGCTGAGGTAGGTGAGCCGGGCGGCGATCGCCGTGGGCGTGAACCCGTGGTCGGCCAGGGCCACCAGCACGGCCTCGAACACCCGGACCTGGGATGGCGCGGGCCGGCGCTGGGTCACCAGCCACAGGGCGAGCTCGCTGAACCCGACCTTGCCCATCAGGTCGGCCGCGAGGTCCTGGCCGAGCAGCGTGATCGTCGTCTCGTCCGAGGTGCCGATGGAGGTGGGGAAGCGCGGCGTCGGCGCTGGCTGGCTCATGACGTTCCTGTCGGGGGATCGGGCGGGACGCTAGCGCGGGCGGGACTGGGGGCGTCGGCCGGGGCGGCTAGCCAGGCGCGGATGTCCTCGCCGTGCTCGTCGAGCCGGGGTGGCGGGAGGTCGTAGCGCGGTGGCGTGGTCGAGAAGGTCAGCGGGTGCCGGATGGTCGCCACCCCGGCGTCGCCCTTCCCGGCGATCGCCACCGGTTCCAGGCCGACCTCCGCGGCGAACGCGACGCCGGCGTCGACCGTGTTGATCGGGCCGCAGGGCACCCCCGCAGCGATCAGCCTGTCGAACCATTCCGCGGCCGGCCGCAGCGCGAGTTGCTGGGCCAGCAGCGGCCGGAGCTGATCCCGGTTGGCCGTCCGGCCCTCGTTGCGGGCGAACCGCGGGTCGGCGGCCAGCTGCGGCGCGCCGATCACTTCGCACAGCTTGCCGAACTGGGCGTCATTTCCCGCGGTCACGATCAGGTCCCCGTCCCCGGTGGGCAGCGGCTCGTAGGGAAACAGGCTCGGGTGGGAGTTCCCCATCCGGAACGGGACCACTCCGCCAGCCACCCAGGCGCTGGTCTGGTTGACCATCCCGGACAGGGCCGAGGCCATCAGGCTGGCCTCGACATGCTGGCCCTCGCCGGTGGCGGAGCGGTGCGACAGCGCGGCCAGGATCCCGAACGCGGTGTGCAGGCCGCACAGGACGTCGAACACCGAGATGCCCGCACGATACGGCGGCCCGTCCGGGTCCCCGGTCAGGCTCATCAGCCCTGACATGGCCTGCACCATGAGGTCGTAACCTGGCAGGTTCTTGCCCCCGCCGCTGCCGAACCCGCTGATCGACGCGTACACGATGGCGGGGTTGGCGGCGCTGACCGTCGCGTAGTCGAGACCGAACCGGGCCAGCCCGCCGGGCTTGAAGTTCTGCACGAGCACGTCCGCGCGGCGGGCCAGTTCGCGGGCCGCGGCCAGCTCGCCCTCGGCGCGCAGGTCGAGTGCGACGGATCGCTTGTTGCGGTTGATCGCCAGGAAGTAGGTGGACCGCCCGTCGCCGGTGACCGGCGGCATCCACGTGCGGGTGTCATCCCCGGCCGGGCTCTCTACCTTGATCACGTCCGCGCCGAGGTCCGCCAGCAGCATGGTGCAGTAGGGGCCGGCGAGCACCCGGGAGAAGTCGGCGACGAGCAGGCCGGCCAACGGGCCCGCCGGCGAGGGCGCGCTCAGGGCGTCATCCGTCGGCTCCGTCGGTGCTGGCTCGGTCAGCGCTGGCTCAGTCAATGGCGAAATCATCCTTCTGTCCGCGTGCCGGACATGTGTCCGAGCAAGGGGAGTCTGGCTGCTGACCCGGTGAGCTGTCAAGGCACCGGGCGGCGCTGGCCCCTAGGCGCTGACCCTAGGCTAGGCGCTGACCGTCGGCGGGGCGCTGACCGTCGGCGGGGCAGGGGAGCGGGCGGTGACCTGGGGCACCGACTGGTAGGTGGCCCAGTCCGCGCTGATCGCCCCGGCAGTGGCCAGCAGCAGCGGCAGGTACTCCCCGGTGAGGATCTCGACCGGTGTCTCGGCGGCGTGCACGGTGACGTTCAGCGCGGCGATTACCCGCCCGTCCCCGTCCCGCAGCGGCGCGGCCACCGAGCGGATCCCCGCCGCGAGCTGCTCGTTCGTGAGCGACCAGCCGCAGGCCCGCACCTCGCGCAGCGAGGCGGCCTGCTCGGCGGGGGTCGGCTGCCAGCGGGGCGTGATCCCGGACCTGCTCGGCTCGGCCAGCACCCGCTCGGTCTCGTCGGGCGGCAGGGCGGCGAGCAGGACCTTGCCGAGCGAGGTCTGGATGGCCGGGAAGCGGGTCCCGATCGTCACCGCCAGTGCGATGATCTTCGGCACCGCCACCCTGGCCACGTAGACGATGTCGGAGCCGTCGAGCTGGGCGATGGACGACGACTCGTGGGTCCGCTGCACGAGCTGCTCCATGTGCGGCCGTGCCACATCCCACAGGTTCCGGGACAAGACGTAGGTCATGCCCAGCTCGAGTACGCGCGGGGTGAGCTCGAAGCCGCCACCGGCGGCCCGCACGTAGCCAAGCTGCTCCAGGGTGAGCAGGATCCGCCGGGCCGTCGGCCGGGCCAGGTCGGCCGCGCCCGCCACGGCGGTCAGGGACATGACCGGCTGGTGCGGCCGGAACGCGCGGATCACGTCGAGGCCACGGGCCAGGGCCTCGATGAAATCCGGGCTGGCGTCACGGCGTGCCATGCGACCTCCCCGATCTCCCCCGCGGTTGGTGGAACCGGAATGACTGTAGCGCGGTTCGGCGAGCTTGTCCGCACAGCGGACACCGTGCTGAATCTGATGTCATATGCAACGGGTTTGCCTCTTGACAGCGCCACACTGAAGCGGCCACGCTTCCGGTCAGACTACAAATGGCCGACGTGCGGACACCTGTCCGTAAGAGCTATCGCCAGCCTCAGAGTGGAGGTCCGTCATGACATCCGCATCTCGTCCGGATCTGACGCCGGGCCGGCCGTTGGTGTTCCGCAACGCCACCGTGCTGACCATGGACGATGCGCATCACGTGCACCAGGGCGCCGATGTCCTGATCACCGGAGAGCGCATCGCCGGCGTGGGTCCCGCGCTCGATGTGCCGGAGGGCACCGCCGAGATCGACGCGACCGGCGGGATCGTCATGCCGGGCATGATCGACACCCACCGGCACATGTGGCAGACGGCGATGCGCGGTTACGGCGCCGACTGGACGCTTACCCAGTATTTCGTCTGGTACTACCTGCAGTGGGGCAAGATCTTCCGGCCGGAGGACATCTACGCCGGGAACCTGCTGTCCGCGATCGAGGCGATCGACGCCGGCGTGACCACCACCGTCGACTGGTCGCACGGCCTGCAGACGGTGGCGCATGCGGACGCCGCCGTGGACGCGCTGGTGGAGGTCCCGGGCCGGTTCGTGCTGGCCTACGGCAACATCCAGCAGGGTCCGTGGGAGTGGTCGGCCGCCCCCGAGTTCCGCGACTTCGTCACCAGGCGCTTCAGCGGCGGCAATGACATGCTCGGCTTCCAGATGGCCTTCGACGTCACCGGCGATCCGGCGTTCCCGGAGAAGGCCGCCTTCGAGGTCGCCCGCGAGCTGGGGGTGCCGGTGACCACCCATGCCGGGGTCTGGGGCGCGACCAACGACGACGGAATCCGGCTCATGCATGAGCACGGGTTCATGACCCCGGAAACGGTCTACGTCCACGCCGCCACGCTGACCCGCGACTCCTACCACCGGATCGCCGCCACCGGGGGCGCCGCGTCGGTCTCCACCGAGAGCGAGCAGAGTGCCGGGCAGGGCTACCCGCCCACCTGGCGGCTGCGGGAGCACGGCATCCCGGTGTCGCTGTCCATGGACACCAGCGTGTGGTGGAGCGGTGACCTGTTCTCCGCCATGCGGACCACGCTCGGCGCGGACCGCTCCCGTGAGCACCTGGAGGCGCACGGCAAGCAGGAGACGGTCACGCACTGCCACCTGCGCGCCGAGGACGTGGTCGACTGGGCCACCCGCGGCGGCGCGAAGGCGCTGGGGCTGGACTCGGTCACCGGCAGCCTGGAGCCAGGCAAGAAGGCCGATGTCGTGCTCATCAAGAACGATGCCTCACCGGTGATGTTCCCGCTGCTCAACCCGTACGGGCACGTCGCTTTCCAGGCGCAGCGCGGGGACGTGCACACGGTGGTGGTGAACGGCCGGGTGGTGAAGCACGACCACCGGCTGGCCGGTGTGGACCTGCCCCGGGCGCGGCAGGTGGCGGAGCAGACGGTCGAGTACCTGATGGGCCAGCTCGGGCCCGAGGCCTGGGCCGAGGGCATGCACCCGGACGTCCCGGAAACCACGATGCTCGACAACCCCTACACCTACACCGAGTGGGACGCGGGCTCCGCGCAGTGGAAAGGCGGCGGCCCTGGTGACCAGCCAGCCTGACCGGCCGGGCGCACAGGACGACAGATCCGCCGGCGGGCCCGCACAGACTCGCTGACAGATCCCCGCACAAGATCCGGCGCCGCGGGCTGGCCCGCCAGGCTGCAGCCACCCGGAAGACAACCGGTGAGCCGGGCGCACACCCGGCCCACCGGAACAACAACTAACCCACCTACCAGTGAGTGAGCACAAAGGAGTCTAGCCGTGCCATTTATCGTGGCCAGCCTGCGGTGTCTGGGCCGCCGGGGCATCGCCCTGACGGCGGTCGCCGCCGCGGGGATCACCTTGGCAGCCTGCGGAAGCAGCTCATCATCCTCGTCTAGCGCGTCCAGCTCGTCTAGCGCGTCCAGCTCGTCGTCAGCTGCCGCGGGGTCCGCGAAGCCGCTGAACTTCGCCTACCTGTCGTTCGCCGTCGAGAACAGCTACGACGCCCCGATGCTGGCCGCCGCGCAGGCCGTGGCCAGCGACAGCCACGCCACGCTGAAGGTCTTCGACGCGAACAACAGCCCGCAGACTCAGTACTCGCAGCTGCAAGACGTCATCAACTCTGGCCAGTACAACGGCATCATCGTCCAGCCCATCTTCGGCACCGGCCTGACCAGCCTGGTGCAGCAGGCGATCAGCAAGGGGATCAAGGTCGTCAATATGGACCAGATCCTCGGTCCTGACCTGTCCACCGACCAGCCGCAGGTGACCGGGCTGTCCGCCAACGTCACGTTCGTGCCGACCGACATCGGCACCAAGCTCGGCACGCTCGTGGTGCAGGCCTGCAAGGCGAAGAAGCTCAGCCCCTGCAAGGTCGGCTACCTCTACGACATCAAGGCGTCCGCGCTGGACGTCGCGATCCACGGGGCGTTCGCGAAGGCGATCGCCGCCGATTCCGCCGTCAAGGTCGTGGCCGAGGGCCAGAGCTTCTTCAGCCCGACCACGGGGCTCACGGCGGTGCAGAACATGCTGCAGGCCAACCCCGGGCTCAACCTGATCGTCGGGTCTGACCAGGGCATCGAGGGCGGCGTCCAGGCCGTCCAGTCGGCGCACCTCAGCGGCAAGGTCATCCTCGTCGGGTACGGCGCCAGCGCCGCCGCGCTGGCCGGCGTCGCATCCGGCTCGTGGTACGCGGACGTCGCCCAGGCGCCCGCCAGCGAAGGCCGCCTGGCGGTGCAGGCACTGATCAAGGCCGTGCGCACGGGCCAGGCCAGCGGTGGCATCGACCCGGTCGCCCAGCTGCCCGCCGGCGGCGTGGTGACCAAGGCGAACGTGCACGAGTTCACCGCCGAATGGCCCGGGTAGGAAGTGCCTGAACAGTCACGTTTCCAGGGCGCGCACGTCGAATTGCGGGACGTCTCGAAGTCCTTCGGCGGCGCGCGCGCCCTGGAAGCGGTCAGCCTGCAGATCGGCCGCGGGTCGATCCACGCGCTGGTCGGCGAGAACGGCGCGGGCAAATCGACCCTCGGGAAGATCATCGCGGGAGCCCTCCCGCCGGACCGCGGCCAGCTGCTGCTCGGCGGCGAGCCGGTGCACTTCCACTCCCCGCGGGACGCGATCGCCCGCGGGATCGTGCTCATCGCGCAGGAACTGTCCATTGTGAGATCGCTGTCCGTGGCCGAGAACGTGTTTCTCGGGACCGAGCCGCGGCAGGCCGGCTTCCTGCGGCGGCGGGCGCTGCGCCGCCGCTACGCCGAGCTCGCCGCGACCGCGGGGTTCGAGCTGAACGGCGAGGCGAACGCCGGCGGCCTGCGGACCGCGGATCAGCAGAAGGTGGAGATCCTGCGCGCGCTGTGCCGCAACGCCGAGCTGATCGTGATGGACGAGCCCACCGCCGCCTTGTCCCGGCCGGACGTGGACGCGCTGCACAAGGTCATCCGCGGGCTCGCGCGGGCCGGCACCACCGTGGTGCTCGTCTCGCACTTCCTCGGCGAGGTGCTCGAGCTTGCCGACGAGGTGACGATCCTGCGCGACGGGCACGTGGTACGTACCACGGCCGCCGCGGACCAGACCGAGGAGTCACTGCTGGACGCCATGCTCGGACGATCGCTCGGCGCGACGTTCCCGGCCCGGCGGCCGGTGCCCGCGGACGCCCCGGTGGTGCTCTCGGTCCGCGACCTCACCGCACCCGGCGTGCAGGATGTCTCGCTCGACCTGCGCGCCGGGGAGATCGTCGGGCTGGCCGGGCTGGTCGGGGCAGGCCGCACCGAACTCGCCCGGGCGGTGTACCGGGCGAGCCGGCTGGCCGCGGGGACGGTCACCGTGGCGGGGGAGCAGTCCGTCAGCCGCGTCGGCCGGCTGGCCGGGCCGCGCACGGCACTGCGGGGCGGCATCGCGATGATCCCGGAGTCGCGCAAGGACCAGGGGCTGCTGCCGCGGCGCTCGGTCACCGAGAACGTCAGCCTGGCGAGCCTGGGCCAGCTCAGCCGCGCCGGGATCATCCGATCGCGGCCGGAGCGCCGGACGGTGCGGGAGATGCTGGGCCGGGTGGACGTCCGCGGTGGCAGCCAGGCGGCGCCTGCCCAGACGCTCTCCGGAGGCAACCAGCAGAAGCTGCTGTTCGCCCGGATGCTGCTGTGCCAGCCGCGGGTGCTGATCGCCGACGAGCCGACGCGCGGCGTGGACGTCGGGGCGAAGCGGGCTATCTACGACCTGCTGACCACGCTGACCGCGGACGGCCTGGGCGTGCTGCTGATCTCCTCCGACGTGGAGGAGATCCTCGGCCTGGCCCACCGGGTGCTGGTGATGCGGGCCGGCCGGATCGCCGCCGAATTCACCGGTGACGAGGCGACCGAGGCGGCGGTCCTCAGCGCCGCGTTCGGTGCCACCGAAAGAGGTGCGTCATGAATAAGCCACAAGTGCGGGGCCGGCCCGGCGACGGGCCTGGCCCGGGGGACGTGGCGGCCGCCCAGCCCGGCCGGGCCATGGCCGACTGGCTGCCCGCGGAGCTGCTGCCCCGGCTGCGTCGCGGCGGGATCATCTTCCCGTTCCTCGTGCTGTTCATCGTGCTGTCCGTCGCGAGCGGGTCCTTCTTCACCAAGGTGAACCTGCTCGACATCGTCGATCAGCAGGCTTCCACCCTGATCATCGCGGCGGCCGGCACCCTCGTGCTGGTGGCCGGCGGCATCGACCTGTCGGTGGGGGCCAGCTACGCGCTGGCCGGCGTGACCGCGACCCAGCTCTCGGCGTCGCCGCTGCTCGCCGTCCTCGCCGGGATCGGGGTCGGCCTCGCGGTGGGCCTGGTCAACGGGGTGGTCACGACGGTGTTCAGGATCAACTCGCTCATCGCCACGCTCGCTATGTCGTTCGTGGTCAGCGGCCTGGCCAGCCTGGTCACCGGCGGCAACCTGATCATCGCCTATACCCACCCGGCCTTCGGCGACCTGGCCCGCACAGCGTTCCTGTCCGTGAACACCTCCACCTGGACCATGCTGGCCGCCGTCGCGGCGCTCGGCGTCGTGCTGTCCAGGACCACCGCCGGGCGCTATATGTACGCGGCCGGCAGCAATGCCGAGGCAGCCCGGCTGGCGGGCATCCGCGTCCAGTCGATCAAGCTGAGCACTTTCGTGCTCAGCGGCGGGGCCGCAGCCCTCGCCGGGGTGATCGACGCCTCCCGGGTGCTGAGCGCCCAGGCATCGAACGGCGAGACCACCCTCACCTTCACCGTGCTCGCGGGAATCGTGGTCGGCGGGACCAGCATCCTCGGCGGCGAGGGCGCGATCTGGCGCACCGTCGTCGGGGTGCTGTTCATCGCGCTGATCGGCAACGGCTTCGACCTGCTCGGGCTCAATCCCCTCTACGAGCAGATCACCCTCGGCGGCATCCTGCTCCTGGCTGTCGGCAGCGACGCCTGGTCACGGCTGCGCAGCGGCTAGGCCAGCCGGGCGCCCCGGCGGCCTGGGCGACCCCAGCTTTGTCTGAACCAGCGGTAATAACCGAGTTTCACGAACGGAGGCGGTGCGCAGATGGCTAGCGACAAAACCAGTGGGGTGTCCCGGCGGACGGTGCTCAAGACCGGCGCGGTGACAGGTGCCGCGGCGGCAGGGAGCCTGGCGATATCGGGGCCCGCGGCCGCGGCCGCGGTGGCGGGGCCGCAATCGCGGCGGCCGGGCCAGAGCACCTCGCCGGCAGGCGACCTGATCTTGCGCAACGGCCGGATCCACACGATGGACTCCCACGGCGCGGTTGTGTCCGTCCTGGCGATCCGCGATGGCTACATCGTGTACGCGGGCGGGAGCATGAGCGGCGCCCTGCGGCAGTTCAGCTCGCGCCCGCAGGTCATCGACCTGGGCGGCCGGATGGCCATGCCGGGAATCATCGACTGCCACAACCACATCGTCCTCATGGGCAACCGTCCCGGTCACCACACGCCGCTGGAGAACGCGTACTCCATCGCCGACGTGCAGGCCCTGTACGCCGAGCGGGCCAGGACGCTGCCGCGCAGCCCGAACCCGCCCACCGCCGACGACTTCATCACGACGATTGGCGGCTTCAACCCCAGCCAGTTCAAGGAGGGGCGGCTGCCGACCCTCGCCGAGCTCGACGCGGCGGTGCCCGACCGCCCCGTTTACCTGTCGATCGGGTTCATCGGGCCGTCCGCGACCAACTCGCTGGGCAAGGCGTTCTTCGAGAACGTGCCAGCTCCCTACGGGCCGGTGACCGTCGGGGCCGACGGCTCGATCGGCCCGTCCGGCTTCGTCACCGCCGGGCCGACCGGGCAGGCGACCCTGGCGCTGCGCCAGACGCTCACCTTCGACCAGCGCAAGCGCAGCGTCCGCGACGCGATGGCCTACGCGGCGAGCATGGGCGTGACGACGCACCTCGACCAGGGCGCGTTCCAGGCCACCAACACGCCGACCGACGGGTCCGCGCACGAAGACAACTTCACCATGCACCTGCCGTTCCTGTCGGTCTACGCCGAAGGCGATCGGCGTGACGCGGAGGCGGCCAGCCAGGGCATCATCCGGCTGCGCACCAATTTCCTGCTCTGGGACACCGACCCGACGGTGCCCATCGCCACCCAGCGGGTCCTCAACGCGTTCCCGTTCTTCGGCGGTGACCTGGTGCGGACCGGTGCCGCCGGGGAGTTCCTGGCCGACCCCTTCCGGTACTACGCGGGCGGGAATCCCGTGTGGATGGCCGCCGCGCTCAAGGTCGCCCAGGCTGGCTGGCGCGCGGAGGTGCACTCGCTGACCCCCACCGACTTCCAGACCGAGATCCAGAGCTTCGAGGCCGTCAACGCGCAGGTCTCGATCAAGGACCTGCGCTGGGTCGTCGCGCACGTGCCCCATATCACCGAGGACTATGTCAACCGGCTCAAGGCGGTCGGCGGCGGCGTCAACCTCACCCCGTATGAGTACTTCGGCGCGGCCAGCCCGGCCGGCGCGGCCGGCCCGCCGTACCGGATGCTGGTGGACAACGGCATCCCGGTCGGCCTGAGCTCCGACGGCATGCAGATCGCCCCGATGAACCCGTGGATTCACGCCTACTACGCCACGACCGGCCTCAACGCCCAGGGCACCCAGATCAACCCCGGCCAGCAGCTCACCAGGGCGGAGGTGCTGACGCACTACACCAGTGCGAACCGGTGGTTCCTCGGCGGGCAGGACGAGGAGGTGCTCGGCACGCTCGAAGTGGGCCGGCTCGGCGACGTCGTCGTGCTCAGCGACGATTACTTCAGCGTTCCCGACTCCAAACTCAGGGACCTGCACTCCGAGCTGACCGTGCTCGGCGGCACTGTCGTGCACACGGGCGATATCCGTTACTGGGCGTGACAAGCCCCTGAACCTGGCGCGCTCCGGCGCGTCGACGGGCGGCAGCTACCGCGTGGTGCGGTAGCTGCCGCCCATCGCGGCAGCTACCGCGCTGGCTGCTCAAGGCGGCGAGCGGTGTACGTCAACGTGCGCCGACTATCTCGACGGTGCAGTTAAGGTTCGGTGCCCGTGACAGCCGCTCGTCAGCGGTCAGGAGAGGGGCGGCCAGCGCAGCGGCGAGCGCGACATAGAGGCCGTCGTAGAAGGTGATGTTGCCGCGCAGGCCCCATGCCGCCGTCGCCAGAGCGCCCGTCATCTCGTGGCGATGGTCGACGAGCGGCACGCTGGAATGCAGCAATGCCTCTGCATCGGCGGCGGCCAGGTCCCCTCGAAGCACATGCCGGCGCAGCACATTTCCGACCTCAGCGTCGATCAGGTGCGGCGCGTGGCACACTTCGGCGCCAAGGCGACGGCGCAGGGCCGTGCCCTCCGGGGACCTTCTGAGAAGAGCGACAACCATTCCCGACGCGTCGATGACCACGGCCATGACCCGGCCCGGTCAGCGTCGCTCGGCGGCTAGGTCCGCGATGATCGACGTCGCGGTGGGCTGGACGTCGCGGACACGCTCAAGTACGGCTTCGATCTCCTCGATGGCCTCCTCCTTGGTGGGACGCCCGGCCAGCGCCAGCAGCTGGTCTCGCATGTAGGCCTGCATCGACTGTCCCGCCCTGCGTGCTCGCCTGCGGAGTACCTCGTAGAGTTCTTCGGGCACCTCTCGCACCTGTATCGTTGCCATGGCGCTATTTTAGCGCTACAGCGCTATCAAGACGTCAGGGCGGCGGGATCGCTCCCGAAGCCCGTTCGATCAGCCGGGTCGGGATGACGTGCTCCTGAACCGGGGACGTGTCGCCGCCGATCCGCCGGAACAGGATCTCGGCGGCGAGCCTGCCGATGGCTGCCGGGTCCTGGGCGACGACCGTCACTCCCGGATCCAGGAGATCAGCCAGCGGGAAATCGTCGAAGCCGACCAGTGCGGTGCGGTGCTGCAAGCCCGCCGCGCGAAGCGCCCGGACGGTGCCGATGGTGACCAGGTTCTGCTCGCTGAACAGCGCCGACGGCGGATGAGGCCCGGCGAGCAGTTCGGCAGCCGCCGCCTCGGCGGCGTCGATGGTGTGCAGGTCGTGCCGCACTAGCTGATGGTCGAGCGCGAGGCCGGCCTCGCGCAGTGCCTCCTGGAATCCGGCGAAGCGTTCCTGGGCGGTCGCGATCGAGGTGAGATCGCCGAGGTAGGCGAT
>DATKRH010000198.1:0-2198 GCA_035532295.1 Streptosporangiaceae bacterium
ACGCACCTCCCGCAGGCCCGCGTCCACGGTGCCGCGGCCGGGCTGCACCTCACCCTCACCTTCGGCTCAGCCCTGCCCGCTGGTGCCCTGCCAGCCAGCACGGGCCAGCCCGGCGTCGGCCTCGCCACCGCCGCGCCCGCCCGCGGCGTGAAGACGCAGCCGCTGTCCTGGCATAGCCAGCGACCGGGCCAGCCCGGCCTCGTCCTCGGTTACGCCGCCAGCACCCCGGCGGAGATCGAGGACGGCGTCGCCGTCATCGGCAGCATCCTCGCGCAGCAACCGAGCCCCCACTAGCGAGCTCGATCATGACGGCGCCCGGGGAAACGAGCCGCTAGTGCCCGGCGCAGGTCAGGGCCGGCCTTCCAGCCGCACGCCGTAGACGCTGGCCTGGAAGGTGCCCGCGGGATCCGGCGGCAGCCTGGTGAACCAGATAAGCACGTAACGGCCGCGTACGGGCGCGGCGAGCTGCAGCCGCAGGACGCCGCCCGCGTCGGCTGCGGTCGCGGCGGGCCGCAGGTCCGTGAGGGCAGCCGCATCGCCGATGCGCAGCTGGAGGCCGGCGCCGCGCGCGCTGCCGAGCCTGATCTGGGCGGCCGTGAACGTGACCGGCCGGCCCATGTCCACCAGCAGGCCCGTGCCCCCGTACAGGTTCCCGAAGCGGGCGGTGGTGTACCAGTCGGTATGCCACCCGGCGGCGGGGCTGCGGCCGATCACCAGGTGCGCGGCGGCGGGGTCGTCGCCCTGGCCCCCGCCCGGGCCGAACGCTGACGCGCTGACCGGGGCGAGCGCCGTCGTCGGCGGCGCGGCCGGGGTGGTCGTCCCCGGGGTGGGCCGCGGTGCCGGCGATGCGTGATGGCGGGCCGCAGGGTGGTGATGGTGCCGGGTTGCCGGATGCGGCCGGGCCGGGGCCGCAGCGGCCGGATGACCCGAGCCCGCCAGGAAGTGGTCAGCCGCGAATCCGGTCACGACCGCCATGACCGCCAGCCCCAGCCACCCGGCCGCGATCTTGTTCCGCCGGCGGTGCTCGCCCGTCCGGACGGGCCGCAGTGGACTAGTCTCTTCCTCCGCGCTTTCCGGCGGCCCCAGCCGCACAGCGTCGTACTCCTCGATCAGCGGCCCGGAGTCAATCCCGGCCACCCGGGCGATGGCCCGGATGTGCCCCCGCGCGTAAAAGTCGCCGCCGCATGCCGCGTAGTCATCAGCCTCGATGCCCGCGATGATCGTTTCCCTGATCCGGGTCCGCTGGCCGACCTCGGCAACGGTGAGACCAGCCTGGCGTCGCGCTTGAGCGAGAGCTTCGCCAATGCTCATGGCGCGCCTCCACTGCGGTATCGCCACGCACTCGCCTCGACACTACGTCCGCAGCGGAATCCCGCCCGCACCGGCACCGGGTTCAGCGCCGCGAGCTGGCCATCCGGCAGCTGCCGGGCGCCCCGTGGGGCTCGAATACACGATCATGGCGGAGGCGGAGTCTCCCGGGCATGATCGCGGGAGGCGACGCGATCGCGGCGGTGCGGGGAATGAGCGGCGCCCCCCTGGACGCCGATTCGGTCATAGCCGCGTGTGCCGCGATCATCGCCGCCTACGAGGCAGGCGCGACCATCAGGCAGGCCGCCGCCGACCTGGGCATCAGCAACAACGCCGCCCGCCGGATCCTCATCACCGCCAGCCCTGCCCTCCGCAGCCCCGCCCTGGCTGTCCCCGAAGACCACGCCCATACCCCCGAGCGCGACCGCCCGCTGACCCGGCCTGGCTGACCGGCCTGGCTGACCTGGTCGGCTGTGCCGCCGGCGCGACCCTGCCGCAGCCCCGCCGTTCAACCCGGCCAGCCGGTCTCGTCCATCACCACGCCGTGTCGGCAATGGGAAGTACAGCGCGCGCTGACCACGCTGGAGCCGAGGGATACGTCCGGCGCTACCCAGGCGCGGCTACTACGCACTGGCGCGCACGGGGCCATGAAACGGGCTCTCCCCAGATCGCATCGATCACGGTTACCAGCGGCCCGAGCGACGGGTCCGGGGGCGGCGGCGGAGTGGCGGTGGGGCCGGGAGGCCGGGAGCTTCCCTGATGTATGCCCGCTTGGCATCGAACGAGGGAAACACCATGCCGCCGACGGTCAGGTTGCACGACGTGCAGGCCGCCGCGAGGTTCGCCATGACGTTGTCAGACCTGTAGCACACCGGGACGATGTGGTCCAC
>DATKRH010000199.1:0-2423 GCA_035532295.1 Streptosporangiaceae bacterium
GCGGAGGCGATCGCCATCGCCGGCTACTTCAACGCCGGCCAGGACTGCACCGCCGCGACCCGGGTGCTGGCCGGGCCCGGCGTGCACGGCGACCTGGCGGAGGCACTGGCCGAGCAGGCGCGCGCCCAGACGGTCGGCGGCCCGGACGTGGCGGACGCCGACTTCGGCCCGCTGAACAACCCGGCGCAGCTGGAGCGGGTGACCGGGTTCCTGACCCGGCTGCCTGACCACGCACGGGTGCTGGCAGGCGGCGGGCGCACCGGCGACCGCGGCTTCTTCTTCGAAGCCAGCGTGGTGGACGGGCTGCACCAAGACGACGAGATCATCCAGAACGAGGTGTTCGGCCCGGTCATCACCGTGCAGCG
The DNA here is from genome assembly GCA_035532295.1 of Streptosporangiaceae bacterium. Taxonomy (GTDB): domain Bacteria; phylum Actinomycetota; class Actinomycetes; order Streptosporangiales; family Streptosporangiaceae; genus DASUBV01. Next base: position 366 of record DATKRH010000199.1, read on the forward strand.
GTTCAGCGACGAGGACGAGGCGCTGCGCTGGGCGAACGGGACCCAGTACGGGCTGGCCTCGTCGGTGTGGACCAGGGACCACGGCCGGGCGATGCGGATGGCCCGGCGGCTCGACTTCGGCTGCGTGTGGATCAACACCCACATCCCGCTGGTCGCCGAGATGCCGCACGGCGGGTTCAAGCACTCCGGCTACGGCAAGGACCTGTCCATGTACGGGTTCGAGGACTACACGCGGATCAAGCACGTGATGTCCTCGCTCGACTGAGCCGGGCATGTCACCGCAATCCGCCCCCCGGCGCTAGAGTGCCGCCGGGGGGCTGGAGGTTTGCGATGGCTGACGGCGGGTTGCCGGCGGACGGCCCGGCACAGGTCGGGCCGGTGCGGCTGCCGGCCGGCCGGCGGATCACCGGCCAGGGCCGGCCGGTCGTGTGGGCCACCGACGAGCCGGTTCCCGGCGCGGGACTGGCCTGGTCCGCCCTGGCCGGCGTGCACCCGCAGACGCACCTGGTGCCGATCCTGCTGAGCGGCCTGCAGGGGCAGCCGAGCCGGCCGTGGGACGACGGCGAGTTCCTCCCGCCTGCCGACATCACCGAGCTCGACCGCATGGACGCGGCGGGCGTGCTCGCGTCCGGCTGGGCGGACTCCATGCCCGGTGAGGAGGAGCAGGAGGACGAGGATACCCAGGCCTGGTTCGCGGCGGCGCTGGCGCCGTACGGCATACGGTTCCCCGGGCTGGCTCCCGCCTGCTCCGAACAGCTGGACACGGCCCGGGTGCGGGACACCCTGGCCGCCCTGGAGCCCGCCCGGGTGGGCCTGGTGGACGCGGGCCGCCCGGCGGATGTGCTGGCGCTGATCGGCTGGGGCGGCGCGGTCAACCGCTACCAGACACCGCTGCCGATCGCCGCGGTGCTGCGCTCCTGGGAGGCCCGGTTCGCCGCCCGGCTGCTGGAAGTCGGCTTCGCCGACATCCGGCTGCTCGTGGAACGGCCACCAGCCAGCACCGCTGCCGCGCAGGCCGTCGCCGCCGAGCACTACGCACTCGGTGACGAGTGCGGCGGCCACACCGGCCAGGCCCTGACCACGATCGCCGAGATCGCCCCGGCCCTGATCAACGCGCCCATCTGGTCGTTCTGGTGGGACTGAGAGCGCCCCTGCACCGGGACGGCCCGGGAGCAGCCGAACTGCTGGGCGCCCTGATGGCGCTGACCGACTGGCTGACCCCCCGCCCGGCCCGCCGCGGCGGGTCATGGTGCCCGACGTCCGAGGGCTGTTCTACAGCGTGTGCCTGGAGACGGTGGGCAAGCTGGGCCTGCGCGTCACCGCGATCCGGCTGACCGAGCATCCGATGCCGGTAGACGGCCTGGTGGTGGACCAGCCTCCCGCCCACCGGCGAAGGTGCGCCGGTCCGGTGAGATCACCGTTCACGTGTGGCATCCGCCAGCGGAGTAGCAGGTATCCTCTCTTGCATAGACGCTGATCCCCCATCGAGTTCGCGCCTGCCTTTGGTAGAATTCGCCCGCCAGGCGCGGGATCTGGTTGAGCTGGGACTGCGGACTCCGAGAAAGCGTTTTCTCAGTTCCGGCAGCACTCGGCTGGTACCGCCAGTAGACAGCAGGTTTCAGCTAGACCAGGTCTTGCTGCATACCGGCACCGTTCCCCCAGAGATCCGCATCATTTTCCGGTGGGCCGGAGCACCGACGCTGTTCGGCGTCCGTGAAGAGGTAGAGCAGGCCGATGATGAAGAGCACGGACTAGGCGCGACCACTCCTGAGGAATTCGCCTACTTGATCATTGTGTCGCTTGAAGAGAACCTGCTGGCACTGGGCTATGGTATCGAGAACGCGGCCCGGGAGCCTGAGGGCAATGTGACCTGGCTCCGCTGGAAGATCGGTGAACCTGGGCCTGACCCGCTTTAGGCCGAAGTTACGGCTGGTTTGGATGCCGAGACCGCCGCTGGCCTGCTTTTTCGCCGATGCCTGCGATGGCTGTCCTGGCTACTTTCGCAGGGTGAGCGGGATCGGTGTGCCGATGAGGTCGAAGGCCTGTCGCTGTTCGGGG
>DATKRH010000200.1:0-13766 GCA_035532295.1 Streptosporangiaceae bacterium
CCTCGCCACTAACGCCACCACCCAGATCGGCGCCAACTTCACCTACACCGGCACCAACACCGCCCCCGCCACCTTCACCCTCAACGGCACCACCTGCAACGGCGCCGGCACCACCACGACCCCCACCCCCACCCCCACCACACCCTCCCCATCACCCAGCCCGTCCCCGACCACTACTCCGCCCAGCGGCCCGGCGCCGCAGCTGCACGTGTCCGGCAACAAGCTGGTCAACGCCAGCGGGCAGCAGGTGGTCTTGCACGGCATCGACCGCTCCGGCACGGAGTACGCGTGCGTGCAGGGCAACGGGATCTTCGACGGGCCTAATGATCAGGCGTCGATCACGGCCATGCAGAGCTGGGGCGTCACCGCGGTCCGGGTGCCGCTGAACGAGGCCTGCTGGAACGCCGAGTCCTACGTGACCGCCGCCGACGCGGGCGCGAACTACCAGGCCGCGATCAAGGCGTACGTGAACCTGCTGAACGCCAACGGCATGGTGGCGATCCTCGACCTGCACTGGACCGACGGCCTGTACACCGGCAACTCGGCCGGATGCTCGTCCGCCCAGGCCACCTGCCAGAAGCCGATGCCCGACTCCGCGCAGTCGGTGCCGTTCTGGTCGTCGGTCGCGAGCACGTTCAAGGGCAACGACGCGGTCATCTTCGACCTGTTCAACGAGCCCTACCCGGACCGGGCACTGTCCAGCGAGACCGCGGCCTGGCAGTGCTGGCTCAATGGCGGCTCATCATGCACGGCCGGCATCTCCTACCCGGTCGCCGGGATGCAGACCCTGGTCAACACCGTCCGGGCGACCGGCGCCAGCAACGTGATCATGCTCGGCGGCCTGGCGTACTCCAATGACCTGACGCAGTGGCTGAGCTTCAAGCCCACCGACCCGGACAACAACCTGGTCGCCTCCTGGCACTCCTACAACTTCAACACCTGCAGCAACCAGTCCTGCTGGACCAGCCAGATCTCCCCGGTGATCGCGCAGGTGCCGGTCATCGCCGGCGAGATCGGCGAGAACGACTGCGGCGACAGCTACCTCAACCCGCTGATGAGCTTCCTCGACTCGGCGTCGACCAGCTACCTGGCCTGGGCCTGGAACGCCGACTTCAACTGCTCATCGGGTCCCGGCCTCATCACCGACTACACCGGCACGCCCACCGCCTACGGCGCGGGATACAAGTCCCACCTGCTGACCCTGCCGCACAGCTAGCCCGGGAGACACACGTGAGAACAGTCCGGCCGCTCCGGCTCCGTCCGGTGCGATGGGTCAAGGCGCTGGCCAGCCTGCTGGGCGCAGGCGCGCTGGTGCTGGGCGCCGCGGCGGCGGTGCCCGGCACCGCCGCGGCGGCCACGTCGACCTGCACCGTGGCCTACTCGATCGTCAACAGCTGGCCCAGCGGCTTCCAGGCCGGCATCACGATCACCAACGACGGGGCGCCGATCACCAGCTGGACGCTCGCCTTCACCTTCCCGAACGCCCAGCAGGTCAGCGGCGGCTGGGACGGCACGTATACGCAGAGCGGCCAGTACCTCACGGTGGCCAGCGAGAGCTGGAACGGCGCGCTGGCCACCGGGGGCTCCACCACGATCGGGTTCACCGGCACGGTCGGGGCGACCAACGCGGTGCCCGCCTACTTCACGGTCAACGGCTATGCCTGCAACGGCGCCGCGCAGCAGCCGTCCGTGAACATCACCAGTCCGTCGGCCGGCGCCAGCGTCGCGCCCGGAACGACCGTGCCGATCACGGCGAACGCCAGCGAGCCGACCGCGTCGATCACCAAGGTCGAGTTCTTCGCGGCATCGACGCTGCCCGGCACTTCCGCGACGCCCGTGCTCATCGGCACCGCGACGGCCAGTCCCTACACGGTGAGCTGGGCCAGCGTTCCCGCTGGTTACTACGCGCTGACCGCGGAGGCGTTCGACAGCGCGGGCGCCACCGCCACCTCCGCGCCCGTGGCGGTCAGCGTGGTGCCGGCCACCAGCACGGCCCCGCAGTTGCACGTGTCCGGCAACGAACTGGTCAACGCCGCCGGCACCCAGGTGGTGCTGCACGGGGTGGACAGGTCCGGCACGGAGTACGCCTGCGTGCAGGGCAACGGGATCTTCGACGGGCCCAGTGACCAGGCGTCGATCACGGCCATGAAGAGCTGGGGCGTCACCGCGGTCCGGGTGCCGCTGAACGAGGCCTGCTGGAACGCCGAGTCCTACGTGACCGCCGCCGACGCGGGCGCGAACTACCAGGCCGCCATCGAGGCGTACGTCAAGCTGCTCAACGACAACGGCATCGTGGCGATCCTGGACCTGCACTGGACCGACGGAGCCTACAGCGGCAACTCGGCCGGGTGCTCGTCCGCCCAGGCGACGTGCCAGAAGCCGATGCCCGACGCGGCGCAGTCGGTGCCGTTCTGGTCGTCGGTCGCGACCGCGTTCAAGGGCAACGACGCGGTCATCTTCGACCTGTTCAACGAGCCGTACCCGGAGCGGGCCGACAGCTTCAACGAGACCGAGGGCTGGCAGTGCTGGCTCAACGGCGGCAGTTCCTGCGTCGGCATCTCCTACCCCGTGGCCGGGATGCAGACCCTGGTCAACACCGTCCGGGCGACCGGCGCCAGCAACGTGATCATGCTGGGCGGCCTGGCGTACGCCAACGACCTGACCCAGTGGCTGACCTACAAGCCCACCGACCCAGATGGCAACCTCGTGGCCTCCTGGCACTCCTACAACTTCAACACCTGCAACACCCAGGCGTGCTGGACCAGCCAGATCGCCCCGGTGGCCGCCCAGGTGCCCGTCGTCGCGGGTGAGATCGGCGAGAACGACTGCGCGGACACCTATGTCAATCCGCTGACGACCTGGCTGGACTCCGTGCACATCAGCTACCTGGCCTGGGCCTGGAACGCCGACTTCGGCTGCTCCACCGGTCCCGGGCTGATCACCGACTACAGCGGCGACCCGACCGCATTCGGCGCCGGGTACGAGGCACACCTGCAATCCCTCGCCGGCGGCTGACGCCGGCCCGCGCGGCCCGCGCGGCCCGCGCGCCGACCGCCAGCCCGTCCGGCCACGATCGTGGCGGGCTCCCGTAAGTACCGCGGGAGCCCGCCACCGCCACCAGCGCGTGCAAATTGATATCGATATCGATATCGGTATCGATCGAAGGTCAGGAGAAGATGTGGGACACAACGAACCAGAGCCCGGCTCGGCTAGTCCCGCCCGGCCCGCCAGTCCCGCCAGTCCTGCCAGTCCCGCCAGTCCCGCCCGGCCCGCCTGGGCGCGCGGCGCCGTAGCGGGCTCGCTGGCCCTGGCGCTCGCCGCCGTCGTGTGCGTGCTGGCCGCCACCGGCATCAGCCTGGCGGCCACGGGCGCCGCCGCGGCCACCGGGGCGGCCGCCCAGCCCGCGGCCACCGGCGTCGGGTCCGGTTACTGGCACACCAGCGGCAACCAGATCCTCGACGCCGCGGGCAGCCCGGTGCGGATCGCCGGGATCAACTGGTACGGCTTCGAGACCCCCGACGAGATCGCGCACGGCCTGTGGGTGCAGGACTACCACTCGGTCATCAACGACATCAAGAACCTCGGTTACAACACCATCCGGATCCCCTTCTCCAACCAGATGGTCGAGACCCCGGTCGTGCCGCAGAACCTCAGCTTCCAGAGCAACTCCGGCCCGATCAACACCGACCTGCAGGGCCTGAACGCCCTGCAGGACCTGCAGAAGATCGTCACCTACGCTGGCCAGGACGGCCTCAAGGTCATCCTGGACGATCACCGGTCCGAGGCCGGGGAGTCCGCCGAGAGCAACGGCCTGTGGTACACCAGCACCTACACGAGCCAGAACTGGGTCAGCGACTGGGTGACGCTGGCCAAGATGTTCGCCGGCAACCCCACCGTCGTCGGCTTCGACCTGCGCAACGAGCCGCACACTCCGGCCGGCGACACCTACGCCCAGGGCGCCACCTGGGGCACCGGCGACACCAGCACCGACGTCCGGCTCGCCTATGAGCAGGCCGGGAACGCCATCCTCGCGGCCGATCCGGGCGCGCTGATCTTCTGCGAGGGCGTCAGCGAGAACCCGACCTCGTCGGGCACCTCCAACACCACCTGGTGGGGCGGCGACCTCGCCGAGGCCGGCCAGTACCCCGTCGTGCTGAGCTCGCCGGGCCACGTCGTGTACTCCGCCCATGACTATGGGCCGAGCCTGTTCCAGCAGACCTGGTTCAGCTCCTCGACCACGGCAGCGAGCCTGGACGCGGTCTGGAACCAGAACTGGGGTTACCTCTACGCCAACGACACCGCGCCGGTCTGGGTCGGTGAGTTCGGCACCGACAACAGCGCCGCCGACGTGCAGAGCGCCGCCGCCGGCTCGCAGGGCCAGTGGTTCGCCGACCTGGTCGCCTACCTGCATGGCAGTCCCTGGATGGGCTGGACCTACTGGGCGCTGAACGGCGAGGACTCCTACGACCTGCTCGACAGCAACTACGACCCCACACCGGTCAGCGCGCTGAAGCAGTCCCTGCTGGCCACCCTCCAGTTCCCGCTGCCCGGCGCGGTGAACGGCACCCCGCCGCCGCCGACCGGCTCGGCGGGACCGGTGTCCTGCGCCGCGGCCTACTCGCTGTCCAACAGCTGGCCGGGCGGGTTCCAGGGGCAGATCGTGCTCACCAACACCGGCACCACCCCGATCAGCGGCTGGTCGCTCACCTGGACGTTCCCCGGCGACCAGAAGATCGGCAGCATGTGGACGGCCAGCTACACCCAGTCCGGCGAGAGCGTAACCGCCGTTAACGAGCCCTATAACGCGTCCATCCCGGCCGGAGGGTCGGTCACGATCGGCTTCACCGGCACGTTCACCAGCAGCGACGCCGCGCCCGCCAGCTTCGCGGTCAACGGCACCGCCTGCACCAGCTAGACGCCCACGCCACCCCGGCAAGCCCACCCAGGTAACGGAGGAACCGTGCTCACCCCCCTCACCACAGCCAGGCCCCTGCGGCGCACCGCATTAGCGGCGCTCGCGGTCGCGGTGACGTTCGCGATGAGTGCCACGGGGGTGGCGGCCCTGTCCGCCCCCGCCCTCGCCGCGGACACCGCCACCATCAACGGCGCGACAACCTTCCAGACCATGGCCGGCTTCGGCGCGTCCGAGGGCTTCGGCGAGGCCAGTACCGTGATGAACGCCTCGTCCGCGGTCCAGCAGCAGGCGCTGAACCTGCTGTACAGCCCGACCAGCGGCGCAGGGCTGACCATCCTGCGCAACGAGATCAGCGCCGACTCGGGCGCCACCATCGAGCCGACGAACCCGGGCGGTCCCACGGCGACGCCGAACTACGCGGCGCTCGCCTCGATCGGTCAGGATCAGGGCCAGCTGTGGTTCGCCCAGCAGATCAAGGCCCGCTACGGGGTGACCAACGTGGTCGCCGACGCCTGGAGCGCGCCGCCGTTCATGAAGGTCAACGGCTCGACCAGCGGAGGCGGCGCACTGTGCGGCGTGCCCGGCGCGAGCTGCTCCAGCGGCGACTGGCGCCAGGCGTACGCCAACTACCTGGTCCAGTACGCCAAGGATTACGCGGCCGCCGGGGACCCGCTGACCTACATCGGCCCGGAAAACGAGGCTAACTTCGCGCCGAGCAGCTACGACGGGATGACGCTGAGCCCGGCCCAGACCGCCAACCTCATCGACGTGCTCGGCCCGACGGTGACCGGCTCGGGCCTGTCCACCAAGATCGAGTGCTGTGCCACCGAGGGCTGGGACTTCGCGCAGCAGTATGCCGCCGCCATCGAGGCGGACCCGACCGCCAACTCCTACACCCCGGTGTTCACCAGCCACGGTTACACCCAGGCACCAACGTCACCGCTGTCCGGATGGAGCAAGCAGGCCTGGGAAACCGAGTGGTCCACGTTCGACTCCTGGGATCCCGCCTGGGATGACGGCAGCGACGCTTCCGGGCTGACCTGGGCCCAGCACATCTACACCGGGCTGACCGCGTCCAACCTCAGCGCGTTCCTGTACTGGTGGGGCAGCACCACCCCCGCGGAGAACGGCGACAACGAGGGCCTCATCCAGATCAACGGCTCCACGGTCGCGCCCTCGGGGCGGCTGTGGGCGTTCGCCAACTACAGCCGGTACGTCCAGCCGGGCGCGGTGCGCATCGCCGCGACGAGCTCCAACAGCGCGGTGGACCTGACCGCGTTCAAGAACACCGACGGCTCGGTGTCCATCGTGGCGCTGAACACCGCGAGCAGCGCCGACCCCATCACCTACTCGCTGGCGGGCACCGGCACCGCCAGCGGCGCCACGGTCACGCCGTACCTGACCAACGCCTCCAGCGACGCGGCCGCGCAGGCCACGACCACGGTCAGCGGCAGTGCGTTCAGCGCGACCATCCCGGCCCGGTCGCTGGTCACCTACGTCATCCCGGCCGGCAGCGGTGGCGGTGGCGGTGGCGGCAACACGGTCACCGTGACCAGCCCGGGTAACCAGTCCGGCGCCGCGGGCACCGCCGCGAGCCTGCAGATTCAGGCCACCGACTCGGGCACCGGGCAGACCCTCAGCTACGCCGCCGGCGGCCTGCCCGCCGGGCTGTCGATCAACTCCGGGACCGGGCTGATCTCCGGCACCCCGACGACGGCCGGGGCCGCCACGGTCACCGTCACGGTAACGGACGGCACGGGCGCCTCGGGGTCGGCCACCTTCACCTGGACCATCTCCGGCGGGGGCGGCGGGGGCGGCAGCACGTGCAGCGTCAGCTACACGACGCAGAGCCAGTGGGCCGGCGGTTTCGTGGCTAGCGTCATCATCTCCAACCCCGGGTCATCGGCCATCAGCGGCTGGAAGCTGGGCTTCACCTTCCCCGGCGACCAGAAGATCACCAATTCCTGGAGCGGCTCGGTCACCCAGAGCGGCGAGAACGTGTCCATCACGAACGCGAGCTACAACCCGACGATCGCGCCGGGCTCCAGCACCTCGCTGGGCTTCCAGGGCACCTGGACCACCAGCGACGCCGCCCCCACCACCTTCACCCTCAACGGCGCCACCTGCACCGGCTGAGCCGCGATGCTCCCGCCGGGGCTGGCCAGCAGATCAGCTGGTCAGCTCCGGCGGTGAGCTGTCCGGGTCGGCCTCGGCCTTGAGCGCGGCGAGTTCGGAGTCCACCCCGGCCGCGGTCCCGGCCTTGTCGAGCTCGCGCTGGATGTCGTCGGTGTCGCCCCCGACGTCCTCCAGCACCCCGGACTGGAGCAGCTCGTCCAGGGCGCCGGCGCGGGCCTGCATCGTGGAGATCTTGTCCTGGGCGCGCTGGAGGGCCGCGCCCGAGTCGCCGACGGTCGCGGAGATCCCGGCGACGCTCTCGTTGATCGAGGTCGTGGCCTGCGCCGCGGTGTACTGAGCCTTCAGCACCTCCTTCTGCGTCCGGAAGTCGTTGACCTTCTTCTGCAGGGCGGCCAGCGTCTGCTCGAGCTTTCGCTCCTGCTCGGTGAGCTGCTGGTGCTGCGGCTCCATGCCGTCGATCTGGGCCTGGGCGGCGGCCTTGCGGGACAGAGCCTCCCGGGCCAGGTCGTCTTTACCCTGGCCGACCGCGGCCTTCGCCTGGTCCTGCAGATGGCTCACCGTGTGCTGAAGCTGCTGTTCCTGGAGCTCGATCTGCTTGCGGGCCGCGGCGATGTCCACCAGCCCCCGGCGGACCTGGGTGATCTGGTCGAGCATCTGCTCATACGACAGATCGAGCATCTCGTCGGGCTTCTCGGCGGCGTCGAGCGCCTTGTTGGCCTTGGCCGCGACTATGTCGTGGGCCCGCTGGAAGAGCGTCATGCCTTCGAGGCTACGCCCGGGCGGGGTGCCGCGAGAGAGTTTGGTGGCCCTGGTCGCACAGCTGGGCTGTGCGGCCAGGGCCACGGAAGGGTCCTTGAGCCCGCCGGTTAGGGGACGGCCGGGTTGGCGTTCTGGACGAGCATCTGGAACTCGGCCGGGTACCACTGGCCGGCCGGGATGTCGTATCCCGGTATCGAGCCGGTGGAGTAGGTGTTCCCGCTGCCGTCGGTGTTGGTGCCATTCGGGTCGCAGTGCGGGTCACCGTGGGTGTGCGTGGCGGTGGGGTAGTCGCCGTCGGACTCGCCCGGCGGCTTGATCCACACGTACGCGTACAGGTTGGTGAACGACGACAGCGGATTGGCCTGCGGGAAGGCGCCGAGGCCCGCGTTGTTCTGGTTGCACCAGTCACCGCGGAACGGCCGCTCGTCGATCTTCGACTGGTTGACGAACGTCGCCGTTACCGTAGACGTGCTCGCGGCGGTCGGCCGGTTCGGGCCGCCCCATCCGTTGCGCGAGGTGTCGATCAGCATCCCGATGGTGCTCGGGAACCCGGCGCTGACCAGGTTGGAGTACATCGCCTGGTCATAGGTGAGCTCGTCGATGTAGGGATCGAAGGAGTAGTACTGGACCGAGTCCACCGGGTTGCCGCCGACGTTCTCCGTGGCTGTCATGAACGGCTCGGTGGTGGGAGTGTAGTTGGCCGTGTTGCTGATGAAGCCGTCGACGCTGCTCACGCCGGCGGTCGTGCCCGCGGCCACCGTGTGCAGCAGCGGCACCGCCTGGCTCATGTTGCTGGGCCAGCCGAGCCACGCCGAGTGGGCGATATCGATGTAGTTGTACACGTTCGGGATAGCGTGCAGCTTGTTGAGCGCGTACTGGACGCCGCTCACGTAGGCGCCGCTGGAGTTGGCCTGAGCGCAGTTGGCGTCGCTGAGGTTGGTGACCAGGTTGGGCAGCGAGTCGGGCTCGATGACCGCGACCACCCGGATATTGGTGTGCTCGTAGTCGGTGAGGATCTGAGCGATCGGGTTGATGTAGTTCTGCTCGTAGTACTGCAGGCCGTTGTTGCTGACCGTCAGCTCGCCGTTGGAGGCCAGCGCCGCGCAGTCGCGGTTGGGCAGGTCGTAGATGACGATCGGCACCAGGATCGGCGTGCTGCCCGACTCCTGGCTGAGCGCCGTCTGCAGCTGGGTCTGCAGGCTCATCCGGCTGCTGTTATCGGTGCCGCCGTAGATGGCCCCGATGTGGTCCAGCCAGACGGCCGTGGACTGCTTCCCGACCAGCGTCATCTGAGCGGCGAGCGTGCCAGTCGCGCCCGCCGCCGAGGTCGCCACCTCCGAGGTGTAGTTGGGGTTGACGTACCAGCTCGACCCGGTGAACGGGTTGACCGCGTGCGCGGGCACGGTGGCGGAGCCCGCGGCGGTCTCGGTGCCGGTCGTGGCGACCGACGTGTACCCGGCCGAGCTGGCGGTGAACGTGGCGGCCCCGCTGCTGGCGGTGTCGGCGGTGACCGTCACCGGCTGCGGGTAGTTCCAGTTGCTCGTGGTGAAGGTGAGCGAGGCGCCGGCGCTGATCGCGAGCCCGGTGTTGCCGGACGTGCGCCCCACCGCCACGGTCACGCTCGCCGTCGGAGCCGCGGACAGGGACACCCCGAACACCTCGCTCGTGCCCTGCGCCACCGAGAACGTCGCCGGGTCCACGAGCAGGCTGCCCGTGGCGCTGGTCGAGGTCTCTGTCACCGCGACGGTAGCCGCGGTGTAGCCCGCCCCGGACGCGGTGAACGTGGCCTGCCCGGTGCTGGCGGAGTCGGCCTGGACGGTCACGGTCTGCGCGGTGGAGAAGTTGCTGGGGGTGAAGGTGAGGGTGGCGCCGGAGCTGACGGCCAGGCCGGAGTTGCCCGCCGTGTTGGCGACCGTGACGGTCTCGTTGGCGGCGGGCGCCGTGGACAGCGAGATGCCGAAGGTGCCGGTCGCGCCCTGGGCCACTGACAGTGAGGTGGGGCTCGCCACCACGCTGGGGGTGGTCGCGGCGTTGACGGTCACCGAGACGGCGGAGGAGCTGGCGGTAGCGCCACCGCTGTCGAACGCCTCGGCGGTGAGCGAGTAGGTGCCGGCCGGAACGCTGGTCCAGCTGAAGGTGTACGGGCTCGTGGTCGCGGTGCCCAGCAGGGTGGTGCCGCTGAAGAACTCGACCTTGCTGATCGTCGCGCCGCTCTCGCTGGCCGTCGCGGCGAGGGGGATGGTCGCCGGGGCGGTGAAGGAGGCTCCGGAGGCGGGACTGGTGAGCGCCACCGAGATCCCGCTGCCGCCGCCGCCACTGCCGCTTCCGTTGCAGGTGGTGCCGTTGAGGGTGAACGTCGTGGGCGCGGTGTTGGTGCCGGTGTAGGTGAAGTTGGCGCCGATCTGCGCGGAGGCGCCGGTGGCCAGCGATCCGTTCCAGCTCGCGCTGGTGACGGTCACGTTCTTGCCCGACTGGGTCCAGTTGCCGGACCAGCCCGAGCTCAGCGTCTGGTTGCCGCTGTAGGAGTAGCCGAGGGTCCACGACGAGATCGCCGCGCCGTTGTTGGTGATGGTGATGGCCGCCGTGAAGCCGGTTCCCCAGTCACTGGGCACCGTGTAGGCCACCTGGCAAACCGGTGCGGCGCTGGCCGGCGCGGCCGCGGCCGCGGCCAGGCCGATGCTGCCCAGCCCGACCACGGCTAACGTGGCCACCATCTGGCGCAACCGCAACCGCAAACGCCCAGCTTTGATGCGCAGCGTTGGTCTCATGCAGGGATCCTCCTCGTGACAGTCCAGGCCCAGTGGCGTGCAGCGGGTCGGGTCGGGACGGGGCAGGCCGCCCGCTCTGCCGCGAACATAGGCTTCTGCCGGACCGCGGTACAGGCACCGGCGCCGGGCCTGGAGCCCGCGAGCCCGCGGCGGTCGCGGCGGGTGCCGTTCTATCTCGTGGTGGTGGCCCGGCGGCGGTCGGCAGCGTGACTCTGACCAGGTCAGTTCCGCGCTCTGGCACGCGCCGCGGCGCGGCGTGACGCGGCGCGGCGGCGTCGGCGGAGGCACGCGGCAGCGGCAGAAAGGACGCGCGGATCAGGAAAGTTTCATGCCCCAGGATGGTCTTGACGTGGCGGTGGCGGATCTGGAAACCTGACCAGATGTCATCAGGCGGCCGGCCGCGCCATGAACTCGGTGAGCGGCAGGGAGTGGGCCATGGCGAGATCCCGCTGGCCGCGGGCCCGGCTGACATCGCCGGCGTCGTCGCTGTAGTCCCGGGTAATGAGCTTGCCGCCCGGCGTGTACCGGAACCACACGACCGCAGCGTGGCCGCTGCCCGGCGGGTGTTCCGATCGTTACCAGCTTCACGTGATCTCCCTGTCATGGGCGGCATCTTCAATGACATCCTGAGCTTTACACGCCGGGCGGCCGGCAGACGGCCCGCGGTCGTCCCAGCCGAAACGGCGTACTTTCACCGCCGCGTACAAAATGGCGATAGTCGAGAAGTACGACGCGGCGACCGAGCCGGGCTGGGAGGTCTGAGCAGTGAGTAGGCTCCGCGACAGGGTCGTCCAGGCCGCCGATGTCCGGGGCGAGCTGACGCTCCATAAGCTGGACCGGGCCACGGAGATCACCTGTGCCCGGTGCGCAGGGCACTCCACCACCAGGTGGATCGCCGTCTGCGGTGACGACTGGACAGCGCTGTGGTGCAAGTCGTGTTTCCAGGCCATGCCGCAACCGCAAGGAGTGCCTGAATGACAGGCCAGAGCAGCGGCGAGGGCAGCTGCCGGATGGTGGCGGTATCCAGCTCGACCTCGATGCCGTGCCCGGCGGTGGCGATCAATGAGGCAAGGACCGCCGCCGGCTCCCGGGTCGTGGCCGGGGCCAAGGGGTCCGGGCCGCTGCCGACCCGCCATAACACGCGACACCGTCGTCCAGCAGCACCATCACGTCCAGCGGCGTGGAGTCGATCTCCATCACCTCACCGGGTGCCGCCACGACCGGACGGGCGAACATGCCTTCTGGCCGGCCGGCCAGGGACCGGCGGGTGCCGGCCGGCCCGGGCTATGACCAGCCAAGATGCTGGCATATTACGGCCGCGTGCGTCGATAACGCCTGTTCGGGCTGCGGGGCGGGGCGGTGGCTTCGACGGCCCCGCTGGTGATGAGATTGTCCAGCGCATTGATGACACTGCTCCTGCTGGCACCCGTTGCCTGCTGCAATTCCTCGCGGCTAGCAGAGTCGGTTTCGCCGAGTTTTTCGAGAATGCGCTCGGGCAGGCCGCTGCCAGGCGATGGCAGTGCCTTAGGCCCGGCCGTGATCCCGGGCAGGCCGGGCGCCAGCCGGTGGCCAGTGCGTCCCGCAGGGCAACGGGGTCGCTTACTCCGTCGAGCATTCCAAACTTACCAAGGAACTTACCACATTTCTTGGTAAGCTCTGGTAAGTTCTCCAAGTCCCGCGAACCCCGGCGGGAACAGGAGCCAAGTGATGTACCAGCGGCAGCGGATGACGTCCCTATCGGTACCAGCGTGAATTATCCGCTCTCATCCGTAGAGGTCGCTGAATGAGATCAGGACTAGGCCAGGCCCGGCGGCGGAGCGCAGGTCGGCGCTGAATCCAGCGGCGGAATAGCAGGCCAGCGCGCAGTCGCTGATGTCGAAGTTGGACGCGAGCAGGTCGCGCGCGCGGGCCAGTCGCGCGGTGTGCTGTGGGGTCATCACCTGGCCCCACTTGACCTCCCCGAGGGAGAGTAGCCGCCTGGGACGTCCCGGCTCGGGTGGCGCGAGCACAGCGACGTCGACCTCGATCTGGGCCCGGTTCGCCGGGTCGTTCACGATGCCTGAGCCGACCTCCCCGACAGGTGCGCCGAAGAGGCCGGAGCCGGCCTGCATGGCGAAGGACCGGCATAGCGACTCGAAGTGCGGGCCGACAACCCGGCTGAGGAAGTCGGCCCGCTGGTCGCGCCAGACAGCCTCCGCGTGCCCCGACTCCAGCCGGTACCACTCGGGTCGCATCACGACCTCATAGAAGGTGATGAGTGGCTCAGTCACCCGGTAGAGCCATCTGCCACGCCGGAATACGTCGGCTTCCTTGGCAACCAGCGCGGCGTCCGCGAGTACGTTGAGCGGATGGGTGATGTCGGCTGATTTGCGGCCCACGAAGCTGGCGATGGCGCCGTTGGTGCGGTTGCCGTCCGCGATGGCCGCCAGCACCGAGTGGTAGAGAGCCGGGTCCCTGATCTCGGTTTCCTCCGCCAAGAGGTAGCGCGCCTCGCGGAAGAGCGGGCTCTGCGGGCTCAGCACGGTGCGCAGCAGCCATGCGTCGAAGTCGCCGCGCCCGGCTGGGGCGTCGAAGGCCGCGAGCTCTCGGCGGTAGGCGGGCGTGCCGCCGACCACCGAGTGCAGCAGCACCGCGAGCTCCGGGTCAGCGGCACCCCAGAAGCGCGCCGCGTCCCGGTAGCCGAACGGATGCACGAGCAGCTCAAGTGAGGCCCTGCCGCGTAGCGGGGCATGTCCCGCGAGCAGGTCGCCCATCACGGACATGGCCGACCCGCACAGGAGCAGCCGGACGGAGCTCTGCTGCCCCGAACCGCCGGGGCCAAGTTCGCGCTGGATGATTGACGGCAGCGACGGGCTTGCTTTGACCAGGAACGGGAATTCGTCGATCACCGCGACGCGGGGCAGTCGCGTGATCGCGGAGAAGAGCAGCGCGATCGCGTCGTCCCAGTTCTGTAGCGGGCGGCTAACGCTGACGCCCTGACGGACGAGTGCCGCGGTGAACGCGCGCAGGCTGACCGCCTCGGTGGCCTCCACTGCCGGGAAGTACAGGCCGTCAGTGGCAGCGGCAAGCGCCTCAAGAAGGAAGCTCTTTCCCTGCCGTCGCCGCCCGCTGACCACGCCAAGCATGGCTGCCGGGTACGCGTTCCGCGCGAAGGCATCGAGTCCCGTCCACTCGCGCTCCCGGTCGAA
>DATKRH010000201.1:0-6512 GCA_035532295.1 Streptosporangiaceae bacterium
GGCCCAGGCCGAGCTGACCAAGGCCCAGGAAGCCCAGGAACGGGCCAACCGGGACCTGAGTAAGGCGACCGACGCGGTCAGCCAGCTAGGACCGCAGCTCGGTGCCACCCAGGAGACGAGCCGGCAGGCCGCCGATGACGCCGACAAGCAGCTGGGCCGGATGACCCGGATGGGGCAGCGGTTCAACCGGTCTAGCGCGCTCCCCGGCCTGGCCGCGGCGGCCACCGACAAAAGGCTGGGCCTCATCGTCCAGCCGGATCAGCTGGACCAGGTCACGGCGGCGGCGAACGCGGTGCTGGCGACGGTCACCGCGGTCCGCCAGGTGCCGTCGGTCAACAGCGTGCTCAACGCGTTCCGTGACTTTGACCGTGAGGTGTCCGGCCAGCTCGACGTGCGGTACCGGCTAGACGATGACGTGCTGGTGGTCGAGGTGGCCGGGGCGGGCGACGAGCGTACCCTGGCCGGGGCGGGGTCGCCGAGCTGCGCCGCCGGGTCAACCAGGCCGGCCAGCTGGTCGCGGCCATGAACACGAGCCTGAAGAGCATCAGGACCAGCAACGGGATCGGAGTGCGGCTGGGCTGGGGGCTGCGGGAGGAGCACGCGGCTCTGGGCCGGGTGCTCGAACTGGTGGCGACCTCAGATGCGGTCCGCTCGGAGGCACAGAACAGCGAGCTGACCGAGCTGCTGCGGCACCGGGTCGAGGAGTTCCACTCTGCCGACCCGAGCAGCGGCTACGCCGCCCACCTGGCCGCGGCGCTGGACTACCGGCAGTGGCACGAGGTGAACGTGACCATCCTCGGCCCGGAGGAAGGTCAGCAGCGCCGGCTGTCCCGGCGGGCCAAGCTGTCCCAGGGCGAAACCCGGTTCGTCTCCTACGTGACGCTGTTCGCCGCCGCCGACGGTTACCTGACGAGCCTGGGCGACGACGGCCGGGCGCTGCGGCTGATCTTGCTCGATGATGCGTTCGCCAAGGTGGACGAGGGCACAGTGGCCGAGCTGATGGGCCTGCTGGTCACCCTCGACCTGGACTTCGTCATGACCGGCCATGCTCTCTGGGGTTGCTTCCCGCAGGTCCCGCGGCTTGACGTGTACGAGGTCAGGCGCAGCGGCGGCAGCTCGGCCGTGACCACTCACGTGCACTGGGACGGGCACAGCCGGCATTTGCGCAGCACCACGTGAGCGGCCTCCCGGCCGGGCTGCGGGCCCATCTGTCCGCCCCGTCCCTGGAGCGGCTGTGGCCGGTGCTGCGGAACCGGCTCGAGCAGTCCGGGCACGCGATTCGCGGCGAGCTGGACGACGACGGCGCGGACCGGCTCAGCGGCCTGCTCGCCCGCCCAGTGCGCGCGGGGACGAACCAGGTGAAGCTGGCCGTCCTGGATGACGCCCTGCGGTCGAGCGCGGCCGAGCGGGGGCTGGTCGCCGTCGTGGCCGAACTGACCGGTGGCCCGCTACGGGACCGGCCGGCCGAGCGGTACGACGCCCGGGTCCGCCGTGAGCAGCTGTGGGCCGAGCTGGACCGGCTGCTCACCGAGCACGGCCTGGCCGGCCAGGACTGGACGCGGCCCTGGACAGACTGGCTGCACCGTGGCGGCGTACTGACGCGGCTGCCCGACGACCAGGCCAGCCTGGCACTGGCGATCGCGGCCGGCACGCTGGCCGCAGTGCTGAGCGCCAGCCGGACGCCGACTGGGATCGCCGAGCTGGCCAGCGCGATCACCGGTGACGCGCACGGTCTCGACGACGCGGCGCCGGCCGCCGCCCTGGTGCTGCGGGGGCTGGCGATCGCACTGGACGTTCCGCCGCCCGCCTCGGCCGCGGAACGCCGGCTGCTGTGGCAGCGGGTCGAGGTCAGCACCGACGAGATCTCGGGGACCGTCATCACCTACGGGCTGCGGCCGCCCGGCACCGGCCGCTGGCCGGCGATAATGCGGGAGCGGGCCGACCTGGGCCTGATCACCCACTTGACCGTGCACGAGCTGCACCGAGCCGACGAAATGACACGGCCCGGTGAAATCGTGCACGCGTGCGAGAACCCGCAGGTGCTGCAAAGGCGGACGGTGGTGCGGTACCACGGCGACTTCGACTGGCCGGGCATCGCGATCGCCCGCCGCATCATCGGCCAAGGCGCCCAGCCATGGCGGCTGGGATGTGCCGACTACCGCGAGGCGGTGGAACGCCTGCCGGTCGGCCGACGGCTCACGCTGACCGGCCGGGCCGAGACCACCCCGTGGGATTCCAGGCTGAGCCCGGCCATGATGGCGGACAACGTCGCCGTGCACGAGGAGGCAATCGTCGACCTGCTACTGGCCGATCTGATCGGCTGAGAGGCGGCTGGCAGCGCTGTCGCCATGCTCGCCGACGGCGAGCGGCCAAGCAGGCTCTGGGCTCTACGTCTTCGCCCAGCTTCTTGACGATTACACGAGCGTCCTGTGTCATGTGGGCGTCCAGGCGGCCGCGCGGATGTGGTCGGAGGCTGCGCGACGGGCGATCTTGGCATTCAGTCCGGCCCGTCACCAACCATGCGAACGCCAAGCCCGGAACGAACAGCGCTGATCTGATGGGCGTAATCACCGTCGTCGGTGAGCACGGTGAAGCCATCACCCAGGGCAGTGGCGGCAACCAGTAGGTCAACCGGGTGAACCCCAGCAGCCTGGCCGCAGCCGATCAGGTCCGTCTGGATCTCTCGCGCCGTGACACCAGCCCGGTGGTGCAATTCCACCCGGACGTAGGTCTCGCCGAACTCGCGAAGATGCACCGCATGCTGATCCTTCGACGCACGGCGGCAGATCTCCATTTCCGTCGGCGGGCAGATCCACACCAGGCCGCGCTCAAGATGATCACGCCACGCAGCGGCCAGCACCGCGCCGCGATCAATACGCCAGTAGGCACTGGCATCAATCAGGTACTCGCGACCGGTCACCGATCCTCGGCCCGGTCGGCGGCCTCACGCTCAGCAATCTCGGCACGCTTAAGGGCAACGTTCGCCGCCCTCGCGGCGGCATTGGCCACCAGCTTCCGCAGCGTCTCCTCGCGACTGCTCGTTCCCAGCAGTCCGGCAGCGGCAGTCAGCTCATCCTCATCCACTTCCACCGTGACGGTCGTGGTCACCAGAATCCTCCCTGTCCCTGCTCCTCCTTCCCAGATTACCTGCCGACTGACACGACGGGCTATGACCGCACGAGCAGCCAGTTCACCCCCATTACGGCTGGAACGCCCATCGGGCCAGCGCGATTCGGGTCAACTGAACACACGACAACTGGTCGCTCCGCTCGGCTGCGGACCGGCCCGCCTTCCGGGTCAACGATAGGTATATCCGCAGGTCAGGCTAACGGACGTCCAGTCCGGTGATGGCCCGCCCGACGATCATCCGCTGGATTTCCGACGTGCCCTCGAAGATCGTGAAGATAGTGGACTAGCGGGCAGTTTCCGCAGGTCAGCGGCCTGCACTTTATAATCCCGCTGCCGGCAGCCCGATACGCGCGCATCACCGAGCTGATCCAGGACGAGGCAGCGGACTTCGTCCGCGCGCGGCTGCTGGTGCAGCTTGCCAGCCTGCTGCCTGACATGCCGGCCGAGGTCGACCGCAGCCTGGCCGACCTCGGCTCCATGGGCACCTGGCCGGTGCTGGCCGCTGCTCCGCAAGCCTTTGACGCCCCTTCCGCCGAACCGGGGGAACGGCCCAGGGAGATTGACTTCGTCGTCCAGATCCTCATTCGCGTGGCGCTCCTCAGCGGCCACGGCAGATGCCAGCGCCTGCTCGCCACATGGCTCGACGACCCGGCCGCATTCTGCTACCGAGCTCAGCGCGCGTCGCTGCCATGGTCTCCCGGAACCTGAAAATTACCGCCGACGCACCCGGCGATATCCAGGCGGAATTCGCCGCCCTTGCGTTCCCGCTGCTTGAGCAACTAGCAGAAGTAGGACGTCCGGCGATCGTTCACGACATTGTCCGGGTCCTCAAGCGAATCGCGGCATCGGACCCGAAGCGCACGATCCTGACGGTAGCCACCGCCGTGGCCGCCGCGCCCGGCTACGCGTGGGAACCCGATGGAGCGCAAGCGGTCCTCGACCTCGTCGATACGACAGTCGCCGAACATCGTGACCGCATCCTCGCCGACCCGCAATGGACCAGCGCTCTGCGACAGGTCCTGGAAGGCTTCGTCGCGCAGGGCATAGACGCAGTCATTGCCAAGGTCCATGACCTCGATGTCATGTTCGGGTAGCGGCTTTCGCCTGCTGCCACCCCGCCGGGTGCTACTGCCCACTGGGATTAGCAGGATTGGAGTTGTCAGCGGACTGCGAGGTACAGTACGGCGAGGCAGAGCGGGCCTCCATGGTCGGTGAACGGGTTGTGCACGACGGTGTCGGGTGACGCAGCTGCCAGGACGCCGGTCGCCGAAGCCGCGTCCTGCTGGGACAGGGCGCCCGCTTGACGCAGGGCGACGGATGCCCATCAGATCGCCGAGCGCGGCCCTGAATGCCTCGGCGGCATCAGCGTCCGCGCCCACGCGCACCGGCTGGCCAGCCACGGTCATGGCGGCCTCAGCGTTCGGGTCGGCAGCCGAATGGGCCGGCTGCGCCGTCGTTCCCGCCCTGGTCTGCGTCCTGATCGCAGCCGGGACGCCGCCCGTGCGGGTCACGGCGGGCTGCTACGCGGCAGTCTGCGGTGTGTAGGTCGTGCGCTGACCGAAGCCTGGCCCGGCGCGCCAGAGCCGCCCGGTGCGCGCCTGGCCCGCGTCGCGGCTTTCCCGCTGGCGCTCGGGGTGCACGGGACCGGCGGCATCCTGGGATGGGCACGGCTGCTCGGCGGCGCATCTGGTGCAGGGAAAACCGAGCGCGGAGCCGGCGCATGACGTCGCAGCCGCTGATCGTGGCGCTCGAAGGCCCGTGCTGCGCGGGCAAGACCACCCTGGGCCGCCTGCTGGCCTGGGAACTGCGCGGCCTGGCCGTTGCCCTCGTGCCCTGCTACGCCGACCATGCCGGCGGCGGACGGTTCCTGCCGCGCCAGGAAGCGGACTCGGTGGCCGAGCGAGAGCAGGCGTTGCGCCAGCTCCTGGACGTCGAGGCCGGACGGCTCGCGCGGGTACCGCCAGGGTGCGACGTCATCCTGGAAGACCGCAGCGTGCATACCCTGCTCGCCCACTCCTACAGTCCCAAGCGCAAGACCGGCACCGACTTCCTCATGCCAGCAGCGCCCAGACAACCTTGCCGTCGCCGTCGTAGCCGAAGTGCCCCCAGCGCTCGCTGAGGGCCTCGACCAGCAGCAGGCCGCGCCCGTTCTCGGCGTCCGCGCCAGGGTCGGCGGCCTGCGCAGGAGGCTGCGGGCTGGCGTCCCAGACGAAGACCACGACCTGGCCCAGGTCGGAGACCAGCCACATCCGCACGGCCTCCCGCCCTATCGCGCGGGTGGCCCGCACCCCGTTGGTGACCAGCTCCCACCACGAGTTCGAGGCTCTCGCTGAGCGCGGCCAGGCCCCATTCCAGCAGGACGAGGCGGGCGTGCAGCCGGGCCGACGGCACCGCGCCGGCAAGCGCGCCCAGTTCGAGGAAGGTCCGGTACGGCCACTGCGCGGCGAACGGCGCGGCCCGCGCCGCGCCGGGCCGGCCGTGATGGCGGGGAGCTGCCTGGCCTGCGGCAAGACGAGGGTGCCCGCCCGTGTGCTGCGTCCGGTTGCTCGTCTTGCAGTGCATGATCGTGTCCTTAGTGCGTCCCGCGCGCCTGGCCTGCGGGCTGGTGCCGGTGCCTGGTGAGGTGGAGCCGGGCCAGGGCGGCCTCGATCTCCGAAACGCGGTGCGGCCCGACGCCCCGGATCTGGCCGAGCTGCTGCCCGGTGCAGAGGTCGATCACGTCGCCGACCGTGCGCGGCTCGTCGAACGGCGCGTCGTAGGCACGGGTCAGCGGGTTGAAGCTGTGGAACGACAAGACGGTGAGCAGGCACTCAACCGGGCAGTCACGGGTGACCGGCCCGTGATGGGGAACCCTGGAACCGGGCGCGGTCAGCAGCTCACCCATGAGCAGCCCTTCCGGTCCCGGCGGGGCGCAGGAGCGACATCGCCCGCGTGACTGCCTCAACCACAGAACTGGCGACGCTGGCCGGGTCAGCGGCCTGGCCGCATCGGTCCGGTGCGGAAACCATGGCGGCGGCCTCGGCCCAGTAGTCGCGGGTCCAGGTCAGGCCGCCTTCGTCGGTCACGCAGACCTGCCCGCCGTCATCGCCTTGCCCGGGAACGGTCGCGATGATCTCGGCGAAGGTGTCGAAGGCGGTCTCGTCGCAGTAGACCGCCAGTTCCACCTCCAGGCCCCGGGCCTTCAGCTCCAGGCCGACGACGCCCTTGAACGTGACGTTCTCGCGCTGGTGACCGGAGCCCACGCGCGGCTGCGGCCCCGCCTGGCCGGTCAGCAGCGCCGTGGCCAGGTCAGCGGCCAGGTCCGGGTCGGCGTCCTGCGGGGACCAGGGGCAGTACTCCCACTCGGCGCTGCCGCAGTCGCCGACCGCCAGGGTGCACCGCGC